>NZ_JBITMC010000003.1:4764-441125 GCF_044465805.1 Micromonospora sp. NPDC049497 | reverse complement strand
TTCGCCGCCCGCTGATAGCGAGGCGGCTCATGACTGGCCAAGGCCTTGCGCACCGTGTTCCGCGAGACCCCCAGCCGGCGACAGATCGCCTTGATTGCCATCTGCTCCGCCCGGTGCAACCGACGGATCTCCGCCCAGTCCTCCACGCTCAGCACCTCCCGATGCTTCCGGAAGGGGTCAAAATTCAGCCGGAACCACGGGGTCAGTTTTCAGGCGGAGCCGACACGAGCGCCTGCGCCGGTCGATGGGAGCTGCGCTGGGTGTAGCTATGGAACTTGACTCACTGGCGGTTTCGCCGCCCGCTGGGCAGCCAAGTTGGATGGTCTACGAGTTGCGTGGCCAGGCCGAACTGTTCGAGATGCTGCCGACCTCGACCGAAAGTGTGTCGCCAGAGTTGGTGTTTAGCCTGCGGATGAGGTCCGGTGAGGAGTCGATGAACTACCGGAACGCGATGAGGTCACTACTGAACACCTCTGGTGGCTGACCTTGCGCTGCTTTTGATTCCAGCGTGGTGACGAACGGCCGAGCCGCCTTCCTCCCGATGCTCCCTTGGAGGTCAAAGTAAGAGCGTGGCAGGCACGATAGCGGATCTCCTCGTCGGGCAGTCGTAGACCGTCCAGCCTCCCCGGACGGGGACAAGGTGGAGCGCCCTACCGGACGAACGACCTTGGCCCCGTCCGGGGAGGCTGGTAGCCCTTGTGGTGCCCGGCGAGGGGATCCGCGGCGGCATCTCTGAGGAGGGCCGGGGTTCGGGGCGGAGCCCCGAGGTCTACCAGGGTCTTGTCTTCCGTCAGCGTGGCCGGCCGGCCCGGCCGATGCCGGCCGGAGGTCGCCAGCAGGCCGGGGCCGGGCCGGCGCGGCCCGCTTGCGGGCCGCCTTGATCCTTAAGAGGTCAATTCGGCAGTCAGCGGACCTTGTCAGATGTCCTCCGTCGACTGATGCGCGGCATTCGTCCGCCAACTGATTCGCCGCGCCTCAGCGCGCTGATCACGGCAAGTGCAGATGGTTCCCTGTTCGCCGATCACCGAGCGTGTATTGGGAGCGGCGGGCGTACCATGTCGGGAACAATTACGGGCAGGGAGAGCGACCGCGAGGCTGGCCATGGTGAAGTCCCCCCGACACCGATTGATCGCGGCCCTGGCTGTGGCGGCAATCGGGCTGAGTCTCGGTGGATGCCAGCAGGCCATCAGCGTGGACGCGGTCAACCAGTGCGGCGCAGACGTCGAGCTCCAATTGGACACGGTGCGCGAGACTACGACCCAGTGGGTCACACTCCGCGCCGGTGACCAGGACGGCGTGGCGTCCGTGGGCGAGAACGCCGAGATGCTCTATGTCAAGGTGCGGGCGCCTGGCGCCGAGGGGGCTCGAAGTTTCGACGTGCCGATGACGTCGCTCGGGAAGCCGCCGGCCGGCGCGGACTACAAGGCGCTGCTCGTGCTGGAAGGCGACCGCTGTCCGTGACGCTGCCAGCCTGAGGGTGCCCGTCGTTCGTTCGACGGGGCGGATGCGAGCTGATCCACCGGCGCGACCGGTGGATCAGCTCGGCCGTGCGGCGGCGACGCCGGCCTCATAACCCCGAACTTCAGGCGTCCACCACTTGAGCACGGCAGTCAAGGCGGGCATCTCTTCAACGCTGACCACACGGTAGTTCTAACCGAATTGCTCAGGGTCCCCGCCTGCATGATCGGATGCACTGACATCGGCTGCATGGCACGGCGTTGATTCCCGGCCAGTTAGGACCTAGACGCCTCGACCCTGTCGCGCATCAGTTGACGGAGAGCTGTCGCAGATCATTTGTCGGATCGCAGCGGGCCTTGTCAGAGCTTGGGCACGACCGGTGATGGCAGTATGTCGGCCCACTTGCGTAGCACGTCGACAGCCTGGTCCCGGAGGGCTCCTTCGGCAACTTCCTCGCGCAGTGAACGGCGCTCGGCCGGTTGGGCGACCTCGCGGTAGAACTGGAGGTCTTCGAATCCGTAGGTGGCTACGTCGTGGCTGGTGGCCCCGAAGATAAGGCGGGGGATGCGTGCCCAGTAGCAGGCCATGAGGCACATGGGGCAGGGCTCGCTGCTGGCGTACATGACGCCGTCTTCGAAGAGGTGTCGCCCGAGGTTGCTGCCTGCGTGACGCAGGGCCATGACCTCGGCGTGTGCGGTCGGGTCTCGCAGCTCGACAACGCTGCTGGTGCCTTCGCCGACGATCTCTCCGGATATGACGACGATGGCTCCGAACGGGGTCTTGCCTTCGTCCTCCAACGCGCGCCGTGAGATCTCGATGGCTCTTGTCAGGAACCGCTCGTCTTGGGCGTCCAGGTCTGCGGTCATGGTCTTCCTCCTTGCCGCCCTGACGGCTTGCCGCCGGATCTGCGCTTGGGCCAGGGCTTGAGTGGGGTGACGAATCGGAGTTCGGTCCGGTCGGCCGGGTATTCAGCGTCGGATACTTCGACGACTCTCTCGTTGGCGTCCAGGGAGATGCGTCGGCAGAGGATGAAGGGAACGCCATCTGGCAAGCCCCAGAGTTGGGCCTCAGCAGTGGTCGGCATCCGACCGGTTACTTCGTCAATCATGGTCATGATTTCGATGCCGACCGTGGAGAGCTGGTGTTGGGTTCCTCCCGGCCGCGGCTCGTTGGCTTCGTCCAGGAGCGCGGGGTTTGAGCTGATGAGCGCAACCGGCATGTATGAAACGCTTGACGAGAGGAGCAAGCCAGTCGCCCGGTCGGTCGAGTCGTAGCGCCGCCGCAGCAGCAGGTCTGTCGGCTCGATCCGGAACAGCTCGGCCAGGTCCGCTCCGGCCTCTACCTGGTCATAGCGGGAGCGGAACTCCTGCTCGCTGAACGGCCAGTCGCCACGCCCGCTCAGGTCGTCGCCCTGGTCGACGCCATCAACCCGCGTTACCCACCGCTGTTCTCATCGCCGCGTGGTGCGGCCTGCGCCGCGGTGAGATCGCCGGCCTCCGCGTCTCAGACGTGGACCTGACCGAGCACACGATTACGGTTCGGAAGGCTCGCGTCGAACCGCTGCACGCTCTTGGGCAGGCGTTCGACAAGGATCCCAAGTCGGAGGCTGGGAAGCGGACGATCGCCATTCCGCCCCACGTCGTGCCGCTGGTCCGGCTGCATTGGATCAGTACGCGGGCACGGACCGGCTGTTCGTGAGCCGCGATGGGACGCCCCTGCGAGGCAACACCTTGTATCAGGCGTTCGTCCGGGCGCGAAAGAAGGTAGGTCTCAATGATCTGACCTTCCACGACCTACGGCACACCGGTCAGACCCTCGCCGCGCAGACCGGCGCGACCCTGGCCGACCTGATGAAACGACTCGGGCACTCGTCCATGGCGGCAGCTCGCCGGTACCTGCACGCCGTCGACGGCCGTGACCGGGAGATCGCCAAGGCGCTGTCGGAACTCGCTTCGCACGGTGATGTTGCACGGCTGCCTCGACACATCACAGTGCGGAGCTAGTTGCACGTCGGTTGCACGTCGGCCTTCGTCGGCACTCTGACCTGCGGATATGCAGGTGCCTGAAAATCGGAAGGTCGGCGGTTCGACCCCGCCCCTGGCCACATAGCCTTTCGCCGGGCTACAGCAATCCCCACCAGCGGAAACGCCGGTGGGGATCTTGCTTTTGTGCCCTCGCTGCGTCGGTCGCCGTTGCCCTTGGTTGACCGCTCTTGGCTCGTGATCACCGCCACTTATCGCACGCAGATCACACGCCGCCCCGCTTCTGCCGCCATCCCGTCGCCGCTGCCAGCTTCGGGGCTCGGCCTCGTTGTCGATCAAACGTAGACTTGCAGGCATGAAGCGCCCGCGTCTCCGGATGACGCAGCTCGCAGGGCTTCTGCTCCTGCTTGCGGCGGGTGTCGGGTTGTGGCTGGGCTGGCCCGAACAGGTCACGTCGCCACTTCTCCTCGCCGGGGGACTGGTGGCTCATGGTCCGACTGCCATTGCTGCGTGGCGGGAGCGGGAGTCCAAGCCGCCGAAGTCTGCGGAAGAGGTCCTGAGGTGGTACCCGAAGTGGTGGGCCTGACCGCCCGAGATCGTCCGACGCCGTCCGCCTGGTCCTGGTCCTCAAGCGCTCGGCAACTCGATCGGTCCGGCCCGTCCGGTCCAGTCCGCGGCTCCCACGGCAACGCCAGCAGACCTTCATACTGTGCTCCATGGGCACCCCGGATGGCGGCTCCGACAGGGGGCACAGCACGCCGTTGGTTAGAAGACGAAGCTGGCGCGTCGGCTGGTGGGGCCCACTGTTCGGGTTGGTCGTAATACTCGGCAGCGGGCATCTTCTGGTACTCGTGATGAACCGGATCTTCGGTGAGTTGCCGCCACAAGAGTTCAGCCTACGCGGGTTCGCAATGACGTGGATATGGATGGCAGCGGGCGCATCGCTGCTTCGGTGGTGGGAACAACGCAGCGAAAACCGTCAGACTGAGGCACCCCCAAGGCCGCAGTGGCGTGCCGATACCCCTCGCTGGCTCGTGATGGTCTCGACGGTTACTTCCGTCTGCTTCCTTGCGACGTTACTCGCGGGGTACGGCTCCGCGATTGACGGTGAACTCAGGCTTCTCTGGGCCGACGCGCTGGTTGCTTTCGCCTTCGCGTTGGCAGCAATCGTTCGTCGCCTAGGCGAACCGTTTAGAACACCGGAGGATCCAGAGGCCGCTGCCTCGCAGGAAAGAGAGCAGAAGCCGCCGAAGCCGGCGGAAAAAATTCTGCGGTGGTATCCGACGTGGCGGGCCTGACCGCCTCCGCCCTCGCTGCCATCCCGATGCTCCTATGGAGGTTCAAGCGGTCAAGGCGGCGAAGTCGGCGCGTAGGGCGGTGTAGACGTCCCGGACGATGTAGCGCTTGAGGCAGCGGAGGATTTCCTGCTTGCTGAGACCCTCCGCGATGCGTCGGTGCAGGTAGGCGCGGGTGCGTGGGTCGTAGCGCATGCGGCACAGGGCGATGGTGTGTAGGGCGTGGTTCGCGCCGCGGTCGCCTCCTCGGTGGAGGCGGTGGCGGCGCACCCGTCCGGAGCTGGCGGGGATGGGTGCTGCGCCGCCGCAGAGGTGGGCGAGGGCGGCTTCGGAGTGCAGTCGGTCGGGGTTGTCGCCGGCGGTGGTCAGCAGCTGGGCGGCGACCTCGGGGCCGACGCCGAACAACGCGGTGGTGCGGGGTGCCGCGCTCTGGACGATGGGTGTCACCTGCCGGTCGAGGAGGGTGATCTCCTCGGTGAGGGCGGTGACCCGGCGGGCGAGCCCGACGAGGGCTGCGGAGGTGGCGGGTTCCGGCTCGTGAAGTCTGGCCGGGTCGTAGGTCAGTGCTGCGCATCGGCTGACCAGCACGGCGGCGCTGACCCTGGTCAGGTGGGCTCGCAGAGGTTCGGGGGCAGCGGCCACCAGGCCGCGCATCTGATTCAAGGCGGCGGTGCGGGCCTTGACCGCTCCTCGACGAGCGACCCTGAGGGCGCGGATGGCCTCGACAGGTCCGGTGCGGGTCTTCGGAGTGCCCAGGGCGGTGCCGGCGAGGGTCGCGCGGGCGGCGGCGATGGCGTCGATCGGGTCGGACTTGCCCTGGCGTCGGCGGGCACGGCGGTCCGGCCGGTCCACCTCCACGAGGGCGATCTTCTTGCTGGCCAGGTGACGGGCCAGGCCTGTGCCGTAGCTGTCGGTGCCCTCCACGCCCACGGCCGTGACCCGTCCGAAGGAGCGCATCCAGGCCAGCAGATCCGCGTAACCGGCGGTGGTCGCCGGGAACTCGGCGTCGCCCAGTAGCCCGCCGGTGCTGTCGATGATCGCAGCGTGGTGCGTGTCGCGGTGGGTGTCGACACCACCGATTACAGATCGCTTCTTGGCTGCCATGCTGGTGAGGTCCGCCCTTCTCGTCTGCATCGAGAATCCGTGGACACGTCATCGGTCAGGCGATGCGGACAACACAGTGGTGGGCGCCTCTCTCACAGGCTCCTATCAGGTCACGACGCCTGACCGGTGACATGCAGCTGCCGGCGCCACCGAGCCGGCCGACGAATCGGGATGAGGACAGCAACCGTCGGTCTGCCGGTGAGTCAGACCAACCCGGCGACCCACCCCACCATCCTCACTGTCTGCCGCCGACCCACACCTTGTCAGCCCGGCCCTGGTCTGCTCGGCTCGCCTGGGTCGGTGGCTGGCGGGATGGCATCCCACCACCCACGAACCGGAACTCGCTCGGTAACTCCATCTCGGAGTCGTCTGGCCCCCGCCGGAGGCATGCCCTTCATCGGCCGGCGCGCCGGCCGATGCCGGCGCTTGCGCCGCCAGCAGGCCGAGCGCGGCCGGCCCGGCCCGCTTGCGGGCCGCCTTGATCAGTACGCGGGCACGGATCGGCTGTTCGTCAGCCGCGATGGGACGCCGCTGCGGGGCAACACCTTGTATCAGGCGTTCGTCCGGGCGCGGAAGAAGGTAGGTCTCGATGATCTGACCTTCCACGACCTGCGGCACACCGGTCAGACCCTCGCCGCGCAGACCGGCGCGACCTTGGCTGACCTGATGAAGCGACTCGGGCACTCGTCCATGGCGGCGGCCCGCCGGTACCTGCATGCCGTCGACGGCCGCGACCGGGAGATCGCCAAGGCCCTGTCGGAGCTGGCCGCGCACGGTGATGTCGCACGCCTGGCCCCCGCACATCACGATGCGGAGCTAATCGCATGACCGGTCGCACGGCGACCTCCGGCGGCTTCCTGACCTGCGGAAATGTGGGTGCCTGAAAATCGGAAGGTCGGCGGTTCGGCCCCGCCCCTGGCCACATAGCCTTTCGCCGGGCTACAGCAGCGCCGACCAGCGGAAACGCCGGTCGGCGTTTTGCTTTCCGCCGCAGGTTCCGCCTGCCCCCTCCGCCCCGGCGGGAGGTGGAGATGCGAATCGGGGCCACCCCCGCAGGAGTGGCCCCGGCACCAAGCAGGATCAGTTGACCCGATCGAGCCAGGCGGTGTCGAGGATCACCTGGTACGCGCTGATCCGTACCGGCGAGAGTGCCAGTAGCTCGTGGGCGAGCAGTTCTCCGGTTTTGGGGTCGAAGATCAGGAGGGACTGTTGGTTGTGCTCGCGGTCGTCGAAGGTGATGGCTACACCGTTCCGACCGGCCCGATCGGTTACCGGTCCGCGCCACAGGAACCCGGGCACGTCGGCAAGGACCCGCAGGATCTCAGCGCGCGTCTGACGCGGTACGACGTACCGCCCGTACACCGTGCTGACTTCCTTGCTGACGGCGCTGCCACCGAACCTGATTTTGAGTAGGTCGTTCAGCTGTGCCCGACCCGACGGCAATGGCGCGAGGTCGATCGGTGGCAGCGGAATGCTGTCAGGCGCGGGGGTAGCGGAGGCGGCAGCCTCAGGCTTGAGGTTGCGCTGCCAGTAGACCCGCGACTCCGGGTCCGGATACTGCGGCTCAAGTTGAGTCGTAACCTGAGTACCGGTCCCGTCGGCCGCCTGCCAGACCTTGGTCTCGTGTGCGAAAGCTACGTGATAGCGACCGTCGGGGGATGTCATCACTGGGTCGCCCCACGTCTTCGTGTGGTGGTACATGTACCGGCCGCCGCGGTTGTCGTACTCCGCGTCGACGAGCCTGTTCGCCATCGCGCGCAGTTGGCTTCCGGCATCACGGGTGCCAGAGCCATACGCCACCGGCACGAGCACCACCCCTGGATCCGCTGCGGGGGGACTGACGATGTCCGAGGTATCCGGGTTGGACGGACCGATGGTCTGGGCAATTGCTGCGGCGCCGACCGCTACGGCCAGCGTCCCGGCCAGAACCAGCCGCCGGGTAGGACGTGCCTGACGGCGATGGGCGACCGGCTCGGCGAGAGCCTCCGCGCGGTTGATCAGGTCGTGTGCCGGCAGCCGGGGCGGTGCTATGGCGCTGCGCCGGGCCGGGTCGATCGGCTTGAGGAGGGTGCGGGTTCGCTCTTCTCCGAACATCACATGGCCTTTCGGGGACTTGCCAACATCGGCTGCTGTGCCGGCGGTGAAGCTGGGTGCGACATGGCGTTGTGAAGGCGTCTGCGAGCCCGGTGCAGGCGCACCGCGGCGGTGGTACGGGTACAGCCGAGGACCTGAGCGGCCTCGGAGACCGTCAACTCCTCCCAACCGACCAACCGGAGGATTTCCTGATCGAGGTCGGCGAGGGTGGCCAGGGCGGCCTGGAGATCGGCGACGCCCACGCTCGCGTCGGCGCCCGGCAAACTCGGCTCTTGCTTGTGGCCAGCGTCAGTAATCGGCAGTACGTCCGGCGCGGCCCTCCGAGCCCGCCATTGGTTCGCGAGCAGACGCCGGGCCACCCCGTACAGCCAGGGCAGGCTGCGGTCCGGGACCTCGCGGCGACGCCGCCAGGCGATGACGAACACGTCCTGAGCAAGCTCGGCCGCTGCATCCGGGTCGGCAAGCCGACGTTGTCCGTACTTCACCACGTGTCCGTATTGGGCCGTGTAGACCCTGGTGAACCAATCCTCGTCGCGTTTCACCGGTGGACCCATCCACAACCCCTGCCTGGTTGACGAGCTCTCACCCTGGCTTGTGTCACCCCCAGCCCGATGATTACCGGCAGCCACCCCAGGCAGACAGGCCTCATCAGCGGGCCGTGTCAGAGCTTGGGCACGGCTTTCGCCGGACTGCAGCGATCCCCACCTGCGGAAACGCCGGTGGAGATCTTGCTTGTGTGGTCAACCCGCGCACCCCTGGCGCGCGGCAGCACGCTCAGCCCCGGGTTCTCGGACCTGAGCGTGCTGCCGCAAAGGAGTAATCCCTGAGTCACCCGGGCCACAACGCGCGTCAACTCGCCGCCACGACCGGGAGGACCTACTTGACGACGACCACCTTGGCCGGCCGATCAACCTGCACCGGAGTGCCGTATTCGGACAGCTCCACGGTCACCACATCGGTGCCGCCGTAGGCCAGTCCGCCCTTGACCCCCGGCCGGAACTGCCCCTTGCGCGTCAGCTCGTACGACACCTTCGCGATGCGCTTGTCCGCGTCGAGGGTCACGTCACCGACGAACGTCACCGTCTCCGTGCCGTACCGGTTGTCGACCGACGTCGTGCTGGTGAAGTGGTAGACGTCGGGACCGACCCGGGTGACCTTGGCGCCGTCCTGCCGCAGCGCGTCGAACAGCTGCTCCGGATCCGCCGACGCACCCACCGCGCCGCTCAACGCACGGTGGTAGGCGAGCCTGTCGTGCCTGCCGGGGTACTGCTTCCACACGTCCTTCGAGCCGGAGGAGCTGACGAAGCGGACACCGTCGACCAGCCGCTCGAGATAGACGACCCCAGCTCCCGGCGACGGAGAACTCAGCTGCCCGGTGTCGGTCCGGGGGTCGAACGCACCCTCGGTGACCTGGGCGGTGCTGGCGTCCGCCGCACTCCTGGCCGTGACCTTCACCTTGTAACTGATGCTCGCGCTCGCTTCCGTCGCGGAGGCCAGCTCCATCCGCGAAGACACGACCTCGGGGGCCGCCACAGTGACGCCGGAACGGTCCGGCGTCGACGGCTGCACGAGGGTCGCCGTACCGATCGCGCCGAGCGCCAGCACCGCAAGGGTCCCACTGACGATTGCGGAGGTCCGGCGGCGGCGCGCCCGCCGGCCCCGCTCCAGCAGCGCCCCCAACGGCGGCGACGAATCAAGGTCCCCGTCGACGATGCCGTGCAACCCGTCGGCGAGTCGCTCATCGAAGCTCTTCATGCCAATCTCACCTGCTCGCGGTAGGAAGGTTGATCCATGAGGTGACGGAGCTTCTCCATGGCCCGAGAGTGCTGACTCTTGACTGTGCCCACCGAGCAGCCCAGCACCCGAGCCACCTCCCGCTCCGGCAGGTCTTCGTAATGCCGAAGCACCACGACCGCCCGCTGCCTCGGTGGCAGCGACAGCAGCGCCCGGCGCAGGACCATCACGTCGTGGTCCGTGCCACCTCCCGGCGCAGCGGTGTCGGGGACCTCCGCCACGAGGCGTTCCCGCCGCCGACGCCGCCAGTTGGCGGCATGGTTGTTGACCAGGGAACGCCGTAGATAGGCATGCAGGTCGTCGATCCGCGACAGCCGCCGCCACCGCTCGTACACCTTGACCAGGCTGTCCTGGAGCAGCTCCTCGGCCCGCAGCCGATCACCGGTCAGCAGCATCGCCAAGCGGATGTGGCGTTGCCAGGCCTCCTGAACGAACGCCACGTACGCCGCATCGGCTCTCGTATGTAGCTCGGATTGGTCCGTCACGCCTCTTACATGCAACAACGACGGAAAAGGTTGTCTCAAGTCGAGGCTCTTCTGTTGGCAACCGCATCTGGCACCCCCGGAATCACCAGCGGTAGGCCAGGTTCACGGTCAGTGCGGCCACCGAGGTGGAGAAGAACACGGCCCACCCCACGAGCTGGCGGGAACCGACGCGCAGGTGTGCAACGAGCGCGCCAACGGAGTAGAGCATGAGACCGGTGGCGGCGAGGGTGCCCAGCAGCGGCACGGCGAACCCGGCCAGCAGCCCCGAGGAACCCGCCGCCAGCACCATGCCCAGCATGGGCACCCACGACCGTGGCACGCGTTTCATGTCCGCCTGGGCCCTCGGATAGTCGTGGCCGATCAGATAGGTGACGGCGGCGATGCCGGTGAAGACCGACGCGAGGATGGTGACCGTGACGTAAGTGGCGAACATGGCTCTCCTCCGTGTTTTCCTGACGGACGAGCCGGTGGTGTGGGATGTGACCGCCACCGGTCGAAGCATCGCCACCAGCGACTATCATCGCGGCATGGCGATTGGTTGTGGTGTCAGTCCGGCAGTGGCGTTGTTCCGGTCCCTGGGTGACCCGACCCGGCTGGCCATCCTGCGTCGGCTCGCGACGGGCGAGGCACGGGTGGTCGACCTGACCGGCGAGTTGGCCGTGGCACAGTCGACGGTGTCGAAGCACCTCGCCTGCCTCCGGGACTGCGGCCTGGTCGACTTCCGCGTCGAGGGCCGCCAGTCCTTCTACGCCCTGACTCGACCGGAACTGCTGGACCTGCTGCGCTCCGCGGAACAGGTGCTCGCCGCCACGGGTGACGCCGTCGCCCTGTGCCCGGCCTACGGCATACCGGCGGGCAGACCGGCCGGCAGACCGGCGGGCACACCGGCCGACGCTCCCGCGGGGGTGACGCCGTGAGCGCGTCGGTGCTGACCCCGGAGCGCCGGGCGGTGCTGTCCCGACGAAGCCTGTGGTTGGCCTACGCCACGGCCGGTTACAACCTGCTGGAAGGCCTGGTCGCCATCGCCGCCGGTGTCGCGGCCTCGTCGACCGCGTTGATCGGATTCGGCCTGGACTCCTTCGTGGAGGTGTCGAGCGCCGCCGTGCTCATCTGGCAGTTCCGCTCCCGCGTGCCGGAGAGTCGGGAGCGGCTGGCGCTACGGCTCATCGGCGTGTCGTTCTTCGCCCTGGCTCTCTGGGTCACGGTCGACGCCGCGCGATCCCTGCTCGCGGGCGGGGACGCCGACGCCAGCCCGGTCGGCATCGGCCTCGCCGTCGCGTCGCTGATCGTGATGCCGCTGCTCGTACGCGCCAAACGCCGCACCGGCCGGGAACTCCGCTCGGCGACGGTCCTGGCGGACTCGACGCAGACCCTGCTGTGCACCTACCTGTCCGTGGTGCTCCTCGTCGGTCTGGTCCTCAACGCCGTCTGGGGCTGGTCGTGGGCCGACCCGATCGCCGCGCTCGTCATCGCCGGGGTCGCGGTCAAGGAAGGGGTCGAAGCGTGGCGGGGCGACCACTGCGACGACTGCGCGTCCCTGCCGATCGACGGCCCGGATCCGGGCTGCGCCGACGACTGCTGCACCGCGCCGGAGGCATGACCACGGCGGACGCTCCGCGGACGGATCAGCGGTCCTGTTGGCGGCGGTGTGCCATACCGCCCTGGATCGCCTCCCAGACGCTCCGTCCGGCCTGCCGCAGCGTCTCGCTCGCCTGCTCGGCGAGGTAGGCGGCACTCGGCGCCGCGCCGCCCGCCGATGGCTGCTCGGGCTGGCGCTCGTCGTCCCTGCCGGCGCCGCTCGTCGGTGGCCGGTCCGGTCCGGCCGCCTCCGGCGGATGCTCCCGATCCTGGTCCGCCGTGGCCTTCCGTTCCCGGGCCCGGACCGCCTCCCCCTGCTCGCCGCCTCCGCCCGAGCCGCTGGCCAGACCGGTTCCACGCGCCGACGGCCCGGTCGCGCCCGTACCACGCGGAGGGGCACCCGCACCGCCCGCCTCGGCACCCGCACCACCCGGCCCGGCACCCGGCGCGGCACCCGCCTCGCGCCGGCCCTGGTCGGCGACCGCCCCGATCGCGCCGACCTGCTGGCCGAGCTCTTCCGTCGCCTCACCGGCCTCCGGCGCACGCGGCGCACGGAACGTCTCCGTGGGACGGCCGTGCCGCCGAGAGGCCGCCGAGACCTCCGCGCCGGTGGCCATCTGGCGCGCCGCACGGTTCACGTCGTCGACGGGGACGGCCAGAGCCCTGGAGAGGTCCCCGATGATCTGGGGATTCCGGTCGATGGTGGCCAACGCGCGTTCGAGGATCCCCGCGACCTTCTCCAGTCGTACCTTGAGCAGTGCCTCGGCGTGCACACCGTTGATGTCCAGCTCGACACCCTCCAGGTGCACCCGCACGCCGGCGTCGATCTGAAGCAGGTTGGCCAACCGGGCCCGCAACGACAGGTCGGCGTCCAACCCGTCGACCGCCAGCCGGATCGAGTCGACCGAGACCTCGGGTATGTCGAGCAGGACGTCCGGCTCCGCGCCGGCCTCGCCCGGAACCGCCCGCATCGAACCCCGCTGCTGTTCGTCGTCGCCCATGGTCTCCGCTCCGCCTCCACCGCCCGTCACGTGTCGCCGCGCTTACCCGCTTTCCCTCCGCCCATCCCGGCCACCCGCCCGGAGCGTGGTGACGCTTGGTGTCGGAGAATCAACTGGCCGTCCGGTAGGGCCGTTCGCGCAAGTGCACAGCCGGGCATGAGCCGGTATGGTCCGGGCCTATGGGACAGGAGATGGCCGAGCCGGCCGACGTCCGACAGGATCTCGAACGGTTCTCGCTACGCAGCACCCTCCTGGTCCCCACGACGCCCGAGGAGGCGTTCGGGGTCTTCACGCAGGCGATGACCGACTGGTGGGTGACCGAGTACACCTGGTCCGGTCCCGGACTCCTGGCGGAGCTGGGGATGGAACCCCGGCCGGGCGGCATGCTCTACGAGATCGGCCCGTACGGCTTCCGCTCCGACTGGGGTCGGGTGCTGACCTGGGACCCGCCGCGGCGGCTGGTCTTCACCTGGCAGATCGGGGCCGACCGGGTGCCGGTCCCCGACCCGTCCCGGGCGAGCGAGGTCGAGGTGCTCTTCCACCCGGACGGCCCGCACCGGACACGGGTGGAGGTGGAGCACCGCCACTTCGACCGGCACGGGCAGGCGGCGGAGGGCTACCGCCAGGCCCTGACCGCCGGCTGGCACGAACTGCTCTCCCGCTACGCCGCGACCGCCGTCCGCGGCGCCGGCTGACCCGCACCGGACCGTCAGTGGCCGATGCCCTGACGCGGGTCGGTGCCGACCCGGGCACCGCCCAGATCCGCCCGCCGGCCCGCCTCGGCCCCGGAACCGAACCCGGAGCCGGCCAGCCGCCGGGGCGCGGCGGTCCGCAGCCGGGGGTAGACCTCGGCGAGCCGCCGCTGCACACGGTCCGACCGGTCGGCCAGCACCAGCGCCACGGAGGGGCCGCCCGAGTCGGCCGCCGCGTCCTCCTCGGCCGTCCGCAGCCGTACGGCGACGACCTGCGCGAAGCCGACCAGCCAGGAGCGCCGGAAGGCGGCGGGATGCTCGTCGGGCGGCACCGGCGCACCGGCCAACCCGTGTGCGGCCTGCACCAGCAGCGAGGTGAAGAGCAGGTCGACCCGTTCCAGGTCGCTGGCGAAGCCGAAGAGGTGCATCGCGAAGCCGGTGCCACTGCGGCGTCGGACGCACCGGCAGCGAAGCGGGTCGGCGACGGCCGCGAGCAGGCCGGCCTTGTCCCGGGCGTACGGGGCGACGACCTCGACCACCCGGTCGCCGACCGGGTCGGTGGCCGGGTCGCGGGCGGCCAGCAGGGCACGGTCCACGCCGTAACGGGCGATCAGTTCCGTCGCCTTGGCGGTGAAGGCGGCCGCCTCGGCCGGCGTGCAGGCGGAGTCCTCGGCCTGCGCGAGCAACTTGCGCACCTTGCTCAGCATCGCCTCGGACATGTCCACAGGACTACCACGTCCGGGTGCGGGCGCACGGGCGGCCCGGGCCTCTGATCAGTCCGTGCGGCTGCGCAGGGTGGCGATCGTCGAGCCGGCGAGGGTGAGCAGGCAGTCGGGCAGCAGCCCGTCGGCCGCCGCCGCACCGAACAGCGCCGCACCGGTGTCGTCGTCGGCGTTCGCGTACGCGCTGACGAAGCGGGCCACCCACCGGGCGTCGTAGCCGGCCTCGTCGATGCCGGGAAAGTCCAGCGCGCACGGGCCCGGCGCGGTGACCTCCCCCACCATCGTCGCGGCGAGGCACCATGCCACCCCGTACGCGCCGGCGAGGCCGGACCGGTCGACGACCGCGTCGAACGTGTCGGTGACGCCGGCGCCGTCCCCAGCGAGCGCGGAGCGGAGCACGGCGGCCGCGTCGTCGAACGTCTGCTGTGGCGATTCGGTCACCCACGGCACGGTAGGACCGCCGGTCAACACCCGAAAAGTGGTCACTCTTCGTGACTAAGTGGGTGGACCTGCGGATTGACTGACCTCCGTGAACCGGCCGCCGTCACCGGCACGCTAATCTGCGCAGCGGACCTTCGCCGGAGGAAGGACGACCATGTTCATGACACGCGCCTCGCGGGCAGCCACCCTGGCCGCCTGCGCGACGATCCTGCTCGCCACCAGCGCCTGCGGGACCGCCAAGCCCGAAGAGGCCACCAACACCCAGGTGCGCCTCTACGGCAGCGACGGCAACATGCTGAACTCGTACGCCGCGGAGCTCAAGGAGCGCGCCAACCTGGTCGACGGCATGAAGGGCACCACCCCTCTGACGCCGTTGCCGGAAAGCTTCAAGGAGCGGCTACGGTCCGTCGATGCGACGCTGACCGACTACCTGTACGCCGCCGAGGCGTACGACGCGGTGGTCATCAGCGCGATCGCGGCTCAGCTCGCCGGCACCACGGACCCGGCCGCCGTCGCGAAGCAGATCGTCGGGGTCACCAACGGCGGTGAGCGCTGCGAGACGGCGGCGAGCTGCCTGGCGCTGGCCCGCGCCGGCAAGGACGTGGAGTACCGCAGCGTCTCGATGACCCGGGCGGGCTTCACCGACGCCGGTGAGCCGGCCACGGCCAGCTACGCCACCCTGCACTTCGACGGGCAGCAGCTCAACGACGGCAAGACCGAGTTCGTCGGCGCCGGGAGCGAGTCGGCCGCGAGCACGAAGAAGCCGCCGAAGCCGAAGAAGCAGAATGGTGACAAGGCCCCCGGCAGCGGTGCGCCGCTCGTCCTCGGCGGTCTGATGCCGAAGACCGGTGACCTGGCCATCGCCAACCCGCCGATGGCGGCCGGCGCCGCGCTGGGGATGAAGGACGTCAACGCCGCCGGTGGTGTGCTCGGCGAGCCGGCGGTCTGGATCGACGGTGACGAAGCCGGTAACCCCACGGTCGCCAAGGCCACCGTGGCCAGCCACGTCGAGGCGGGCGTGCACGTCATCATCGGTGCCGGCGCGTCGGGCATCTCCCGGGAGGTACTGCCCGAGGTGGTGAAGGCGGGGCGGATCCTCTTCTCCCCGTCGAACACCGACGCCAGCCTGACCGAGCTGGACGACAAGGGTCTGTACTTCCGCACCGCGCCGCCGGACAACCTCCAGGGTCGGGCGCTGGCCGATGTGATCCTCCGGGACGGCCCGCGGAAGATCGCGATCGTGGCGCGCGACGACTCGTACGGCAAGGGCCTCCAGGAGACGGTGCGGGCCGAGCTGGAGCAGGCGGGCATCTCCTCGGACCGGGTGAAGCTGCTGAGCTACGCCCCGCCCGAGGACGCCGAGGTCACCCCGGTCGAGTTCGGCGGTGGCGCCCGGGACATCAAGGAGTTCGGGGCCGACGCCGTACTGATCATCGGCTTCGGCGAGTCGGCCGCGGTGATCCGCGGGCTGGCCGACGCGGGCGTGCAGTTCCGGCAGTGACCAGGGCGTGAACGGCGACGGCCGCACCGGTTGCCCGGTGCGGCCGTCGGCGTTTCCGGGGTCAGCCGGAGCGTCGCCGGTCGAGGAACTCGGTCATCCGCCGGTGCTTCTCCTCGTCCTCGAAGAGCACCGCCTGACTGACCAGGTCGACGTGGGGATGGGCGGCGGCCGGCGCGTCGACGGCCAGCTTGGTCAACCGCAGCGCCAGCGCGGAACCCTTGGCCATCTCGTCCAGCAGCCCGTGCGCGGTGGGCAGGAGCTCCGCCGGCTCGGCCACCACCCGGTTGACCAGACCGATCCGCAGCGCCTCCGCCGCGTCCACCCGCCGCCCGGTGAACAGCAGCTCCTTCGCCCGCGCCTCGCCGACCAGCGCCGGCAGGCGGTGGGTCGCGCCGGCACCGGCCAGGATGCCCAGCCGCACCTCCGGCTGACCGAACACCGCACGGTCCGTGCAGACCCGCAGGTCGCACGCGTACGCCAGCTCGGCGCCCCCGCCCAGCGCCGGCCCGTCGACGGCCGCCACCGTCGGCATCGGGAGTGCCCGGATCCGGGCGAAGGCCGCCGAGTTGATGGCGGCGAGGGCGTCCAGCCGGCCGCGCGCACGCAGCTGCCCGATGTCCGCCCCGCCGGCGAAGATGCCCTCGGTGCCGCCGGTGAGCAGCAGCAGGCGGGGTCGGGCCTCCAGCTCGGCGCACACCTCGTGCAACGCGCCGATCAGGTCGGCGTCGATGGCGTTGCGCTTCTCCGGCCGGTCCAGGGTGACGACCAACCGGTCCGGACCCTCCTCGACCCGCAGCCCGCTCACCGGTCACCCCCGCCAAGCAGTCCGGCCAGGTCGGCTGCGCCGGCCCGTTTCCCGTCCACCCATCGGTAGAAGCCCTGCCCGGACTTCCGGCCCAGCCGTCCGGCCGCCACCATCGCCTCCAGCAGCGGCGGCGGCGCGAACCGGTCCCCGTACGCGGCCTGGAGGGTGCGGGCGATGTCCAGCCGTACGTCCAGCCCGACCAGGTCGGTCAACTCCAGCGGACCGACGGGGTGCCGGTAGCCGAGCACCATCGCCTTGTCGATGTCGGCCGGGTCGGCCACCCCGTCGGCGACCATCCGGATCGCCTCCAGGCCGAGGGTCACGCCGAGCCGGGAGGTGGCGAAGCCGGGCATGTCGCGTACGACGACGGGGTCCTTGCCCAACCGGCCGGCGAGGGCGACGGCCGCCGCGGTGGTCTCCTCCGCGGTGGCCGGGCCGACCACGACCTCCAGCAGGGCCATCGCCCACACCGGATTGAAGAAGTGCAGCCCGAGGAAGCGCTCCGGCCGGGCCAGCCCTTCGGCCAGCTCGCCGATCGGGATGCTGGAGGTGTTGCTGCCCAGCAGGGCGGGGCGCAGGGCCTCGGCGTCGCGGAGGACCGCGCGCTTGAGGTCGAGCCGCTCCGGTACGGCCTCGATGGCGACGGCGGGCTCCGGGGCGACCTCGGTGAGGGCGGCGCGCAGCGTCACCCGGGCCCGGTTCGCGGCGGCCTCGTCGGCGGTGAGCTTCCCCCGCCCGACCGCGCGGTCCCACAGCTCGCCGAGGCGCGCGAGGGCGGCGGCCCCCCGCTCCCGGTCCACCTCGACCAGTTCCACGGCGTGGCCGGCGCCCGCCGCCACGTACGCGATGCCCAGCCCCATCGTCCCGGCTCCGACCACGACACAGCGCTCGCTCATGCCGGCTCCTCGCTCCGCGAGGAGCCGGCATGAGGCACCAACGCGCCGCACCCGATGATTCGCTTGCTCCGCTCGCTCATGACGCCTCCCCGATCCTCTGGGCGGCGCCACGGGGATCACCCGCGCCCCTCCGCCCGCTCGTGCCGCCACGCTCGGCGCGCCGACGCTCGCTCCACTCGGTCATGTGGGGACCCTATGCAGCGGCGGACCGGGCGGCATGCGTGGGGGCGGACCGGATCGGGTACAACGCCGATCAACCGAGGGAAGGACGAGTCGACATGAGCCAGGCACCGGAGACGGCGCACAGCACGGACACGGTGGAGACCGTGGAGACCCGGGGTGAGGAGCGCGTGGAGCTGCTGCGCGCCGACACCAACAACGACGGTCAGACCGACGTCTGGGTGGTCGACACGGACGGCGACGGCAAGGCCGACCTCTTCCAGTTCGACACCGACCACGACGGCAAGGTCGACGTCACGATGGTCGACCTCGACGAGGACGGCACTCCCGACGCCGTGGTCGACGGCGACGGCGGCCTGCCCCCGCAGCAACTCCCCCCGACCGTCCAGGTCTGAGGTGTAAGGAAGGGCCCCCGCTTAACGCCTCGTGCACAGCAGGGGGCCCTTCTTAACGCCCGAAGCGTGCGTCGTCGGTTCAGCCGCGCAGCCGCAGGGTCGCTAGGTAGTACGGGGCGTCCTGGTCGTCCACGTCGGTCAGTCGCCAGGGACTACCGTGCACCAGCTCGGCCAGCTCCTCCGGCGAGCAGACCAGGTAGTCGAACCACTCGGTGCCGAGTTCCCGGTAGCGCAGCCGGAGGCGGAGCTGCCCGCCGAGGCGACCCCGGCGGCGGTTGCGCTCGTGGTAGCCGGTGTGCACCGGGTCCCGGGTCCCGTACGGGTCGGTGCCGTGCGCGATGACCTGGGCGCCGGGCCGGGCCAGCGCGGCGAGCGCGCTCAGGAAGCCCGGCGCCCGCTCCCGGCCCTCGATCAGGCCGAGGTTGTTGCCGAGCAGCAGGAACGTGTCGTACCGACGGCCCTCGGCGGCGTGGTCGTCGACGGTGCCCAGGACCAGGTCGCGTACGCCCCGACGCTGGCACACGCCGAGCGCGCCGGGCGAGGTGTCCAGCCCGGTCACCGGTACGCCGCGTTCCTGGAGCAGCAGGGCGATCCGCCCCGCGCCGACGCCCACGTCCAGCGTGGCTCCGCGTACGCGGTCCACCGCCCGGTGGTCGTGCGGCTGCCAGTCCGCCGGCCCGTCCAGGTAGTGCGCGGCCGGCGCACCGTTGATCAGGCCGTCGTCGCGCTCGATGACCTCGATGACCGGCCGGGGCAGGCGCCCGCCGGCCAGTGGCCGTGGCCCGATGCCGGTGGCCACGGCGAGCGCGTCCCGCAGCAGTTCACCGAAGACGTCACCGACTCGTGGTTGCCCCGTCACGGGGTAAACGCTATCGCTACGCCCATCGGGCCGCAGCCGCCGTATCCTTGCCGCGTGACGACGCTGGACCGCCTGTCGGCGGAGAAGTACATCCTGCTCACGACCTTCCGCAAGGACGGTCGTGCGGTGCCGACCCCGGTGTGGGCGGTACGCGACGGCGACGCGCTGGCGGTCTGGACGGTGTCCGACTCCGGCAAGGTGAAGCGGATCCGGCGCAGCGGGGACGTCACCGTCGCGCCGTGCGACGTCCGGGGCCGACCGCACGGCCCGGCCGTCCCGGCGCACGCCACCCTGTACGGCGCTTCCGACACCCGCCGGGTGCGTGACCTGCTGAAGAAGAAGTACCGGCTGCTGGGGCGGCTGAGCCTGCTCGGCAGCCGGCTGCGCCGGGGCGAGAGCGGCACTGTCGGCATCCGGATCACCGTGCCGGAGTGACCGGTCTCGGGGATCCGGGGTCCGGTCACGCCGAAGGGCGGCGGACCCTCGGTCCACCGCCCTTCGCGTAGCTCGCCCGGTTGGCTCCCGGTCGGTCAGTCTCCCTGGCGCTGCTGGGGGATCTGCCCCTGCAGCAGGGCCCTGACCTCCGACTCCCGGTACCGACGGTGTCCGCCGAGGGTGCGGATGGCGCTGAGCTTGCCAGCCTTGGCCCACCGGGTCACCGTCTTCGGGTCGACACGGAACATCGACGCCACCTCGGCCGGCGTGAGTAGCGGCTCTGGTTCGTGCGTTCGCGATGCCATCGGTCACTCCTCCACATGTATAGACATCGGCCGGGGTCCCGCCGGCCGACGCGTCTCCCATGGTCCGGCTAGTCCCCGATGTCCGACATGGGCCGAACGGCCGAACGTCCCTAGACGGACGGATGAACCATGCCCGAATTATGCGACTTTTACACGGCAGAAAGTACCTTATTCGGACTCATGACCACGGTTCGTGATGCGTCAACTACGAGGCGAACTCGCTTTGGGAGCGCTCCCTGGGTGATTTGCCTTAGTTGCACCGCTCCAGCAGCTGCACGGCCCGCCACCGGGCCACGAGCTTGTCGTACGCCGCCGACGCGTCCTCGGCCTCGCCGCGCGACAGGCCGGCGAGGCCGGTCGCGACCAGCTCCGGCGAATCGTCCGCGGCCAGCGTCTCGTCGGAGAGCAGGTCCACCAGGCCGCCGTAGTCCAGCTCCACCACCGAGCGCGGATGGAACTCCTCCAGCCACCGGGCCGCCTCCTCGACCGCCTCGGTGATCGGAGCCTCGCCGACCGACTTGCGCAGCACCGACAGTGCCCGCGACGAGCGACGACGGGCCTTGGAGATCTCCGTGCGGTAGCGCAGCGCCCGACGGTCGGGCCGGGTGACGTGGTGCCGCTCCTCGGCGTCGAAGAGCACGAACCACCGCAGGGGTACGCCCCAGGTGGCGATCTGCTCGTGCACGCGGGGTACGCCGTGCTCCAGCACCCGCGCGCCGCTGCGCCAGTCCTCCACCACGGCCTTGGCCTGGCCGGCGAGCACCGGCGGGACGAAGGCGTCGGCCAGCACGGGCGGCACTCCGTCGCGCGCGTTCAGCGCCGCCTCCGCCACCCGGATGCGCAGGTTCCACGGGCAGACCAGCAGGGTGTCGTCGGCCTCCAGGACGTACGCCTCGTCCGGCAGGTCGGGCAGCCGCGTCCAGCCGGCGCCGAGTGCGGCGATCACCGACGTCCGCTGCCGGCCCGGCCCCTCACCGGGGGCCACGGCCCGGCCCTGTTCGACATAGCGCCGCCAGTACGACTGGCGGTCCCGGTCGAAGGCGGTCAGCGGCTCGTACACCCGCAGATACGAAGCGAAAAGCGACGGCACGGCGCGATCCTCCCACGAATTGGAACCGGCCCGTCACCGGCGCCGCGGTCGCGCGTCCCGCGATCCCCAGCCAGGACGGCCGGGGCCGCCCTCGGCGGCACGGTCACGCCCGCCGTGGGTCGGCCGGACGACATCGGCCGATACTAGGCTCAGCGACACCGGCACCATCCCGCCGGCATCCACAGGTCCGCGTCCCACAAGGAAGCAACCCCGCACCCCACACCAGGAGCGAGTCATGGGCGTTTTCGCCAGCACCGTCGACCAGGAATCGAGCGGTCACGAACAGGTCGTGTTCTGCCAGGACAAGCAGAGCGGCCTGAAGGCGATCATCGGCATCTACTCCACCGCGCTCGGCCCCGCGCTCGGCGGCACCCGGTTCTACCCGTACGCGGACGAGGACGCCGCCCTCGCCGACGTGCTCAACCTGTCGCGCGGCATGGCGTACAAGAACGCCCTGGCCGGCCTGGACCTCGGTGGAGGCAAGGCGGTCATCTGGGGCGACCCCGAGCAGATCAAGAGCGAGGCGCTGCTCCGCGCGTACGGGCGCTTCGTGGAGTCGCTCGGCGGGCGCTACTACACCGCCTGCGACGTCGGCACCTACGTCGCCGACATGGACGTGGTCGCCCGGGAGACGCGGTACGTCACCGGGCGCAGCGTGGAGCACGGCGGCGCCGGTGACTCCTCCATCCTCACCGCCTGGGGTGTCTTCCAGGGCATGCGCGCCGCCGCCGAGCACGCCTGGGGCGCGCCGACGTTGCACGGGAAGAGGGTCGGCGTGGCCGGCCTGGGCAAGGTCGGCAAGTACCTGGTCGCCCACCTGCTGGACGACGGCGCCGAGGTGGTCGCGACGGACGTCAACCCGAAGGCCCTGGAGTGGGTTCGCGCCACCCACCCGCAGGTCGCGCTCGTCGACGACGCCTCCGCGCTCGTCGCCGCCGACATCGACGTGTACGCGCCCTGCGCGCTGGGCGGCGCCCTCGACGACGACACGGTGTCGACGCTGCGGGCGAAGGTCGTCGCCGGCGCGGCGAACAACCAGCTGGCGCACCCGGGCATCGAGAAGATCCTCGCGGACCGGGGCATCCTGTACGCCCCCGACTACGTCGTGAACGCCGGTGGCGTGATCCAGGTGGCCGACGAGATCGAGGGCTTCAACTTCGACCGGGCCAAGCTGCGCGCCACGAAGATCTTCGACACCACCCGGGAGATCCTCCGCCTGGCCGACGCCGAGGGCGTCCCGCCGGCGGTGGCGGCCGACCGGCTCGCGGAGCGGCGGATGGCCGACATCGGCCGGCTGCGCACGATCCGCCTGCGGTGAGTGTCACCGGGGGCGGAGCGGCCGTTTCCGCCCCCGGGCCCACCTCCGGGTCGGGCACACCGTTAAGCTGGACATGAGACCAGTTTGATGGCGTTTGTCCGGTGTCACGGCCGCTCCCGGCTTCACCCCTTACCGGGTACAATTTGTGACGGCCGGATCACCGCGACGCGCGGAGCCGGTCGACGGTAACCCGAGGTGCCGAACGGCGGCATCCCCATGTACCGTAAGAGCCACGAGAGATGCCTGACGTCATCGGGGCCCGCCTTCGGGCTGCCCCGCATTCTGTGCGAGGGGGTCGAGCCATGGGGCGCGGCCGTGCTAAGGCCAAGCAGACGAAGGTGGCCCGGGAGTTGAAGTACCACTCCCCGAACACCGACCTCACCGCCTTGCAGCGCGAACTGGCGGGTGCTGGTAAGTCTGAGCACAACTTCGACGACGACTACAAAGAGTATGTCGACGACGATGATGAGGATCACGCGGACGAGGACCCGGATCACTGGGTCCGCCCAACTCGTTGACCTCCCGTCGCAGCTGAGCACGCGGTAGCACCGCGTGCTCACGCGTGTGCCCGTCGGGAGCGGCAGCAGACCGACGATCGGGGACCTTGCCGTGCCGGACATCCCTCCGGCTCCACGGTAGGTCCCTGATCCCGGCCACCCTCAGCGTGGTCGGTTGTTCCAGTTGTAGAACGTCGGGATGTTCTCGAAGTGGTTCCAGGCGCAGACCGCGCTCGCGCCGTCGCCGCCCGCCACCTCGGCCCGCAGTCTTCGCGCGGCCTCGGCCTCGTACAGCAGCGCGGTCAGGCCCGACGCGGCGTCCCGCACCCGGTCGGCGACCTCGTCCGGTGTGGCTCCCGCCCCGCGCTCAGGCTGCCGGTGACTCGTGGTCTCGGGCATGCTCCAACACTCCCTCCAGTAGGCGGATCTTGCTGTTGCGGCAGTGCTCGGTCTCCGTACCGTCGAAACGCCCCACCTCGAAGTAACGGTTGGCGGCGTGGCCCCCGCCACAGAAGCCGAAGTAGGAACAGCTCGACCGGCACGCTTCCACACCGGCGAGGAACTCGCCGACCCACGGGGTGCGCTCCGCGCCCCGCAGGATCTGCCCCAACGGGGCGGTCAGCACGTTGCCGCTGCTGAAGTCGCCGTAGCGGGCATCGGTGAATCCGGCCAACTCCGGCGAGAGCACGGTCACCGAACCGTCGTGCCCGACCGTCGGGATCGGGTCCAGCTGACGGGGCAGCAGACCGTCCGCCGTGCCGTCGAGCACCGCCGCCGCGTACCGCAGGGACCACTCGACCTCCCGCAGGTGGATCGACGGCGCCCGGCGCCACGCTGCCACCAGCTCCGCCCAGAAGGCCGTCACCGTCGCCGCGTCCCAGGTGTTGTCGCGCGTGTTGACGCCCTCGGTCTCCTCGATGTTGACGCCGAGCACGTCGCAGCCCAGGTCGAGGAAGTACTCGTACAGCTCCGTGGCCAGGCCGGGCTCCGGCCGGGCCACCACCGCGAGCGCCGAGAAGGGCAGCCCGTGCCGGCGCAGCGCCGCGATGCCGCGCACGATCCGGTCGTACGCCGGCCGACCGGCCCGGGTGACGCGGTCGCCGTTGCGCTCCCGGGGCCCGTCCACGCTCACGCTCACGCGCATCCCGTGCTCCACGAAGAACGCGCACCACTCGTCGTCGATCAACGTGGCGTTGGTCTGGACGTGGTGCTCCACCTCCGGCGCGAACGGCGCGAGCAGGGCGGCCAGGTGCTCCCGGCCGACGGCGAGCGGCTCCCCGCCGTGCCACACCACCGAGAACCGTCCCGCCCCCGCCCACGGGTTGACCGAGGCGGCGACCGCCTCCGCCACCGCCACCGCCATCCGCCGGTCGGACGCCCGGAACGGCAGATAGCAGTACGCGCAGTCGAGGTTGCAGAGGGTCGTCGGCTGCATCACGACGTACGACGGAACCGCGGCCAGGCCGCGCATCCCGCTGGTCGAACGTCCCCGAGCAGCCATCGCCCTCCTACCGTCGCCTGAAGGTCCGCCGGCAACCGAAGCTGCAGGGCGGAGTTGAGGGTGCCCTTCAGGCTAGGCGGCGATGGCCACTCGGGTGAACCCCTGATCAAGTGCCCGGACGATCACCGGAGCGTGATCATCCCCGGGTGTGCTGCCCGATCATCTGCACGTTCCCGGAACCCTCGATGATCTCGCCGGCCTGCCACGCCTCGACGCCGCGGCCGGTGAGCGTGGCCAGCGCGCGGTCGGCGTCCTCGGACGAGACGATGGCGAACATGCCGACGCCCATGTTGAAGGTCGCCTCCATCTCCGGGTCCTCGATCCGGCCCTTGGACTGGATCAGGTCGAAGATCGGCTGCGGCTTCCAGGTGGAACGGTTGACCACCGCGTCGACGTGCTCCGGCAGGACCCGCACCAGGTTGCCGGGGATGCCGCCGCCGGTCACGTGGGCCAGCGCCCGCACCTCGGCCTCGGCGATCAGCTTCAGGCAGTCCTGTGCGTAGATCTTCGTCGGGGTCAGCAGCTCCTCACCGAGCGTCCGCTGCCGGCCGAAGTCGTCGATCACGACGTCGAGCCGCATCCGGCCCGCGCCGAGCAGCACGTGCCGGACCAGCGAGTATCCGTTGGAGTGCAGACCCGACGAGCGCATCGCGATCACCACGTCGCCCACCTCGACCCGCTCCGGGCTGAGGATGTCGCTCTCCTCCACCACGCCGACGCCGGTCGCGGAGACGTCGTACTCGTCCGGGCGCAGCACACCGGGGTGCTCGGCGGTCTCGCCGCCCAGCAGGGCGCAACCGGCGTACCGGCAGCCGTCGGCGATGCCGGCGCCGATCTCGGCGACCTTGTCCGGCACGACCTCACCGGTGGCGATGTAGTCCAGCAGGAACAGCGGCTCCGCACCGCAGGCGACCAGGTCGTCGACGACCATGGCGACCAGGTCGATGCCGACCGTGTCGTGGATGTCCATCTGCTGCGCGATCACCAGCTTGGTGCCCACGCCATCCGTCGAGGAGGCCAGGATCGGGTTCTTGTACTTCTTCGTGTCCAGCCGGAACAGGCCGGCGAAGCCACCCAGGTCACCCATCACCTCGGGCCGCCGGGTCTGCTTCACCTTCGACTTGAGCAGCTCCACCGCGCGGTCGCCCGCCTCGATCGACACGCCGGCGTCCGCGTACGAGACCGAGCGTTTGCGGGCCGGGCGGCCGGTGCCGGCCGTCCACGGCTGGCGGTCGCCGCCGGCGCCGGTCGGGCTGCTTCCTGCGCCGCTGCGCTCGGACACGTGCGTCACGGTTCTCCCCTTTGTGGTTCTGGCGCCGACGGCGGTAGCCGGCGGCGCCCGTGGTGCTACGGGCGGTGGGTGGTGCCGCCGCCCGGAGTGGCGACGAGCGAAGGGTTCTGCTGCTCTGACGGGGCCGCGGCGACCCGCCGGCCGACACCTTCGAGCACGTGCTTGCCGATCAGGTTCCCCGACGGCAGGTCGATCGGGTACTCGCCGTCGAAACAGGCCCGGCACAGCCGCGTCTTCGGCTGCTCCGTGGCGGCGATCAGGCCGGGAAGGGAGACGTACCCCAGGGTGTCGGCGCCGATCGAACGGCGGATGCCGTCGTTGTCCAGCCCGTTGGCCAGCAACTCGGCCCGGGTGGCGAAGTCGATGCCGTAGAAGCACGGCCAGTTGACCGGCGGCGAGGAGATGCGGACGTGCACCTCCAGCGCGCCCGCCTCGCGCAGCATCCGCACGATCGCCCGCTGGGTGTTGCCGCGCACGATCGAGTCGTCGACCACGACCAGCCGCTTGCCGCGGACGTTCTCCCGCAGCGGGTTCAGCTTGAGCCGGATGCCGAGCTGACGCAGCGTCTGTGACGGCTGGATGAAGGTGCGGCCCACGTACGGGTTCTTCATCAGGCCCTGGCCGTAGGTGATGCCGGACTCCTCGGCGTACCCGATGGCGGCCGGGGTGCCCGACTCCGGCACCGGGATCACCAGGTCGGCATCGACCGGGTGCTCCTTGGCGAGCTGACGGCCGATCTGCACCCGCGCGGAGTGCACGTTGCGCCCGGCGATGGTGGCGTCCGGGCGCGCGATGTAGACGTACTCGAAGAGGCAGCCCTTCGGCTCCGGCGCGGCGAACCGCGTGGAGCGCAGGCCGTCCTCGTCGATGGCGATCAGCTCGCCCGGCTCCACCTCGCGGACCACGCTCGCGCCGACGATGTCCAGCGCGGCGGTCTCGCTGGCGACCACCCAGCCCCGCTCCAGCCGGCCCAGCACCAGCGGGCGTACGCCGTGCGGGTCGCGGGCGGCGTAGAGCGTCGTCTCGTCCATGAACACGAAGCTGAACGCGCCCCGCAGCTGCGGGAGCACCTCCAGCGCCGCGGCCTCCACCGACAGGTCCGGCCGGCTGGCCAGCAGCATGGTGACCAGCGAGGTGTCGTTGGTCGCGCCGTCGGCGAGCAGACCCCGCTCGGCGACCTCCTTCTGGAGGTCGGTGGTGTTGACCAGGTTGCCGTTGTGGGCCAGCGCGATCGTGGTGCCGGAGGTGGTGGACCGGATGGTCGGCTGGGCGTTCTCCCAGGTCGAACCACCGGTGGTGGAGTAGCGGGCGTGCCCGATCGCCACGTGCCCGCGCAGGCTGGCCAGGGTCGGCTCGTCGAAGACCTGGGCGACCAGGCCGAGATCCTTGTAGACCACCACCCCGGAGCCGTCGCTGACCGCGATGCCGGCCGCCTCCTGGCCCCGGTGCTGCAACGCGTACAGCCCGAAGTAGGTCAGATTGGCAACCTCTTCACCCGGCGCCCAGACGCCGAAGACGCCGCAGGCGTCCTGGGGACCGGGTCGTTGGGGATCAAGGTCGTGGCTCAGCCGGCCATCGCCTCGGGGCACCTGCCGCTCCCTCATGCTGGTCTGGACCGGCCTGGCGGAGTCACGGGGGCGGATCCGCACGGCAGCCGGGACCACTGTCGTCGCCTGACAGTGTACGCGAACCAGCGTCAATACAGAAAGTCACGCTATCGCTGCGATCCGTCACCCATCGATGAACGTCCGCCCAGCTCCAGAGGCAGGTAGGCGGAGAGATCCGCCCGGTTCCCACTCACCCGTACGCGACCGTCGGTGACGGCTTCCGCCCAGTCGAGGCGTCCGGCGGCCAGCCTCAGCCAGGTCTCCGGATCCGTCTCGACCACGTTCGGTGGGGTCCCACGGGTGTGTCGGGGACCCGGAACGCACTGAACTGCACCGTAAGGTGGGACACGCACCTCCACCGATCGGCCGGGGGCGCGCTCCGCGAGGGCGGTCAACAAGGCACGTACCGCATCGCGGAACACCGGCCGCTCGGGTGTACGCCCCTCATCGAGCGCTGACAACGCCGCCGCGACCGCGGCGGACTTAACGTGCGGAGAGGACACGACGGGACGATACGACCTGCGCGCAGCACGGCGCACGCTGGCCCTGGGTCGCGCTGATCCGGTCAGACAAGGCATAGTTGCCGACGGCGTATTCGTACCGTGATGATCCCCGGCCCGGCGCCCGCCGGCCGCCAGGGGACCAAGTCCGGAAGGCGGTGGACGTGTCAACACACCGACGTGCCTGGAAGCAGCGGGCGGGTGTGGTCGTGGCGCTGGTCTTCGGCGCCCTGCTCACCGTCCCCGCCACCCCGGCAGTAGCGGCTCCCGGCATCACAAACGTCTCGGCGTCCCCGAGTTCGGTCGAGGCGGGTAAGACGACCACCGTGCGGTTCACCCTCAACTTCACGGTGGAGGGGGTGCCCGCAGACGTCACCGTCAGCTCGAACAACCCGAAGCTCAGCTGCGTCGACGGCTGCAACAGAAGCAGGGTCGACAAGAGCGACACGTACGAGGCCCAGTTCCGTCTGGCTGACGATGCAGCGAGCGGCTCTGCGGTCATCACGGTCAAGGCTGTCGATTCGACCGGACCGAAGCAGGAGCAGCAGGCTTCGACGACCGTGACTCTCGTCGGCAAGCCCGCCGCGCCGCCGCCTCCGACGCAGGGGACGCAGACGGTTCGCTCGGTCTCCGGCAAGGTCGTCAACCAGGACGGCGCGGCCGTGCCGAACGCCTATGTCGCCCTCAAGGATTCCGCCGGCCGGCAGCTGGACACGATCAGCGACGGCAGCGGAAACTTCCGGTTCACCGGCACCAGCGACAAGCCGATCGCTCCCGGCCGCATCGACATCGGCGCGAGTTTCGACAACGTCACCGTGACGAAGAACTTCAACGCCTCCGCCGGCCAGTCGATCACCGGCCAGCGCCTCACGCTCGCCCTCAAGACCGAGGCGAGCCCGAGCCCGACCCCTTCGGTGAGCGAGTCGGCCCTGCCGGCCGACGAGACGACCGAGGAGGCGACCGACGATGCGACGGACACTCCCGCCGCCGCGCCGGCCGCCGCCGACGACGACTCCGGCGGGATGGGGTCGATGTTGATCATCCTGCTGGGCGGCCTGCTCGTCGCCGCCGGTGTCGGCACCATCGTGCTGCTCTGGATGCGGCGCCGGGAGAACGGCGACGACGACGCCCCGGCGGGTGCCGCTGCCGCCGCGGCGGGTGCCGTGCCCGCGGCCCGCGGCGCGTACCGGGGCGCGGACGACCACACCCGTGTGGTCGGTGGTGCCGGACCTGACCCGACGATGGTGGGCGGCGCCGCGCTCAGCGACGCGCCGACCATGATGCACCGCCCGGTGGTCGACGACGTGCCGCCGGACCCGTACGGCGCTCCCCCGCAGCCGTACGGCGCCGCCGGCGGCCAGGGCGGCTGGGCCGGCAGCGGCTACGGCGACGAGTCGGCCGGCGTGGGCGGCTACGGCGCGGCCGACGCGTACGGCAACGCCCCGTCCTCCGGCGGCGGCTACGGCAACGCGGCCCCGGCCGGCGGCTACGGCAACGCGCCGGCCTCGGGTGGCGGCTACGGCAACGCGCCGGCGTCCGGCGGCGGCTACGGCGGCAACGACTACGCCGCCCCGGCCGGCACGGCCGGCTATCCGCCGGCCCCCGGTGGCGCTCCCGGCTACGGCGAGCGTTACGACGAGCCGACCGGCCGCTACACCGGCGACGCCACCCAGTACCCGGCTGCCGCCGACCCGTACGCGACCGGCACCTACCAGCCGGAGCCCGGCTACGGCGACCCCGAGCCGGCACCGTACGGCCGGGGCGGCGGCGAGCCGACCGGAGGCTACGGCCAGGCCGGCGGCTACGACGACCGGGGCGGCTACGACCAGGGTGGCTACGGCTCCCCCGGCGGCTACGGGCAGACCGGCGGCTACGGCCAGGAGCCACCCGCCCCGTCCGGTGGTTACGGCCAGGAGCCACCGGCCCCGAACGGCGGTGGCTACGGCCAGGAGCCTCCCGCCCAGCGCGGCGGCTACAACGACCGCGCCGGCTACGACCAGGCTGGCTACGGCTCCCCGGGCGGCTACGGCCAGGCCGGCGGCTACGGCCAGGAGCCACCCGCCCAGCGCGGCGGCTACGACGACCGCGCCGGCTACGACCAGGCTGGCTACGGTGGAGCCGGCTACGGCGATCCGGCGCAGACCGGTCGGGGTCGGCCCGACGGGCCGCCGGCACCGGAGCGGGGCGGCCGTCGGCTGGACTGGCTCGACGACTGACCCTCGGGCCGGGTCTTCGCGACCCGCACGACGACAACGGCGAAAGGGCCGTCCGGATTCGGACGGCCCTTTCGCCGTGTCAGCGGCGCCGACTCGACCACGACCCGGGACGCGGGTGAGGCCGGCCGATCGTTCAGGCGGCGGAGAAGACGCCGCTCCGCAGCAGCGGCACCACGTCCGACGCGCCGGCCTGGACGGCGATCTCGACGTCCTCGGCGAAGCCGCCCTCGATGAGTTCCCGACCGGACACGCTGCCGCGTACGGCCGCCGGCACGTCCGGGATGCTGGCCAGGGCGGCGAGCGCGGTCGCGGCCTCGACGGAGAGACCACCGGGTACGCCGGAGAGGGCGTCGAGCACGCTGGCCGCCCCGAGCTGGTCCTCCACGCTGGGCCGCAGCGAGCCGTCCGGCCAGCGTTCGCCGGAGGCGACCACACCGACCGGCGCGTCCGTCGAGCCGTACCCCTGGCGGCGCAGCCAACGCCCGACGGCGCCGGCGTTGCGGAGGCAGGCCGCGACCACCGGAAGCCCGGTGGCGCTCGCGGCGGCGCTGATGGCCGAGCCGTTCGGCGAGGGCAGCACCAGGTCGCTGACGAACGGCGCGGCGGTCAGCGCCGCCGGCGAGAGCGACCACGGCCGCTCCGGGCTGGTCTCGCGCCGGCCGACGGCGGCCACCGCGCCGACCCGCAGGGCGTACTCGGCGGCCTGCTCACCCCACGGAAAGGGGTGTACGCGGATGCCCCGCGCGACGGCGACCTCCACGGCGGTGGTGAACGAGAGCACGTCCACCACCACCAGGGCGGCGCAGACCCGGCCGAGTTCGGCCGCCCCCGCCAGCCCCCAGTCGAACCGGGCACCGGAACCGGGTTGGGCGTGGACGGCCGCGGCCAAAGCCTCAGCGCTCGCCAGGCGCAGAGGACTGGTCGGTGTCGCCGGATCCCGGGGCGGACGCCCCCGTGGCCCTGGTCGGGCCCGCGGTCGGCGCTTCCGGGCCAGCGGGCGAGCCCTGCCCGGCCGGCGGTGCCTGCTCCTTGGAGGAGGACCCCGCGTCGGGCCCACCGGGGGCGGCGACGGGCTCGGCGGCACCGGTGGTCGGCACCGGGCCGGACGACGCGATCGGCTCGGACACCACGTCCGTCGGGTCCAGCGGCGGCTGCCCGGCCGGCTCGGCGACCGGCAGCGGCACCGCCTCGACGGCACCGGCCACGCCGGCCGCGGGCGCCGGAACCTCGACGACCTCCGAACCACCGAAGAGGCTCGGCAGCGTCGCGCCGTGGGCCGCCCGCAGCTCGTCCAGGCCGATCCGGAACTGGCCGTGCACCTCCAGCGCGCCGCCGGTCGGGTCGGTGACGCCGATCAGCTCGAACGGCACCCCGCGCTCGGCGCAGAGGGCGGTGAACGCCTTCTCCCGACCGCGCGGCACCGACACCAGGACCCGGGCCGACGACTCACTGAACAGGTAGACGAACGGCATCGAACCACCGGCGAACCGCTCCGGCACCGCGATGCGGGCGCCGACACCGCGCCGCAGGCAGGACTCCACCAGGCTCTGCGCGAGGCCACCGTCGGAGAGGTCGTGCGCCGAGCTGAGGTGCCCGACCCGCGCGGCCTCCGCCATCAGGTCACCCAGCGTCTTCTCCCGGGCCAGGTCGACCTGCGGGGGTACGCCGCCGAGGTGCTCGTGGGTCACCCATGCCCACTCGGAGCCGGACAGCTCCACGTGGGTCTCGCCGAGCAGGTAGAGCTGGTCGTGCTCGCCGCCGGGGCGCGGCACGAAGCCCATCGGCACCCGGTCCGCGACGTTGTCGAGCACGCCGAGCACACCCACCACCGGCGTGGGGTGGATGGCCGCCGCACCGGTCTGGTTGTAGAAGCTGACATTGCCGCCGGTCACCGGAATGCCCAGCTCGGCGCAGCCGTCGGCCAGGCCGCGGACGGCCTCGGCGAACTGCCACATCACGCCCGGGTCCTCCGGCGAGCCGAAGTTGAGGCAGTCGGTGACGGCGATCGGCTTCGCGCCGGTCACGGCCACGTTCCGGTACGCCTCGGCCAGCGCCAGCTTGGCGCCGTGGTACGGGTCGAGACGCGCGTACCGGCCGTTGCCGTCCACCGACAGCGCCACGCCGAGCCCGGTCCGCTCGTCGATCCGGATCACGCCGGAGTCCTCCGGCTGGGCGAGCACGGTGTTGCCCAGCACGTAGCGGTCGTACTGCTCGGTGACCCAGGTCTTGTCGCACAGGTTCGGCGACGCGATCATGCGCAGCACGGTCTCCCGCAGCGCGTCCGGGTCGGCCGGGCGGGGCAGCGTCTCGGCGCGGTCGGCCTGGAGCAGGATCAGGTCGGCGGGCTCGCGCATCGGGCGGGCGTACACCGGGCCGTCGTCGACCAGGGAACCCGGCGGGACGTCGACCACGAGCTGGTCCCGCCAGGTGATCAGCAGCCGGCCGGGCTGGCCGTCCTGGGCCGGCGGGGTTACCTCGCCGATCGCGGTGGCCCAGACGCCCCACTTCTCGGCGGTCTTGAGCACCGCCTCCAGCTTCTCCGGCTCGACCACCAGCAGCATCCGCTCCTGGGACTCGCTGGCGAGGATCTCGTGCGGCTCCATGGAGGCCTCGCGCAGCGGCACCCGCTCCAGCCACACCCGCATGCCGGTGCCGGCCGCCGCGGCGGTCTCGGTGAGCGCGCAGGTCAGCCCGGCGCCGCCGAGGTCCTGGATGCCGACCACCAGCTCGGCGTCGTACAGCTCCAGGCATGCCTCGATGAGCAGCTTCTCCATGAACGGGTCGCCCACCTGCACCGACGGGCGGCGCTGCTCGCTGCTCTCGTCGAAGGTGGCGCTGGCGAGCACCGACACACCGCCGATGCCGTCCCGGCCGGTCCGCGCGCCCATCAGCACGACGACGTTGCCGGGACCGGCGGCGGCCTTGTTCTGCAGCCGGCTCACCGGCAGCACCCCGAGGCAGAGCGCGTTGACCAGCGGGTTGCCCTGGTAGCAGGGGTCGAAGACGACCTCACCGCCGATGTTGGGCAGGCCGAGGCAGTTGCCGTAGCCGCCGACGCCGGCGACCACGCCGGGCAGCACCCGGGCGGTGTCCGGGTGGTCGGCGGCGCCGAAGCGCAGGGGGTCCATCACCGCGACCGGGCGGGCGCCCATCGCGAGGATGTCCCGGACGATGCCGCCGACACCGGTCGCCGCGCCCTGGTACGGCTCGACGAAGCTCGGGTGGTTGTGCGACTCGACCTTGAAGGTCACCGCCAGCTCGTCGGAGATCTGCACGACGCCGGCGTTCTCGCCGATGCCGGCGAGCATCCGGTCGCTCGGCGGGGCCTTCTCACTGAACTGGCGCAGGTGCACCTTGCTCGACTTGTAGGAGCAGTGCTCGCTCCACATGATCGAGTACATCGCCAGCTCGGCCTGGGTGGGCCGGCGGCCGAGGACCTGCCGGATCCGGTCGTACTCGTCGTCGCGGAGACCCAGCTCCGCGTACGGCTGCAGCTCGCCCGGGGTGCCACCGGCGCGCGGCACGGTGTCCAGGCCGTCGGCCCAGCCGGCGGGGACCGGCTCGGCGTGCCGGGCCGGCGCGGCCGGCGGCACGGCGGCTGCCGCGCGCGGTGCGGCGGGCTGCGCCGGGGCGGCCGGGAAGGCGTCCGCGCTGTCCCGTACCGGGTCCTGGGTGGTCATGACCTCTCCTCGCTGCGCTCGTGACCGCCCCGGGGGCGGGTGAGCCGACCGATGATGCCGCCGCGCACGGTCACGCCGGCGCCCCCACCAGGTGCTTCAGCACCGAGGTGAAGAAGCCGAGGCCGTCCAGGGAGGGGCCGGTGAGGGCCTCCACCGCGTGCTCGGGGTGCGGCATGATGCCGACCACGTTGCCGGCGGTGTTGGTGATCGCGGCGATGTCGCGCTGCGACCCGTTCGGGTTGCCACCGACGTAGCGGGCGACGACCCGCCCCTCGGCCTCCAACTGGTCCAGGGTCGCGGTGTCGGCGACGTAGCAGCCCTCGCCGTTCTTGACCGGGATGAGGATCTCCTGGCCGGACTGGAAGGCGTTGGTCCACGCGGTGCCGGCCGACTCCACGCGCAGCACCTGGTCCCGGTTACGGAAGTGGAGGTGCTGGTTGCGGGTGAGCGCACCCGGCAGCAGGTGCGCCTCGCAGAGGATCTGGAAGCCGTTGCAGATGCCGAGCACCGGCAGGCCGCCCCGGGCGGCGTCCACGATCGTCTCCATTACGGGGGCGAACCGGGCGATCGCGCCGCAGCGCAGGTAGTCGCCGTAGGAGAAGCCACCCGGGAGGACGACGGCGTCCACCCCGTGCAGCCTCGCGTCGCCGTGCCAGAGACGCACCGGCTCTGCGCCGGCGATCCGGACGGCCCGGGCCGCGTCACCGTCGTCGAGTGAGCCGGGGAAGGTGACGACACCGACCCGGGCGGTCACGAGCGGGCGCCCGCGGTCTCGTCGGCCTCGACCAGGCGGACGGTGAAGTCCTCGATGACCGGGTTGGCGAGCAGCTTGTCGGCGATTTCCCGAGCCCGGTCCAGGTCCGGTTCACCGGTGAACTCGATCTCGATCCGCCTGCCGATCCGAACCGAGGCGACGTCGCTGACGCCGAGCCGGGGCAGCGCGTTTGCGACGGCCTGGCCCTGCGGATCGAGGATCTCGGGCTTGAGCATGACGTCGACGACGACGCGAGGCACTGGGCACTCCTGACTGTGTACGCAGTTGGGTGCCGACCCACAACGGGCGAGCGCAGCCAGCCTACCTGGCAGATACCGTCACGGACGCACCGGCCGGAGGCGGTTCGGACAGTGATCGGCATTGTCGGCGTACGGGGCCGGGGACCGATGCCGGTTCGTTGCGATCCCGATGCGGATCCGTTGTCGTCGCACCCCGTACGCCCGGCTTTGCCGGATCAGCGCAGCGCCGAGAGTGCTGATCGATGTTTCTCGATGGAAACACTTGTGAAGGACGTCTCAGGGGCCCTACCGTACATCGTCAGACGTCTATGAGATGTCTCCGCCGGCGGGCCGACCCCCGCCCACCGGCCGGCACCCCGCCCCGGTGAACCCGGGACGCGCCCCGAGAAGGAGCCCCCCTGCCATGCGCATCCGATCCGTGATCGCGGTCCTCGCCACCGCCCTGGCCGGCGTGCTCGGCGCCAGCTCCGGCGCCGTCGCCGCACCCGTCAGCCCGTACATCATCGGCGGCAACACCGTCTCGTCCGCCCCGTGGGCCGCCGCGGTCTTCAGCAACGGCTCGTTCACCTGCTCCGGCACGATCATCTCGTCCCAGTGGGTGCTGACCGCCCGGCACTGCCTCGGCGGCTCGATGTCCGTCCGGGTCGGCAGCGTCTACCGCTCCTCCGGCGGGGTCACCCGCACCGTGAGCGCCACCTACAGCCGGTACGACCTGGCCCTGATGCGCCTGTCCAGCCCCGTGAGCACCAGCTACGTGACCCTGGCGAGCAGCAACCCGCCGGTCGGGTCGACGAACACCATCTACGGCTGGGGCATGACCTGCTACAGCGGTTGCTCCGCCTCCAGCCAGCTCAAGACCGCGAGTGTCCGGGTGACCAGCACCAGCTACACGGACGCGTACGGCGGGCAGGCCATCCGCAGCACCGAGATCACCGGCAACGCCTGGCGGGGCGACTCGGGCGGCCCGGAGTTCTACAACGGCCGCCAGGTCGGCGTCGCCTCGACCGCCGACGGCTACAGCATCCAGAACTACGGCAGTGTCGCGTACAACAGGGCCTGGATCACCTTGGTGGCCGGTGTCTGACGGTTAGCGCCCTCGGCGGCGCGGATGGTCGGCGGAGCGCCGGCCGTCCGCGCCGCGCGGTTTTTCAGCATCCGATCAGGTGAACAAGGCTCGCGATAGGTGCGCCTCCACCCTGACAGCATCGGAAACGTGCTGGTCGTGACGACGGATCAACTGCCCGGCTACGAGATCCGCCAGATCCTCGGCGAGGTCGTCTCCTCGATGGCCCGGACCCGCAACCCGTACCGCGAGGGGGTGAAGAACCTGCGCGGTGGTGCGTACGACCCGATGGCGCCGGACAACCTCACCCGCTGGCGTACCGACTCGGTGGCCCGGCTCGGCGAGGAGGCCCGCCGCCTCGGCGCGAACGCCGTGGTGGGGATGCGGTTCGACAGCCGCGACTGCGGCGAGATGTGGATGGAGATCTGCGCCTACGGCACGGCGGTCATCGTGGCGCCCAAGGTCCCCGACGTCATGCCGAACGACCAGCCCCTGGTCGCGGCGGAGACCGCCCACGAACCCGCGATCACGGAGGCCCCCGGCGGCATCGCCGAACCCGCGAGCGCCCCCAACCTGGGCTCCGCAGCCGAAACCCCCACCCGCGACTGACCCGCCCACCGGCCCCACCCCGCCCACCCCCTGCACACCCTTGTTGATCAAGGGGTTTGCGCCACAATCGATCTCCACCGTGACGCAAACCCCTTGATCAACAAGCGGAGGGAGGGGTGGTGGGTGGGGGTGGGGGTGGGGGTGGGGGTTACAGGATGGGGGGTGGGGTGTAGGTGGCGGCTTCGGGGTGGGCTTCTACGACCCGGGTGATGCGGCGGGTTAGCGCTTCCACCTGGGAGCCGGCGGCGCCGGTGAAGGTGGTGGGGTCGGCGACCAGCGTGTCGATCTCGCTCCGGGTGAGGCCGAGACGGCCGTCGGCGGCCAGGCGGTCGAAGAGGTCGTTCTCCGCCGCGCCCTTCTCCCGCATCGCCAGCGCCACGGCGACCGCGTGCTCCTTGATCACCTCGTGGGCCACCTCGCGGCCCACGCCCCGCCGGACCGCCGCGACCAGGATCTTCGTCGTGGCGAGGAACGGCAGGAACCGCTCCAGCTCCCGGTTGATCACCGCCGGGTACGCCCCGAACTCGTCGAGCACGGTGAGGAACGTCTGGAAGAGCCCGTCGGCGGCGAAGAACGCGTCCGGCAGGGCGACCCGGCGGACCACCGAGCAGGACACGTCCCCCTCGTTCCACTGGTCGCCGGCCAGCTCGCCGACCATCGACAGGTAGCCCCGGATGATCACCGCGAAGCCGTTCACCCGCTCCGACGACCGGGTGTTCATCTTGTGCGGCATCGCACTGGACCCCACCTGGCCGGGCTTGAAGCCCTCGGTGGCCAACTCCTGGCCGACCATCAGCCGGATCGTGGTGGCCAGCGACGACGGCCCGGCGGCGACCTGGGCCAGCGCGGACAACACGTCGAAGTCGAGCGAGCGCGGGTAGACCTGCCCGACGCTGTCCAGCACCCGGGCGAAGCCGAGGTGCTCGGCGACCCGGCGCTCCAGCTCGGCCACCCTGTCGGCGTCGCCGTCGAAGAGGTCGAGCTGGTCGGCGGCCGTGCCGACCGGGCCCTTGACCCCCCGCAGCGGGTAGCGGCGGATCAGGTCCTCCAGCCGCTCGTACGCGATGAGCAGTTCCTCGGCGGCGGAGGCGAAGCGCTTGCCCAGCGTGGTCGCCTGGGCCGCCACGTTGTGGGAGCGTCCGGTCATGACGAGGCCGGAGTACTCGTGGGCGTGCCGGGCCAGCCGAGCCAGGGTGGCCACCACCCGGTCCCGGATCAGTTCCAGCGAGGCACGGATCTGGAGCTGCTCGACGTTCTCGGTGAGGTCCCGGGAGGTCATCCCCTTGTGCACGTGCTCGTGCCCGGCGAGCGCGCTGAACTCCTCGATGCGGGCCTTCACGTCGTGCCGGGTGACCCGCTCGCGCTCGGCGATCGACGCCAGGTCGACCTGGTCGAGCACCCGCTCGTACGCCTCGACGACCCCGTCGGGGACGGCCACGCCGAGGTCGCGCTGGGCGCGGAGCACGGCGAGCCAGAGTCGCCGTTCCATCCGGACCTTCTCCTCCGGCGACCAGAGGGCGACCAGCTCGGGCGAGGCGTAACGGTTGGCGAGCACGTTGGGGATCGTCGTCACGTACCGCATTCTCCCGTACCCGCCGGCCGTGGTCCCATCGGCATCGCTCGGGCCGGGCGGCGTCACACCTCCGGGACGACGTGCACGGTCCCGCGACACCGCACCGGGGGCCGGGACCTTCGCGCATCCCGGCCCCGAGGCTTCACGGCAGCAGGTTCACCAGGTCGGGATGCGTGGCCAGCTCCACGACCTGTTCCAGCGTCAGTGGTGGAGCAGCCCCACCCTTCGTGTTCTTCGGCCAGACGTCCGCCATCTGCCCGCCCTCCGGCATGTCGGTGGCGGCGCCGGTGTTCGGCCGGTTGTCGAGGACCACCTCGACCATGCCCCGGTCCGGCCGCTGCACGAACGCGGTGTAGGTCACCAGGCCGGACGACCGCGAGACGACGGTGATCACCCGATTGCCGTCCGGACGGGTCGACTCGGCGCACTCGCCGGCGTGTTGGTGCCGAGGGTGGTGGGCCGCCGGCAGGGTGCGGACAGTCGCGCAGCTGAGGGTGGCGCTCACCCGCCGCTGGACGAGGATCTCGCCGTCGCCGGCCATCCCCTCCCGCTGTACGAGGAAGGAGAAGGACATCAGGCCGGTCCCGGTCGGTCCGCCGCGCCCGCCCCTGAACATCCGGAGGAAGATCGTCCCGTCCGCCACCACATCGTCCAGCGCGGCGGCGGCCGCCGCTGACCCCACGCCCATGTCGAAGTCGGCCGGGGGCCCGGAGCCTCGGGACGCCTTCGTCCCGGGTGGCGGCGGAGGTGCGATGGCGAGCGCCGGGTCACGAGCCACGTCCGTCAACTGCGCCATGGACAGCACAGTCTCGCCACCCGACACGGCCAGGAACAAGTACGTGCCGTCCGGACGCAGCACCTCCACCCGCCGGAGCGAGCTGAGCGCCGGCCGGTGCAGGGCGCCGGCCCTGCCGAGATCGGCAACCAGGTGACGTGCCCGGATCTTCTCTCCGGTGGGCCCCTCACTCACGGTGCAGTTCCGGGCGGCCAGGCCGGCGGTGGGGCAGGGCGACGCGTACTCCCAGGCTGTTCGGCCGTCGCGCACCAGTCCGAGGGAGATCCGGCCACCGCGATCCCCGATCCGGAAGCTGGCGTGGCCGAGGTAGGGCACGTCAACACTGACGTGTCCCTTGTCCATCCAGACCGGTCCGCGACTCACCGGCCCACCCCACCCGGTCACCCAGGTGAAGCCGGCCGCCTGCCGCCTCAGCGCCGCCGTCAGGGCGTTGCCGAGCCGTTCACCGTCCTCGTCGGTGCCGGCGATCGTGGTCACTGTCGAGCTCGGTGCCGGGGACGCGGAGGGCAGCGGGGCGAGGGTGATCGCCCCGTCCACTGCGACTGCGACCATCTGGTCCGCCGTGACCGGAAGCCGCGGCTTCCCGTCGGCCGTGTAGGCCCCGACCTCGATGAACGAGCCGTCCGGCCGGATGGCTCGCACATGCATGGTCTCGCCGCTGCTGTGCTCCTTGCCCTTCAGCCGCTCCGGGACCTTCTCGCCCTCGTATGCGTCCTGCACGATCGTGATCTGCTCGCCGCGCGGGCCCGTCCGTTCGACGCACTGCGGGGCGGACCTGCCGTCACACCCGTTGAGCCTTTCCCACATCAAGGCGCCGTCCCGCTCGATCCCCACCGAGACCCTCACCTCACCGGCACCGACCCGGATGCTGCCGTGACCTCGGTACCCCGCGTCGGGAGCGGCGTTCGCCACCGCGCCGCCGGCCTCGGACTGCCAGTTCGGGGTCGTGCCGGAGTCGACCCCGTCGGCCGACCAGACCAGCCGCGGTTCGGCACGGACCAGGGCCGCGACGACGGCGGCGTCGATTCGGTTCAGGTCCTCGGGCGTACCCGGGATGGTGGTCGGTGCCGGGGACACGTCGGTGACGGGTGCCTTCGCATTCGGCGCCACCAGGACGTTGGTGCCGAGTGCCACCGCGAGCACGGCCGCGACGACCGCCGCACCCGCCGCACCCAGGCGGAGCCGCCGGGCGCGGCGCTGCCGCCCGATCACCCGTTCCACGTCGACGGTCGAGGCGGGCAGGTCGCCGATCGCCTCGTCGAACACCTGCTGGTACGTCATGACAGCTCCCCCCGGGTCGTCGATGCCGGAGAGGTCATCAGCAGCCGCAGCGCCTCCAGGCCACGGGCCGCCTGGCTCTTCACCGTGCCGGTGCTGACGCCCAGGATCGCGGCGGTCTGCTCCAGGGACAGGTCGCAGTAGAAGCGGAGGACGACCACCGCGCGGCGACGGGCCGGAAGCTGGCCGAGCAGATCCAGCAGCACCTCCCGGTCGATCAGGGCCGGCTCGGGCAGCTCCACGTCGACCTGGTCGGGCAGCTCGTCGGTGCTGCGCTCCCGGCGCCACGGGCGCCGGCGCTCGTCCAGCCAGGCGTGGGTCAGCACGCCGCGGACGTACGCGTCCACGTTCTCCGCGGCCTTCACCCGGCGCCAGTGCCGATAGAGCTTGCCGATGGTGATGGAAACCAGGTCGTCGGCGGTGTGCCAGTCCCGGCAGAGCAGGTACGCCGTCCGGCGCAGCGAGGCCAGCCGGGCGGCGACGAACTGCCGGTACTCGTCCTCGTCGGCCCGGTTCACCGCGCGGCGCCTCTCGTCGGTTTCATGACCAGGGGACGTAGCGAACTCCCGCCGAGGTTGCTCGGGCCGACGGCGGGTTGTTCGATCGCAGGCCGTGGAGGCTGCCCCGGCCTGCGATCAGCGCTCCAGGATCGCCGTGACGCCCTGCCCGCCGGCGGCGCAGATGGAGATCAGGCCCCGCCCGGAGCCCTTCTCCGCGAGCAGCTTGGCCAGCGTGGCCACGATCCGGCCGCCGGTCGCCGCGAACGGGTGGCCGGCGGCGAGCGAGGATCCGTTGACGTTGAGCCGGTCCCGGTCGATGGAGCCCAGCGGGGCGTCCAGGCCGAGCCGGTCCTTGCAGAACTCCGGCGACTCCCAGGCGGCGAGGGTGGCCAGCACCTGGGAGGCGAACGCCTCGTGGATCTCGTAGTAGTCGAAGTCCTGCAACGTGAGCCCGGCTCGGGCGAGCATCCGGGGCACCGCGTACGCGGGCGCCATCAGCAGGCCCTCGTCGCCGTGCACGAAGTCCACGGCGGCGGCCTCCGACCAGGAGAACCACGCCAGCACCGGCAGGTGGTGCTCACGCGCCCACTCCTCGCTGGCGAGCAGCACGGTGGAGGCCCCGTCGGTCAGCGGCGACGAGTTGCCGGCGGTCATGGTGGCCTGCTCGGCGTCCGGCCCCCTGGTGCCGAACACCGGCTTCAGCGAGCCGAGCTTCTCCAGGCTGGTGTCCGGGCGGAGGTTCGCGTCGCGGGTCAACCCCAGGTAGGGAGTCATCAGGTCGTCGAAGAAACCCCGGTCGTACGCGGCGGCGAGCCGGTGGTGCGACCGCAGCGCCAGCTCGTCCTGGGACTGCCGGTCGATCTGCCAGCGCAGCGCGGTCCGAGCGGCGTGTTCGCCCATGGACAGGCCGGTGCGCGGCTCCGCGTTGCGCGGGACCTCCGGCTTGAACGGCTGCTGCGGACGGAGCTTCGCGGCGATCTTCAGCCGCTCGCCGAGGGTGCGGGCGCTGTTGAGCTTCAGCAGCGTACGGCGCATGTCCTCGTTGACGGCGAGCGGCGCGTCGGAGGTGGTGTCGACCCCACCGGCGATGCCCACCTCGATCTGCCCGAGGGCGATCTTGTTGGCGACCAGGATGGCCGCCTCCAGGCCGGTGCCGCAGGCCTGCTGGATGTCGTACGCGGGGGTGTGCGCGTCGAGCTTCGAGGAGAGCACCACCTCGCGGGTGAGGTTGAAGTCCTTCGCGTGCTTGAGCACCGCCCCGGCGACCACCTCGCCGACCCGCTGCCCGGCCAGGCCGAAGCGGGCGACCAGCCCGTCGAGCGCCGCGCCGAGCATGTCCGCGTTGGAGGCGTCGGCGTAGCGCGAGTTGGAGCGGGCGAAGGGGATGCGGTTGCCCCCGATGACCGCGACCCGTCGGATGTTCTGCACGATCCGCCTCCTCGACAGTGTTTGCCCGCACCTTACTCGCCAGTAGGCTACGCCTATGACCGACAGGTACGCGAGCTTCGTCCAATCGGGGGCCGGCCGCGCGCTGGTCAGGCGCCTCGGGCTGCCCGACCCGCCCCGCCTGCGCCGGCACACCCCCGGCGATCCCCTGCTGACCGGGCCCGTCCTGCTCGGCGCCGCCACCGGCGGTCGCCTCGCCGAGCCGGTCGGCAAGATCCTGACCGCCGCCGGGGTCGAGCTGCGCGATCCCGCCGCCGACGACGACGCCGAGGCGCGCTTCGGAGCCCTGGTGTACGACGCCACCGGCATCACCGACTCCGCACAGCTCCGCCAGCTGTACGACTTCTTCCACCCGCGCGCCCGTTCGGTGCTGCCCAGCGGCCGGGTCGTCGTGCTGGGCACCGCCCCCGCCGACTGCGGCTCCCCGCGGGAGGCGACCGCCCAGCGGGCCCTGGAGGGGCTGACCCGCAGCATCGGCAAGGAGTTCGGCCGGGGCGTCACGGCCCAGCTGGTCTACGTCACCCCGAACGGGGACGCGGGCACCCTCACCAGCGTGGAGGCCACCCTGCGCTTCCTGCTGTCCGGCCGCTCCGCGTACGTCTCGGGGCAGGTGGTCCGGGTCGGCACCGGCCGGGCGGAGCCGCCGGCCGACTGGGACCGCCCGCTGGACGGGCAGGTCGTGCTCGTCACCGGCGCGGCCCGCGGGATCGGCGCCGCCCTGGCCCGGGTGCTCGCCCGCGACGGCGCCCAGGTGATCGCGCTGGACGTGCCGAACGCCGGGGACGAGCTGGCCCGGGTGGTCAACGAGATCGGCGCCTCGGCCGTGCAGCTCGACCTGACCGCGCCGGACGCGCCGACCCGGCTCGCCGAGCACGTGGCGGCCCGGCACGGCCGCGTCGACGTGGTCGTGCACAACGCCGGCATCACCCGCGACAAGACGCTCGGCCGGATGGACGTCGACCGCTGGGACTCGGTGCTCGACATCAACCTCTCCAGCCAGGAGCGGATCAACGACGTGCTGCTGGAGCGGGACCTGATCCCGGCCGGCGGGCGGATCGTGTCGGTGTCCTCGATCGCCGGGATCGCCGGCAACCGGGGCCAGACCAACTACGCCACCAGCAAGGCGGGCGTGATCGGGCTGGTCGAGTCGCTCGCCCCGGTGCTGCGCGACCGGCAGATCAGCGTCAACGCGGTCGCCCCCGGCTTCATCGAGACCCGGCTGACCGCACGCGTGCCCCTGGCCCTGCGCGAGGCGGGCCGCCGGATGAACAGCATGTCCCAGGGCGGCCTGCCGGTGGACGTGGCGGAGGCGATCGGCTGGCTCTCCTGGCCGGCGTCCGGCGCGGTCAGCGGCAACGTCGTACGGGTCTGCGGCCAGAGCCTGCTGGGGGCGTGATGGCGGGCAGCAACGATCCGGCGAAGCGGCGGGCCGACGACCTCTCCGTACACGAGCTGATCGAGGGTCCGACCGAGATCATCTCGACCCACGACCTCGCCGCGTTCCGCCGTGCCCAGGCGGAGCACGACGCGGTCGGCGCGGCGGGTCACGACCTGAGCGTCGAGGCCACCCACGACCTCTCCGCGTACGACGAGGAGGCCACGCACGACCTGGCGGGCCGGCGCGGGCACGGGCTCCGGACCCGCCTCGACCTGCCCGGGATGCCGGCGTCCGGACCGCTGTACCGGCGCGCGCTGCTCGGCGCGGTGCCCGGCTTCGGGGGGCAGCGGGCAGCCGAGCCCCCCTCGGTGGAGCTGGCGACCTCCGGAGTCACCGTCGACCGGGCGCACCTGGCCGACTACGACCGGGTCTGCGGGTTCCGCCTCTCCGACCGGCTGCCGGCGACCTACCCACACATCATGGGCTTCCCGCTGTCGCTGCGGCTGATGACCGCACCGGAGTTCCCGATCGCCCTGACCGCCGTGGTGCACGTGGGCAACAGGATCACCGTGCACCGCCCGATCGGGGCCGACGAGACGATCGACTTCCGCACGTACGCGGAGAACCTGCGCCCGCACGACCGGGGCCGGCAGATCGACGTGGTGCTGGTCGGCTCGGTCGCCGGGGAGGAGGTGTGGCGCGGCGTGTCGACGTACCTCGGCAAGGAGCGCTCACCGGGCGGCGGCGAGCGGCGCGAGAAGAGTGACCGGCCCGCACCGCCGGCCGCCTCGGCCCGGTGGCGGGTCGAGCCCCGCGTCGGCACCGACTACGCCCGCGTCTCCGGCGACCACAACCCCATCCACACCTCCCGGCTGGGGGCCCGACTGCTCGGCTTCCCCCGACCCATCGCACACGGGATGTGGAGCAAGGCCCGCTGCCTGGCGGCGCTGGAGAACCGGCTGCCCGACGCGTACACGGTCGACGTGGCGTTCAAGTTGCCGGTGCCGCTGCCGAGCACGGTGGCGTTCAGCGCGACCCCCGCCTGGGACTTCGCCCTGCACGACTCCCGGGGCCGCCCGCACCTGTCCGGCACGGTGCGCGAGGTGTAAGGAAGGGCCCCCCGCTAACGCCTTTTGTCGAGGAAGGGCCCCTTCTTAACATCGCGGACCGGAGCATGAGGAGCATGGAGTCCACGCTCGACCTGCTCCGACAGACGGTCGCCTCACCGTGGGTGTACCTGCTGATCTTCGGGCTCACCGCGGTCGACGCGTTCTTCCCGATGGTGCCGGGCGAGGCGGCGGTGATCACGGCCTCCGTCCTCGCCACCGGCGGAAACCCCGACCTGGCGGTGGTGATCGCCGCCGCGGCGTTCGGCGCGCTCGCCGGGGACCACGTCTCGTACGCGATCGGTCGCGGCGGTGGCGCGCACCGGCTGGCCCGCCTGCCCGCGGAGAGCCGGCGGCGGGCCGGCTCGGAGTGGGCCCGCCGGGCGGTGGACCGGCGCGGCGGGCTGATCCTGACCACCGCCCGGTACGTCCCCGGCGGCCGGACGGCGGTCACCCTGACCATGGGCGCCGTTCGATATCCCCGGCGGGCCTTCCTGCTCTTCGACACGATCGCGGCCGTGAGCTGGGCGCTCTACTGCGGGCTGCTCGGGTACTTCGGGGGGCTGGCCTTCGAGCGTGACCCGCTGCGGGGCATCCTGGCCGGGGTGGGCCTGTCGGTGGCGTTCACGCTCCTGATCGAGGCGGCCCGCTGGCTGCGCGTCCGCGCGAAGCGCCGGGCCGCCGCCTCGCGTTAAGAGGGGACCCTTCCTCTACCGGAGGCGTTAACAGGGGGCCCTTCCTTTCACGCCGAGGGCGGGCGCCAGGTGGCGCCGTGCAGGAGCTGTCCGGCGCCGAGCCAGGCGGCGTTCATCATCCGGGTGGCCGTCTTCTCCGGGTCGGCCTCCGGGTGGTCGGCAAGCCAGTCGGCCAGCGACTCGGTCGCGCCCACCAACGCGTACGCGACGACCTCCAGGTCGGTCTCGCCCACCTCGCGCCCCTCGGCGCGCAGGGCGTGGTCGAGCATCCCGGCGACCACCTCGACGAGGCGGGCGCGCATCGTGGCGATCTCCCCGGCGAACGGCTGCTCGCCCCGGGCCTGCCGGTAGAGGACCGCCCAGCCGTCCCGGTGTGCCCCGACGACACCGAAGAACGCCCGCAGGCCACGCCAGAGGCGTTCGTCGGCGGGCAGCTCGGGGGCCGCCGCCCCGGCGATGGCCTGCATCATCCGGGTGCCCTCGCGGTGCAGGCACGCGACGAACAGCTCCTCCTTCGTGCCCAGGTACGCGTAGACCATCGGCTTGGAGATGCCGGCATCGTCGGCGATCTCGTCCATGCTGGCCGCGTGGTAGCCGCGTCGGGAGAAGACCTTGACCGCCGCGTCGAGCATCTGCTGCTCGCGGACGGCCCTCGGGAGGCGGCGGAAGGTGGGTGCGCTGGACACCCTTGCGAGCATACCTACTCGTGCGTAAGGTTACGCACGAGTAGCCAAATCCCCCGGAAGGTGCACCACCATGACTGACTTCGACCCGGCCAACTTCGCCAACGTCGGCCCCAAGGAGTTCGCGCAGCTGGTCAAGTCCACCCCCGACGACAAGATCGCCGAGGTGATGTCCGGTGAGCAGCGCGGCAAGATCCTCAGCGAGGTCTTCGGCCGGATGCCGCAGCTGTTCCGCGCCGACCGGGCCGGCTCGACCAACGCCGTCATTCACTGGAACATCACCGGTCGCCCCGACGGTGGCACCGACACCTACGAGGTCGTCATCGAGAACGGCGCCTGCACGGTGAACGAGGGCGCCACCCGCGACCCGAAGCTCAGCCTCACCATGGGCCCGGTCGAGTTCCTGAAGATCGTCTCCGGTGGCGCCAACCCGGTGATGATGTTCATGACCGGCAAGCTCAAGGCCAAGGGCGACCTGGGCCTGGCCGCCAACATCGCCAACCTGTTCGACATCCCCAAGGCCTGACATGGCCGAGTTCTCGCTCGACCTGAACGAGGAACAGCGGGATCTGCGCGACTGGGTGCACGGCTTCGCCGCCGAGGTCGTGCGCCCGGCCGCGGCCGAGTGGGACGCGCGGGAGGAGACTCCGTGGCCGGTGATCCAGGAGGCGGCCAAGGTCGGCCTCTACGGCTTCGAGTTCCTCGCCACCTGCTGGGCCGACCCCACCGGGCTCTCCCTGCCGATCGCCAGCGAGGAGCTCTTCTGGGGTGACGCGGGCATCGGCCTGTCCATCTTCGGCACCTCGCTCGCCGTCGCCGCCATCTACGGTGCGGGCACGCCGGACCAGATGGTCGAATGGGTGCCGCAGTGCTTCGGTGACGTCGACAAGCCCGCCGTCGCCGCCTTCTGCACCAGCGAACCCGAGGCCGGCTCCGACGTGGGCGCCATGCGCACCCGGGCCGTCCACGACGAGGCCACCGACGAGTGGGTGCTGAGCGGCCAGAAGGCGTACGCCACCAACGGCGGCATCGCCGGCGTGCACGTGGTCACCGCCTCCGTCGACCCGTCGCTGGGCTCACGCGGACAGGCGGCCTTCGTCGTACCGCCGGGGACCGCCGGGTTGACCGCGACCCGCAAGCTGCGCAAGCTCGGCCTACGCGCGTCGCACACCGCCGACGTGTTCCTCGACGACGTACGCGTACCCGGGCGCTGCCTGCTCGGCGGCAAGGAGGCACTGGACGAGCGACTGGCCCGGGCCCGCTCCGGGCAGCGCGCCTCCGGCCAGGCCGCGATGCGCACCTTCGAGCTGTCCCGCCCGACCGTCGGGGCGCAGGCACTCGGGGTGGCCCGGGCCGCCTACGAGTACGCCCTGGACTACGCGAAGGACCGCGTCCAGTTCGGACGGCCCATCATCGCCAACCAGGCGGTCGCCTTCGCGCTGGCCGACATGAAGACGGAGATCGACGCCGCACGGCTGCTGGTGTGGCGGGCCTCATGGATGGGCCGCAACAACCGGCCGTTCACCGCCGGCGAGGGCTCCATGTCGAAGCTGAAGGCCGGCGAGGTGGCGGTCTCCGTCACCGAGAAGGCCGTGCAGCTGCTCGGCGGAGCCGGCTTCCTCCGCGACCACCCGGTCGAGCGGTGGTACCGGGACGCGAAGATCTACACCATCTTCGAGGGCACCTCGGAGATCCAGCGCCTGGTCATCTCCCGCGCCATCTCGGGCGTCCAGATCCGCTGACGCGCCCGCCGGTCCTCCGGCGGGCGCGCCGGATCGCCTCTCTCATGGCGGCCGCGTTTCCCGTACGTGTCCGACAGGTGGACTCGGGCCGAACGGCTGCTGGGCGGCACGCCTCCGCGAGGTGCATGATCGAGAAGAAGTCTCACGAAGGGCCCCTCGATCGGCCCTCTCCGGTACCGCGCGGAAGGAGGCCCGCGACATGGACCTGCCGTTCGTCGTCGCCACCCTCACCCGGCGCGGCCTGCTCGCACCGGGCCGTCCCGTCCGCATCGCCTCCCAGCTCGGCGCGCTCCGCCGGTGGGGATGGAGCCTCGCGGGCGAGCTGCGGCAGGCCGCCGCCCGCGACCCCGACCGGGTGGCGATCGTCGACGAGCAGGGGCACGAGCTCACGTACGCCCAGCTGCTGGACCGGGCCGAACGGCTCGCCCGGTCACTGCGGACCGCGCTCGGTGTCCGGGTCGGCGACCGGATCGGTGTGCTCTGCCGCAACCACCACGGCCTGGTCGAGACGGTGGTCGCCGGTACCCTGCTCGGCGCGGACGCGGTGCTGGTCAACACCGGTCTGTCCGCCGCGCAACTGGCCACGGTGGCCGAGGAGCAGCGCCTCCGGGTGCTCGTGCACGACACCGAGTTCGCCGACCGGGTCACCGGCCTGCCCGCCGACCTGCACCGCCTCGACGAGCAGGCCCGCGAGGAGCTGGTCGCCGGAGCCCTGCCGGGCGAACTGCGCCCGCCGGAACGCGACGGCCGGATCATCGTGCTGACCTCCGGCACCACCGGCACACCCAAGGGCGCCCGCCGGCCCACCCCCAACGGGTTCGGCCCGCTGGTGTCCATCATCGACCGCATCCCCCTGCACGCCCGGGACCGGGTGATGATCGCCGCGCCGCTCTTCCACACCTGGGGCTACGCCGCTCTCCAGGTGTGCTTCGCGCTGCGCGCCACGATCGTGCTGCACCGCCGTTTCGACCCGGCCGCCACCGTCGCCGCCCTCGTGACGCAGGGCTGCGACGCGCTGTTCGCCGTACCCGTGATGCTGCAACGACTGCTGGAGGAGCCGGCACCCGACCCACGACCGCCGCTGAAGGTGGTCGCGGTGAGCGGCTCCGCGCTGCCCGGCGGCCTGGCACCGGCCTTCATGGACACGTACGGTGACGTGCTCTACAACCTGTACGGCTCCACGGAGGTCTCCTGGGCCTCCATCGCCTCCCCGGCCGACCTGCGGACCGCGCCCACCACCGCCGGCCGACCGCCGCACGGGACCCGCCTGGCGATCCTCGACGACGACGGCCGGCCGGTGGCCGCCGGGCGGGTCGGGCGGATCTTCGTCGGCAACGAGATGCTCTTCGAGGGCTACACCTCCGGCGACGGCCGGGAACGCCGCGACGGCCTGCTGGACACCGGCGACCTGGGCCGGATGAACCCGGACGGACTGCTCTTCGTCGACGGCCGCGCCGACGACATGATCGTCTCCGGTGGAGAGAACGTCTTCCCGTCCGAGGTGGAGAACCTGCTCGCCGGGCTGCCCCAGGTACGCGAGGCGGCCGTGATCGGTGTGCCGGACCCCGAGTACGGGCAGCGCCTGGCCGCCTTCCTCGCCCTGCGCCCCGGCGAGACCCTCGACGAGGAGGCGGTCCGCGAGTACGTCCGGCACTACCTGGCCCGGTTCTCCGTGCCCCGGGACGTCGTCTTCGTGAAGTACCTGCCCCGCAACGCCACCGGCAAGGTCCTCACCCGCGAGCTGCGCCGCTACTACGGCTGACCGGCACACGTCCCGACCGGACCACCTAAGCTGATCTTCGCCATGGTCGACACCGGACACCGCCGCCGTACCCCGTTGTTGTTGGTGGAGGCGGCGACGCTGCTCTCGGCCACCGGCAACGGCGTGGCCGTCGTGGCCCTGCCGTGGCTGGTGCTGGAGCGGACCGGCAGCGCCACCGCGGCGGGCGTCGTCGCGGCGGCCGGCGGGTTGCCGCTGCTGCTGTCCAGCCTCGTCTCCGGCACGGTGGTCGACCTGCTCGGCCGACGTCGGACGGCGATGGTCTCCGACGCCCTGTCGGCGGCCTCGGTCGCCGCGATCCCCCTGGTCGACGCCACGCTCGGGCTGAACCTCGGCTGGATCGTGGCGCTCGCCGTCCTCGGCGCGGTCTTCGACCCGGCCGGCCTGACCGCCCGCGAGACGCTGCTCCCCGCCGCCGCACACGCCGCCGGCTGGCGCATCGAACGCGCCAACGGGGTGCACGAGGCGATCTTCGGCCTCGCCTTCCTGATCGGGCCGGGCGTCGGCGGCCTGCTCATCGCCACCGTGGGGCCCGGTCCGACGTTCTGGGTCACCGCCGCCGGCTTCGCGGTCTCGGTACTGCTGATAGCGGCCGTCCGCCTACCCGGCGCCGGCCGACCGGAGCGCCCGCCGAGCGGCCTGTGGCGGGGCACGCTGGAAGGGCTGCGCTTCGTCTGGCGGGACCGACTGCTCCGCACGATCGCCCTGATCACGATGGTGCTGGTCGCGCTCTACCTGCCGGTCGAGGGAGTGCTGCTGCCCGCCTGGTTCGTCGCGCAGGGAGAGCCCGCCCGGCTCGGCGCCGTCCTGATGGCCATGAGCGCCGGTGCGGTGCTGGGCGCGCTCGGCTCGTCCGCCGCCGGCCGGCTGGTCCGCCGCCGCACCCTGATGGCGGTCGCCCTGGTGGTCACCGGCGTGGCGCTGCTCGGCCTGGCGTTCCTGCCGCCGTACCCGGTCCTGCTCGGCTTCGCCGTCCTGGTCGGGCTCGCGTACGGGCCGGTGAACCCGCTGTCCAACTACGCGATGCAGACCCGCACGCCGGAACACCTCCGTGGGCGGGTCGTCGGGGTGATGACGTCCTTCGCGTACGCCGCCGGCCCGGCGGGCTACCTGCTCGCCGGGCCGTTGGTCGAGGGGCTGGGCCTGCGGACGGCCTTCCTGGTGCTGGCCGGGGCGTTGCTGGTCGCCGCCGTGGTGGCCGCGCCGCTGCCCGTCCTGCGGGCCCTGGACGAGCCACCCCGGCACCCGCCCGCCCCGCCGGGCGGGACCTCGGGACGAACCGAAGGGCCGGTGCCGCTCGGTGAGCAGTGGGCGCCGTCTGCGCACCGGGACCCGCCGGGTCAGGGGTAGAGCGTCAGCCCGGGCGTGCGGTCAGCCCGGAATCGTGATCCGGTCGCCGATCGCGGCGGCGGCGATGTCGGTGCGGTGGTGGGAGCCGGCCAGCCCGATGCCGCGTACCACCTCGTAGGCGGCGTCCCGCGCGGCGGCCAGGTCCGCGCCGGTGGCCGTACCGCAGAGGACGCGGCCCCCGGCGGAGAGCAACGCGCCGTCGGCGGCCCGGCGGACGGTGCCCGCGTGGATGACGCCGGGAGCGTCCGCGCCGGTGATGACGTCGCCGGTACGCGGAGCCGCCGGGTAGCCCTCCGCGGCGACCACGACGGTGACGGCGGCGCCGTCCCGCCAGCGCAGCGGCGGGTGCTCGGCCAGCGTGCCGGTGGCCGCGGCGTGCAGCAGACCGGCCAGCGGTGTCTCCAGCAACGCCAGCACGACCTGCGTCTCCGGGTCGCCGAAGCGGGCGTTGAACTCGATCACGCGGGGGCCGGCGGCGGTGATCGCCAGACCGACGTAGAGCAGGCCGGCGAACGGGGTGCCCCGGCGGCGCATCTCGGCCAGGGTCGGGTGGACGACGTCACGCATGACCTCGTCGACGAGGCCGGGCGGCGCCCACGGCAGCGGCGCGTACGCCCCCATGCCGCCGGTGTTCGGGCCGCTGTCGCCGTCGCCGACCCGCTTGAAGTCCTGCGCGGGCAGCAGCGGCACCGCCGCCTCGCCGTCGGTGACCACGAAGAGCGACACCTCGGGGCCGGCCAGGTACTCCTCGACGACGACCCGGCCGCACTCCTGCGCGTGCTCCAACGCCGCCGCCCGGTCGTCGGTGACGACGACACCCTTTCCGGCGGCGAGGCCGTCGTTCTTCACCACGTACGGCGTGCCGAACTCGTCGAGCGCCCGTGCGGTGCTCTCCGGGGCGGTGCAGGTGTACGCCCGCGCGGTCGGCACACCGGCGGCCGTCATCACGTCCTTCGCGAACGTCTTCGACCCCTCGAGCCGGGCGGCCTCGGCGGACGGCCCGAACACCGGGACACCCTTGGCGCGTACCGCGTCGGCGGCCCCCGCCACGAGCGGCGCCTCCGGCCCGATCACGACCAGGTCGGCCTGGACGTCCACGGCCAGCGCGGCGACAGCCGAAGGATCGACCGCGTCGAGGGCCCGCACCTCGGCCACCGCGGCGATCCCGGGATTCCCCGGCGCCGCAACCACTGCGGTCACCGACGGATCGGCCGCAAGCCCGAGCGCGAGCGCATGCTCCCGCCCCCCACCACCCACAAGAAGTACCCGCACGCCGGCATCCTACCGACCCCCACCCCGACCCCACCCCCCTCCCTGTTGATCAAGGGATTTGCGCCAGGTGCGGGGCTGACTACTGACGCATACCCCTTGATCAACGCAAGTGTCGGGGTCGGTTGAGCGCCTGCCGGACCGTCCACGGGATGTAGTGCGGGTCGAGGGTGTCCTGCCAGGTGAAGCGGAGGACGGTCCAGCCGGCGTTGACCAGGCGGTTCTGTCTGCGGCGGTCGGCGTACGCCGCCTCCGGCGTGCCGTGCGGGCCGCGGCCGTCCGCTTCGGCGATGACACTGGGCGCACGCCAGCCCAGGTCGCCGATGCCGAGCAGGTAGCCGTCGTCGTCCCGCACCTCCAGTTGCAGCACGTCCGGCGGGACCCGGCCGTCCACGCAGCGCAGCCGGGTGCGGGTCTCCAGCGGGGACTGCGCACGCCCGTCCGCCTCGGCCAGGTAGCCACGCGCCGCCACCGCGCCCCGCCGTCCCCTGATCAGTGCGGGTATGGCCGCCAACTCCGTCACGGTGATCAACTCACGGTTGAGCGCCGAGTCCAGCAGCGAGACGGCCGGATAGCGATGAGCGCGCAGCATCAGGTCGGCCAGCGTTCGCAACGGCGTCGTCGCGGCGATCCCGGCGACCCGGCAGGTGTCGCCGACCGGCACGGTCAACTGATGGACGACGAGGTGCGGATCGGTCGAACGCTGCGCGCGGGGTGCGGCAACCGGCACCGAGATGTGGATCTCGGACGTCGGCGCCAGGCCCGCGAGGCCGTACAGCTCCGCGGCCGTCCCCAGAACGGCGAACGCATCCGCGCCCAGGCTGGTCACCGCTGCCCTGATCCGCGCACGCCTCAGGTCGGCCGCGCGCTCCTCGGACGGCCAGGGCCGGAAACAGCCACGCGCCAGCCGCACCCAGCGGCCGGCACGGCAGTGATGACGGATGTCGTCTCGCGTGAAGCCGACACGAAGTGCCTGCTCCGTCGTGACCATCCCGTCCTGTGCCGACGCGACGCGCCGAAGCAACTCGATCCGTTCCACTGCGCCACGATCGCCACCCCCGCGCCCACCTCGCAGCCCCTGTGGACAAACCTGTGGACAACCGGCTGTCGCCCCACTCGACCGCCGTGTTGATCAAGGGGTTTAGGTCAGGAACAGCTCCGATCCTTGACGCAAACCCCTTGATCAACGGGAAGCGGGCGGGGGGGGGGGGGGGGGGGGGGGGGGGGGTGGGGGGGGTTAGGGGAGGAGGGGGTGGCGGATTACGTTTTCTTCTCGGCCTGGGCCTACTCCTACGATGCTGATTCGGGTGCCGCAGAGTTCTTCCAGGCGGGCTATGTAGCGCCTTGCGTTCTCCGGGAGGTCGTCCTCGGTTCTCGCCTTGGAGATGTCCTCCCACCAGCCGTCCAGCTCTTCGTAGATCGGCGTGGCGTGGTGGAAGTCGGTCTGCGTCATCGGCATGTCGTCGACCCGCTCGCCGTTGATCTCGTACCCGACGCAGATCGGCACCTTCGCCAGACCGGTGAGCACGTCGAGCTTGGTGACCACCAGGTCGGTGACGCCGTTGAGGCGGCAGGCGTACCGGGCGACGACGGCGTCGAACCAGCCGCAGCGCCGCTCCCGGCCGGTGGTGGTGCCGTACTCGTGACCGATCTTGCGCAGGTGCTGCCCGTTGTCGTCGAACAGCTCCGTCGGGAACGGCCCGGAGCCGACCCGCGTGGTGTACGCCTTGCTCACCGCGATGACCTTGGTGATGGCGGTCGGCGGGATGCCCGCGCCCACACACGCCCCACCGGCGGTCGGGTTGGACGAGGTCACGAAGGGATACGTGCCGTGGTCCATGTCGAGCATGGTGGCCTGGGCGCCCTCCAGCAGCACGGTCTCGCCGCGGTCCAGTGCGTCCCAGAGCATGACCCGCGTCTCCGCGATGTACGGCCGGAGCCGTTCCGCGTACGCCAGGTACTCCTCGATCGTCGCGTCGACGTCGATCGCCTTGCGGTTGTAGATCTTGAACAGGAGCTGGTTCTTCTCGCGCAGCGCGAGCTCCAGCTTCTTGCGCAGGATGCCCGGGTCCAGCAGGTCCTGCAGGCGGATGCCCATGCGGGCGACCTTGTCGCCGTACGCGGGGCCGATGCCCCGGCCGGTGGTGCCGATCCGGGACGAGCCGAGGTAGCGCTCGACCACCCGGTCCAGCGCCCGGTGGTGCGGCATGATCAGGTGCGCGTCACCCGAGATCCGCAGCCGGGAGACGTCCACGCCCCGCTCGGCGAGACCGTCGATCTCGGTGAGCAGCACCTTCGGGTCCACGACCACGCCGTTGCCGATGACGATCATCGCGCTCGGCGAGAGGGCACCCGACGGCATCAGGTGCAGCGCGTACTTCTGGCCGTCCGGCGTGATCACCGTGTGGCCGGCGTTGTTCCCGCCCGAGTAGCGCACGACGTAGTCGACCCGCTCACCCAGCAGGTCGGTAACCTTGCCCTTGCCCTCGTCGCCCCACTGAGCGCCGAGGAGCACGATCGCTGGCATCTTTTCCGCCTCCAGAAGGCTCGGGTGCCAGGTGGCGACCGGTCGGCGAGCCCGGGGTGTCAGGCTAACAAGTAGTGAGGGCGGGGCCGGCAGCGGTCACGCGAGAAGTAGGAGGCTCCCTCGTGTTCGACGTGGTGCTGCTCACCCTGGGCTCGGAGCGGGACGCTCCCGGTGGGGGCTGCGGCAGCGGCGGTGCCTGCTGCGGAGGCGCCGACGACCGGGCCGGCGACGCCAGCGGCGCGAAGACGGAGGACCGCTGCGAGACCCCCCGCGTACCGGTGCTGGCCTGCGCGGACGCGCTCACCGCCCGGGGTGCGCGGGTCGAGACGGTGACCGCCCGCTCGGACGCGGAGATCGACGAGGTGCTGGCCCGACTGGACGGTCCGCCGCGCCCCGACGGCCTCACCTGGCCGGATCCGGACTCCAAGACCCGCCTGGTCGTCGCCACGGCCAGTGACGCCCAGTTGCGCGCCGTCGTGCGCCGGCTCGTCCGCCGGTACGCCCCGCCGCCCAGCCGCCGCCCGGACGACCTGGCCGGCAACCGGACGGTGCCGGACCTGCCGGCGATCGGCGTACTCCCGCTGGATCCGGCCCGGTCCACCACGCAGCGCGACCTGGCCGCGCAGCTCGGCCTGCCGCGCGACCCGGCGGCGGTGGCCACCGCCGTGCTGGACGGCACGGCCCGGCGGCTCGATCTGCTACGCAACGACGGCGGCTCGGTGACCCTGGACGGCGCGCTGCTCGGCGCGGCCGACGACGGCGGCCGGCCGCTGCACTGGCGCGGCCGGGTGGAGGTGGACGACGCCGTGCTCACCGACGGCCACGACCTCCTGGTGGCGTGCGCGATCGGCAACGCCGGCGGGTACGCACACCTCGACGACGTGGCGCTGCTCGGCACGCCGGACCCGACGGACGGGCTGGTCGACGTCGCCGTGGCCGTCCCCGTGACGACCCGTTCGAGGTGGGGCCGACGGCGGGTAGGCCTGGAGGTGCGCCGGGCCCGGGGCCGCGCGGTGTCCGTGCTGCCACGTGAGGGAAAGGTGCCGTTCCTGGACGACGGGGCGGAGGGCGAGCTGGGCCGCAAGCGGTCCTGGTGGACCGAGCCGGGCGCCTGGGCGGTCTGGACGGCCTGAGCCGGCGCCCTGTCGCGGCGTCGAACCCCGGCTCGGCCGGGGGCCTATCCTCGGCAGGAGGACTGGGGAGGATCCGTGGTGGACGAGAACGCCGACCGGACGCACGTGCCCGGCCAGCAGCCGGTGCCCGAGCGGGACATCGAACCACTCTGGCCGACGGAGCAGGCCGGCGCGCACCCCTGGGCGCCGGCGGCCGGACCACCGCCGGTCCCACCACAGCCCGGTCGACCGCCGTCCCCCGCCGATTACCCGTCGCTCGGCACCGGGGCGGCCGCACCCGGCGGGTGGGCGATGATCGGCCCGCCGGCCGGAACAAGCTGGTCGCCGACGCCGGAGGCGGGTCACGGCCACCCGCCGGCGCAGACCGGTCCCCAGTGGGGTGCCGGCAGCGGTTTCCCACCGGCCACCGGGACGTACGGAGCTCCCACGGTGCCGGCTCCCCGGTCGACCGCCCCGGTCGACCTCGACATGCCGTTCAGCCTCGACCAGCCGGCCGCGTCGGGCGCCGACCCGACCGCCGTCCACCATCCGGGCCCGCAGGCCGGTGATCCGCACAGCCCCCGCCACGCCGACGGGTCGTCCGCCTCGGGGGTCGGGCCCGTACACGAGGCCACCACGGCCGTGCCGGTGCACCAGACGGACGGCGACGGCATCCCCGACCCGCACGCCACGGTCGATCCCGCGACCGGAGAGCCGGTGGCCGGCGCCGACGCGCCGGGGGACCCGGTCGACGGTCCGCCGGCGCACGGGGGCCGGGTGCCGACGGAGTCGCCGTGGGCCCAACCGCCGCAGCGTCCCGCCACCGGCGAGCCGGCGCCGCCCTGGGCGACGTCGCAGGCCGGGGCGCTGCCGGTGGTGACGCCGCCGGCCGTCCCCGAGGCCGGGGGCGAGACGCCGACGCCGCACGCCACGGAGATCCCCCCGCCGCCGCAGGTCGCGCCGCAGCAGTACGAGCCGGTGGCGGTGACGCCGCCCGTCCCGGCGCCGCCGGGCCCCTTCCCGCCGCAGCCCGCCTGGTACCCGCCGCCGTGGCAGCAGGGGGCCGTCCCGCAGTCCGGCCCGGTCCCGCCGCAGTACCCGCCGATGGAGGGCGCGCCGCCCGTGCAGCCCCCGTACCCGGAACCGGCCTGGAGCCCGGAGGTCGGCGCGCCGCCCACCGCCGAGGACTTCGCGCGCCGCCGCCAGGTCCGGCCCGCCGACCCGGTCGCCACCATGGGCGTACGCGCCATGGTGAACAAGACCGGGCTGCTGCGTCTGGCGCCGGGCCGGCACGAGCAGGAACTCCGGCGGGACATCGAGATGGTGCGCCGCAACTTCGGCGGGCTGCGGCAGGTGACCGTGGTCAACCCGAAGGGCGGCGCCGGCAAGACCGTGGCGATCCTGCTGCTGGCCATGACGTTCGGCCAGAAGCGCGGCGGTTACGTGCTCGCCTGGGACAACAACGAGACCCAGGGCACCCTCGGCATGCGCGCCCAGCAGGACTTCCACTCCCGCACGGTGCGGGACATGCTGCGCGACCTCGGCCAGTTCCACGGCGCGCACGGGCGCGTCGGCGACCTGTCGCAGTACGTCCGCTCCCAGGGCGAGGGGATGTTCGACGTCCTCGCCTCCGACGAGTCGGCGACCGGTGGCGAGATGCTCACCGCCGCCGCGTTCGCGGAGATCCGCGAGGTGGTCAGCCGCTTCTACAAGCTGATCTTCGTGGACACCGGCAACAACGTCCGGGCGCAGAACTGGCAGGCCGCGATGGACGCCACCGACCAGTTGCTGGTGACCATGTCGGCCCGGAACGACTCGGCCGAGACGGCTGCCCGGATGCTCGACCACCTGGAGCAGAGCGGCCGGCAGCGGCTGGTCCGGCAGGCGGTCACCGTGGTCTCCATGCCGCCGTCGCGCAAGGAGATCGACCTTCCCGCGATCCAGGAGCACTTCGCGGCGCGGACCCGGGCGGTGCTGCTGGCGCCGTACGAGAGGCTCATCGACAGCGGCGAGCCGATTCGCTACGGGGCGCTCTCGTCGGCCACCCGGGACGCCTGGTTGAAGATCGCCGCCGCGGTGGCCGAGGGACTGTGAGGCGGTGACGGCGTGACGGCCGGCCCGGATCTGCCGGACCGGCCGTCACGACGGGGTCAGTTGCTGGCCAGGGCGTCGGCCGCCGCCGGGTCGCAGTCGCGGAGGAACTGGGCGCAGCGGGCCGCCTCGTCCGCCTCGCCGATCTCGTCGGCGGCCCGGGACAGCACGTAGAGGCAGCGCAGGAAGCCCCGGTTCGGCTCGTGCGACCACGGCACCGGGCCGTGCCCCTTCCAGCCGCTGCGACGCAGCTGGTCCAGGCCCCGGTGGTAGCCGGTGCGGGCGTACGCGTAGGCCGGAACGACCTGGCCCGCGGCGAACGCCCGGGCCGCCAGCGCGGCCCAGCCGGCGCTGTAGGTCGGATGGTGGGCCGCCACCTCGGCGAACGCCTCGTCGCTGCCGCTCTCCTCGGCGGCGGCCAGGGCGGCGTCCGCCTCGTCGTGCGCGGGCAGGAGGGTGGCCGGTGGCTCCGGCAACAGGTTCTGCATCGTCCCATTCAACCCGCTTCGCGGTGCGACACGCGAGGGGGTTGGCGGAGTCGCTTGGCTGAAAGGCTGAGGAACTGGTCACGCCTGCGGCCCATGCCGCCGCCACGTGATTTCCATTACAACTATGGGTCCGGAGCCTCCCCAGGACCCGGTCAAGCAGGAGCCCGGCGGCCTCGGCCGCCGGGCTCCTGTCTGTCTCCGGGTTCCACGGGCCGGGCGGGGGCAGGTTTGGCGGGTTGACCCGGCCGGGCAGGATGACCGCGTGCCCAGCCCACCACCCATCGACGTCATCGAGCCGCACGTCTGCACGGACGAGGTCGAGACGCGCGCCGACTTCGACCGGCGCCTCGCCACCGGCGACCTGGCCGGGCTGACCGTGCAGGGCCTCCGGCTCGACCTCGACCCGCCCGACCTCACCGGCGTCACGGTCACCGGGACGCTCTTCGTCGGGTGCCGGTTCGCCTCCCGGGACGTGGGGGCCGACCTGGTGCGGCGCGGCGCGAACGTGGTGCCGCCCTTCTCCGGGCTGCCGTACCCGACCCAGCCGTCCCACCTGTACACGCCCGAGGACCTCGCCGACGGGTTCGCCGGTGGGGGCTTCGCCGGCATGTACGACACCCGGGTCTACGAGCACTTCCGGGCGCACGGCGGGGCGCTGCCGGACGTCCGCGAGGCGCTCGGTCAACGGCTGCACGACCACGGCGTGGACAACGCCCTCGCCGACGCCACCCGCACCTGGCTGGCCACCCACGGTCCGCAGTCGGTGGTGGGCATCATGGGCGGGCACGCGGTGCCGCGGGGCAGCGCGCCGTACCGGATGGCCGCCGTGCTGGGCTGGGAACTGGCCCGGGCCGACCGGCTGGTGGTGACCGGTGGCGGGCCGGGGGTGATGGAGGCGGCGAACCTCGGCGCGTACCTGTCGCTGCGGCCGGCCGCGGACCTGACCGCCGCGATCGACCTGCTCGCCGAGGCACCGGACTTCACCGACCACGACCGTTACACCGCGGCGGCGCTGCGGGTACGGGAGGTCTACGGCCGCTCGGTGACGCCGCCGCCCAACGGCGGCGACCCGGCGTCCCGGCACCACGCCGACTCGGCCGCCCTCGCCACGGGCGGGCGGGACTGGGCGCACGCCGGCGGGTTGGCCATCCCCACCTGGTTGTACGGGCACGAGCCGGCGAACCTCTTCGCCGGCCGGATCGCCAAGTACTTCTCGAACGCCATCCGCGAGGACACCATCCTGCGGCTGGCCCGGGGCGGGATCGTCTTCGCCCCCGGCCGGGCCGGCACGGTGCAGGAGGTGTTCCAGGCGACCACGAAGACGTACTACGGCACCGACGGCGCCAGCGGGGCGTACGTCTTCCTGGACCGCGCGTACTGGACCCGGGAGTTGCCGGTGGAGGCGCTGCTGCGCCCGCTGCTGGCCGCGTCGCCGTTCGGCGACCTCTCCTCGACCGTGCACCTCACCGACGACGTCCGGGAGGCCGTCCGCGTCCTGACCGGGGTGTGAGAGGAACCGCGACGGCCGGCCCCCCGTGCGGGGAGCCGGCCGTCGGACCGTCAGGCGGTCGTCACTTCATGGTGGTGCCGGTGGAGCGCAGGTGCTCGCAGGCCTCGGCGACCCGCGCGGCCATGCCGGCCTCGGCGGCCTTGCCCCAGACGCGGGGGTCGTACATCTTCTTGTTGCCGACCTCGCCGTCGACCTTCAGCACGCCGTCGTAGTTGCGGAACATGTGGTCCGCCACCGGCCGGGTGAAGGTGTACTGGGTGTCGGTGTCGATGTTCATCTTCACCACGCCGTAGTCCAGTGCCTCGCGGATCTCCGACAGCAGCGAGCCGGAGCCGCCGTGGAAGACCAGGCTCAGCGGCTTGTCCTTGCCGTACTTGGCGCCCACCGCCTCCTGGATCTGGTTGAGGATCTCCGGGCGCAGCTTGACGTTGCCCGGCTTGTAGACGCCGTGCACGTTGCCGAAGGTCAGCGCCGCCATGTAGCGGCCCTTCTCGCCCAGGCCGAGGGCCTCGACCATGGCCAGGCCGTCCTCGACGGTGGTGTAGAGCTTGTCGTTGATGGCGTTCTCGACGCCGTCCTCCTCGCCACCGACGACGCCGACCTCGATCTCAAGGACGATCTTGGCCTCGGCGGCACGGTCGAGCAGCTCGGCCGCGATCTGCAGGTTCTCCGCCACCGGCACGGCCGAGCCGTCCCACATGTGCGACTGGAACAGCGGCTCCTGGCCGGCGGCCACCCGCTCCTTGGAGATCTGCAGGAGCGGCCGGACGAACTTGTCCAGCTTGTCCTTCGGGCAGTGGTCGGTGTGCAGCGCGATGTTGACCGGGTACTTCTTGGCCACCTCGTGCGCGTACGCGGCGAACGCCACCGCGCCGGTGACCATGTCCTTCACCGAGGGGCCGGACAGGTACTCGGCACCACCGGTGGAGACCTGGATGATGCCGTCGCTCTCCGCGTCAGCGAAGCCCTTCAGCGCGGCGTTGAGGGTCTGCGAGGACGTCACGTTGATCGCGGGGTACGCGTACCGGCCGGCCTTGGCGCGGTCCAGCATCTCCGCGTAGGCCTCGGGGGATGCGATGGGCATAGTCGAGTGCTCCTTACTTGCCGCTCTCGGCCGTCACCGGCCGCTGTTGTCCATGGGTGCGCCGGACCGCGCTGTCCACCGTCGGCAGTATCCCGTAGAAGGTGGCGCCGGGCACAACCACCCCGGCGGGCGTCCACCGGTCGGCCGCACCGACGCTCCGGACTGTCCGGTACGACGACGCTGATCAGCCAGGTCGCGACGGTCATCACGATGGCGCCCCACAGGGCGGCTCACCGCCCCATCCTGGCACCGGGGACGGCACCCGGAGGGGCAATTCGGTCGACTCGGCCACCGCGGGGGCGTGCGTGGTCGACCAGCGCTGCGGGAGCGCAGACCGTACGGTGGGTGGGAACCGTCCGCCGAGATCACGGGAGGGACCGATGGGTCAGCCCGACGAGGACTTCGCTCCCAGCCACCACCTCAGCCCCGAGGAGCGCGACATGGAGGCGGAGCCGGCCGACGCGGTCGAGCAGGCCGCCTCCATCGACCCCGGCGACGCCGACGCCGAGCCGCACCGCGGCCTGGAGGTCGGCGACTGGGACGCGATGGAACAGGCCCGGGTGGTCGCCGCCGACGAGGACGACTACCGCTGAGGCGGCCGACTCAGCGCAGGCGGGTGACCCGCGCAGGGTTGGCCGCGACCCAGCCGTCCAGCCGGTCCTCGCGCAGTGCCGCGAGGAACGGCGTGGCCGCCGGATCGAGGGTGAGGTAGCGGCCGGTCCCTCCGGCCGGGAGGTCGAGCCCGACCGGCTCGGTCGACTCCAGGGCGGGCACCACCCGCAGCAGGTCCGGGAGGCCGGCCCTCCCGGACCACGACACGGTCAGCTCCGGCCCGACCAGTCCGAGGAGGCGGGACATCCGGACCGGATCGGTCAGCACACCCTGCTCACCCGCCCGCCGGACCAGCCCGGCCGCGTACCGGTGGGCGTTGCGGTCCCGATTTAGGGCGTCGTCGGGCAGCCCGCGACGCTGCCGCAGCAGGTCCACGGACTCCGCGCCGTCCAGCCGGTGGCAGCCGGCGGGGAAGATCCGTCGGGTGTGGACCGACCGCACCCGTTCCGGCAGGCAGACCTCCACGCCGTCCACCGCGTCGGTCAGCTTCCGCAGCACCGGGTAGGTCAGGACCACGCCGGCGTCGATCCGTACGCCGGTCAGGTCGGCGACGGTCCGGCGGACCAGGTCGTACCCGTTCGCCAGGTCGGGCCGGCCGTCGCCGGCGCCGAATGCGAAGGCGGCGTTGAGCTTGTCGGTGCCGTGTCCCGGAATCGGCACCGCCAGGTCGCGGGGCAGCGAAATCAGGTACGGGCGGCTGCGGTCGGCCGGCACGTGCAGGAGAAGCACCGAGTCGGCCAGTGGCGGCCGGGAGCCGGACGCGGAGTCCACCCCGACCAGCAGCACGTTCAGCGTACCGACCGGTGCACCACTCGGGTCGGCCATCAGGGTGGTGCCGTCGTCGACCGCGGTCTGGCCGGACCGGAACTGCGGTGCGCCGACACCCAGCACACCGACCAGCGCGACCGCCGCCGCGCCGACCCGCAGCCGCTGGCGCCGGCGGCGACGACGGGCCGCCAGGCGGTCGATCGCCGCACGCACGGGGCCGGTCGGCGGGGTCAGGGGCTCGTGCCGCGCGAAGGCGGCACGCAGGTCGTCCTCGGTCATGGGCGGGCCTCCGCGTACTCGGTGCGCAAGGTGGTCAGGGCGCGGGAGATGCAGGAGCGGACGGTGCCGACGGCGCAGCCGAGGATCTCGGCGATCTCCGCGTCCGGCAGGTCCTCGTAGTAGCGCAGCACCAGGGTGGCGCGTTGCCGGCGAGGCAACCCGGCCAGCCAGGACCACACCTGGTCCCGGTCCACCGCGTGCTGAGCGTGGTCGGCCGGCGCCGCCACGGCCTCGTCCGGCGCACCGCGCAGCAGCACCCGCCGCACCCACGAGCCGCGCCGCCAGTCGACGAACTGGTTCGTCAACATGCGGCGGACGTACCGCTCGGGCGAGTCGGCCCGGGCCACCCGCCGCCAGTTGAGCTGGACGCGCACCATGGTCTCCTGCACCAGGTCCTGCGCCTGGTGTGGATCGCCGGTCAGCATCACCGCGTACCGCAGCAACGCGGCCAACCGAGCGTCGACGAACTCCTCGTACGTCACCGCACCTCCTGGGCTCCTGCCACCCATGACGGGTACGGGCGTCCGGATCGTTGCACTCCTGATCGAGATCGAAGATCCTGACCGAGCGCGACCGCACGGTCATGCCGTGTCGCCGCGGGTCAACCTTTCGGCTGGTCTTTTCCCCGGCGAGGCGGCGCGGGGCGGCGCGGAACCTTTGGTCTTTCTTAAGATCCGCTGGCCATCCCTGGCATCCCCCTACCGGAGGACCCCCCAACATGCTCACGCACTCCACCCGGCGTTGGCTCGCCGGGCTCGGCGTCGTAGGCGCGCTCGTCGCCGCCTCCGCCGGTCCCGCCGCCGCCGAGGAAAACGACGTCGAACTCGCCGTCTACCTCCGCGACGTGACCATCGCGGCCGATACGACGGGCAAGGTCGAGTACCCCACCGTGTACAGCTCCGGCCCGGTCGTCCTACAGGACCTGACCATCCGGTACGACTTCACCGCGCTCGCCGGCAAGGTGACGGTCAAGGAGGAGGACTCCTCCGAGTGCACCACCCCGGAGGAGAACGTCCTGCTCTGCACCCTGCCGTTCGAGGCGGGCATCGAGGACGAGTGGGGCCTGAACGGCCTCTTCCAGGTGGTCATCGCACCGACGGCGGACGCTGTGGACGGTGACGAGGGCGCGCTGAAGGTCAGCGCCAGCGCCAAGGGCTTCGACCCGGTCAGCTACGAGTCGCGGGTCCGCGTCGGCGAGGGCGTCGACCTGGCCGCGGGCCCGGAGACCGTCCGCTCCGCCGCCCCCGGTGCCACGTTCACCGCGCCTCTGGCCGTGCGGAACGTCGGTGAGACGACCGCCAAGGGCGCTGCGGTCGTCTTCTACAACGACCACGGCATCCGGGCGACCAAGAAGCACAGCAACTGCACCTACGTCGGCGACGAGCTGCGCACGTGCCGCTTCGACGAGGCCCTCGCCCCGGGTACCGGCGGCGCCGCGACGCTCGCGTACGCGCTGGGCAAGGACACCTTCGCGCCCGGCACCGAGTGGGGCGAGATCATCTGGATGACGCCGGCCGAGTTCGAGGACTTCCAGGCGTACCTGGACACGCTCGACATCACGATCGGCACGCCGGGCACCGGCGACGAGCTGAACCTGGCCGCCAGCGCCGCCAGCGCCCGGATCAGCGCCCAGGGGTCCCAGGCCGACACGCAGCCGGAGAACAACCACTCGCACCTCGAGGTCAAGGTCACCGGCAAGAACAGCACCGACCTGGAGGCGGTCGGCGCCAAGCTGGCCGGCGGCAAGGGTGCCGAGGTCGACGCGACGATCGGCTTCCGCAACAACGGTCCGGCCACGCTGGACGCCACCCGCAGCGGTTCCTCGGTCACCCACATGGTGGTGGAGGTGCCCAAGGGCACGACCGCGATCGCGGTTCCGGAGTCCTGCTTCCCCGTCAAGGGTGAGGAGTGGGGCGAGCCGGGCGAGCCGGGTGCCCGCCAGTACCGCTGCTACACCACCTCCTTCCTGAAGGCCGGTGACCAGGAGACCTTCGAGTTCGGCTTCCGGATCGACGAGGTCATCGCCAATTCGGCCGGCACCGTGAAGATCAACGTGCCGTGCCAGTGCGACGGCGGCTTCTACCAGGACCTGAAGCCGGCCAACGACATCGCCAAGATCCTGGTCAACGCGACCGGCAACGGCGACGGTGGTCAGGGTGGCGGCGGTTCGCTGCCCATCACCGGCGCCAACAGCGCCCTGGTCGCCGGCCTCGGTGCCGTCCTCCTCGCCGCCGGTGGCGCCGGCTTCGTGGTGGCCCGCCGCCGCCGGACCCGCTTCGTGGCCTGATCCACCCGCACCACCGGATGCCCCGCCGACCCCTCCGGTCGGCGGGGCATCGCCCTGTCCTGAGGCGAAAACGGGACGACACAAGATCGGAAGCGCTGGGACCATGGGCGGCGTGCTGCTCACCCTCACCACCACGTACCGACCGGCGACCGACCTCGGTCACCTGCTGGTCAAGCACCCCGACCGCGCGCACTCCTTCGACGTGCCGGTCGGCACCGCGCACGTGTTCTACCCCGAGGCGGACGAGCAGCGCTGCACCGCCGCCCTGCTGCTGGACGTGGACCCGCTGCGGCTGGCCGGCGCGCGGGGCCGGGGCCGCGGCCGGCAGCCGGCGACGGCTCCGGAGAACTTCACCCTCGGGCGGTACGTCAACGACCGGCCGTACGCGGCGTCCAGCCTGCTCTCCTCGGCCCTGTCCAAGGTGTACCGGTCGGCGCTGCGCGGGGAGTCCCGGGACCGTCCGGAGCTGGCCGCCACGCCGATCCCGCTGGAGGTACGCGTACCGGTGCTGCGGTGCCGGGGCGGTGCGGACGTCGCGGTCCGGCTGTTCACGCCCCTCGGCTGGACGGTGGTCGCCACCCCGCTCCCGCTCGACGAGCGGCACCCGGAGTGGGGCGACAGCCGGTACGTCGACCTGACGCTGACCGGCACCGTCCGCGTCGCCGAGGCCCTCAACCACCTGTACCTGCTGCTGCCGGTGCTGGACGACGCCAAGCACTACTGGGTGGCGCCGGACGAGGTGGACAAGCTGCTCCGGGCCGGTGCGGGCTGGCTCGCCGGCCACCCGGAGCGGGGCCTGATCAGCCGCCGGTACCTGGCGCACCGGCGTGCCCTCGCCGGGCAGGCGCTGGCCCGCCTGGCGGAGCAGCGGCTGGCCGACGAGCCGACCGCGGCCGAGCCGGACGTGGTGGACGACACGACGGGACCGGACGCCGTCCGGGTGCCGTCGCTCGCCGTACGCCGCCGGGAGGCGGTGCTCGCCGCGCTGGTGGAGGCCGGGGCGAGCCGGGTGCTGGACCTGGGCTGCGGTGGCGGTGCCCTGCTCACCGCGCTGGCCGGCGACCGCCGGTTCACCGAGGTCGTGGGGACGGACGTGTCCACCCACGCGCTGACGCTGGCGGCGCGACGGCTGCGCCTGGACCGGCTGCCGGAGCGGCAGCGGGACCGGATCCGGCTGTGGCAGTCCGCGCTGACCTACCGGGACGACCGGCTGCGCGGCTACGACGCGGCGGTGCTGATGGAGGTCGTCGAGCACGTCGACCCGCCTCGCCTGCCCGCCCTGGAGGACGCCGTCCTCGGTCACGCCCGGCCGGCGACGGTCGTGGTGACCACGCCGAACGTGGAGTACAACGTGCGCTACGAGGGGCTGCCCGCCGGGCGGTTCCGCCACGCGGACCACCGCTTCGAGTGGACCCGCGCCGAGTTCGCCGACTGGGTCGCCCGCGTCACCACGACGTACGGCTACACGGCCGTGATCCGTGGGGTCGGCGACGACGACCCCGAGGTCGGCGCACCGACCCAGCTGGCCGTGCTGACCCGGACGGAGGAGAGCCGATGACCACCCTCGACATCCCCGAGCTGGCCCTGGTGGCGTTGGTCGGCGTCTCCGGCTCCGGGAAGTCCACGTTCGCCGGCCGGCACTTCGCGCCGACCCAGGTGCTGTCCTCCGACGCCTTCCGCGCGATGGTGGCCGACGACGAGAACGACCAGTCCGCCTCCGCCGAGGCGTTCGACGTGCTGCACTACGTGGCCGGCAAGCGCCTGCGCGCCGGGCGGCTGACCGTCGTGGACGCGACGAACCTCCAGCCGCACGCCCGGGCCGGGCTGGTGCGGGTGGCCCGGGAGCACGACGTGCTGCCGGTCGCGATCGTGCTCGACGTGCCGGAGGCGCTGGCGTGGGAGCGGACCGAGGGGCGCGCCGACCGCATGTTCGGCCGTCCGGTGCTGGCCCGGATGCAGCGCGACCTGCGCCGGACGTACGGGCAGCTGGCCCGGGAGGGTTTCCGGAAGGTGCACGTGCTGCGCGGGGTCGACGAGATCGACGCCGCGGAGATCCGCTACGAGAAGCTGTTCAACGACCGGAAGGAGCTGACCGGGCCGTTCGACATCGTCGGTGACGTGCACGGCTGCCGCGCCGAGTTGGAGGCGCTGCTGATCCGTCTCGGCTGGGAGCCGCGCCGCGACGCGGAGGGCCGGCCGGTCGACGCGACGCACCCGTCGGGGCGTACCGCCGTGTTCGTCGGTGACCTGGTGGACCGCGGCCCGGACTCCCCCGGCGTGCTGCGCCTGGTGATGGGCATGGTCGCGGCCGGGCACGCGCTCTGCGTGCCCGGCAACCACGAGCAGAAGCTGCTGCGCAAGCTGCGCGGCCGGGACGTGCGGCTCACCCACGGCCTGGCCGAGACGATGGCCCAGCTGGCCGACGAGCCGGACGGCTTCGTCGCCGAGGTGGCGACGTTCGTCGACGGCCTGACCAGCCACTTCGTGTTGGACGGCGGCCGGCTCGTGGTCGCGCACGCCGGGCTGAAGGAGGCGTACCAGGGCCGCGCGTCCGGCCGGGTCCGCTCGTTCGCGCTGTACGGGGAGACCACCGGCGAGACCGACGAGTACGGGCTGCCGGTGCGCTACCCGTGGGCGCGGGAGTACCGGGGTTCGGCGATGGTGGTCTACGGGCACACGCCCACGCCGGAGCCGGAGTGGGTCAACAACACCATCTGCGTCGACACCGGCTGCGTCTTCGGTGGCCGGCTCACCGCGCTGCGGTACCCGGAGCGGGAGCTGGTGTCGGTGCCCGCCGAGCGTGAGTGGTACGCGCCGGCGCGTCCGCTGGCCGCCGCGCCGGCCCGCCCCGACGAGGTGCTGGAGCTCGCCGACGTGACCGGCCGGCGGCACGTCGAGCACCCGTACGGGTCACTGACCGTGCCGGCGGAGAACGCCGCCGCGGCGCTGGAGGTGATGAGCCGATTCGCCGTCGATCCGGCGCGGCTGGTGTGGCTGCCGCCGACGATGGCGCCGTGCTCCACCTCGACGGTGGACGGCTTCCTGGAGCACCCGGCGCAGGCGTTCGCCGACTACCGGGCGGCGGGAGTGGACCGGGTCGTCTGCGAGGAGAAGCACATGGGCTCCCGCGCCGTCGTGCTGGTCGCCCGCGATCCGGCCGGACCGTTTGGCGGCGGGGTGGTGCACACCCGCACCGGCCGGCCGTTCTTCGGCGAGCCACTGGACACCGCACTGCTCGACCGGGTACGGGCGGCGGTCGGCGCGGCCGGGCTGTGGGAGGAGCTGGACACCGACTGGCTGCTGCTCGACACCGAGCTGCTGCCCTGGTCGGCGAAGGCGGGCGGCCTGATCCGCGAGCAGTACGCGGGCGTCGGCGCCGCCGGTCGGGCCGCGCTGCCGGCGGCTCTGGCGGCATTGGACGCCGCCGTGGGCCGGGGCCTGGACCTGGGCGACCTGCGGGACTCCACGGCCCGCCGCCGGGACGAGATCGTCGCCTACACGGAGGCGTACCGGGCGTACGTGGGGCCGACCGAGGGGCTGCGCGGGGTGACTCTCGCGCCGTTCGCGGTGCTGGCCGGCGCGAAGGCGACCTACGCCGACCGGGACCACGGCTGGCACCTCGACCTGGCCGACCGGCTGTGCGTGGCGGCCCCGGAGTTCTTCACGCCGACCCGGCGACAGGTGGTCGACCTGTCCGAAGCGGCTGCCGAGGCGGAGGCCACCCGTTGGTGGCTGGCGCTCACCGCGGCCGGCGGGGAGGGGATGGTGGTCAAGCCGTACGCCGGGCCGGCCGCCCGGAGCGAGCGCGGTTCCCTGCTCCAGCCGGGGATCAAGTGCCGGGGACGGGAGTACCTGCGGATCATCTACGGGCCGGGTTACACCGAGCCGGAGCAGCTCGCCCTGCTCCGCCGCCGGTCCCTCGGACGCAAGCGGGGGATGGCGCTGCGCGAGCACGGCCTGGGGCTGGCGGCCCTGGACGCGCTGGTCGCCGGTGCACCACTGTGGCGCCGGCACGAGTTGGTCTTCGCGATCCTGGCGTGCGAGTCCGAGCCGGTCGACCCCCGCCTGTAGGTCGCGGGTCGGGTGGGGGCGGTGTGACGTCGAGCACCGGGGCCCGCGGGCGGCACCTAGACTACGGGGCGTTCCGTTCCTGACCGGCAGCTATCGGAGGTCACCTCGTGTCGACGCCCACCACCACGCTGGCCCTGGGGCCGGACTGGCTCGATCCAGAGGTGTTGATCTCCACCTTCGGGCTGCTCGGCATCCTGGTGATCGTGTTCGCCGAGTCCGGCCTGCTGATCGGGTTCTTCCTGCCGGGTGACTCGCTGCTCTTCACGGCGGGCCTGCTCACCGCCGACGGCAAGTACATCACCTACCCGCTGTGGCTGGTCTGCCTGCTCATCACCATCGCGGCGATCGCGGGAGACCAGGTCGGGTACGCGTTCGGCCGCAAAGTCGGCCCGGCGCTGTTCCGGCGGCCGAACTCGCGTCTGTTCAAGCAGGAGAACGTGCTGAAGGCGCACGACTTCTTCGAGAAGTACGGGGCGCGCTCCATCGTGCTGGCCCGCTTCGTGCCGATCGTGCGGACCTTCACGCCGATCGTGGCCGGGGTCAGCCGGATGAACTACCGCACGTTCGTCATCTACAACGTGATCGGCGGCGTCCTCTGGGGCACCGGCGTGACCGTGCTCGGCTATTTCCTCGGCCAGATCCCGTTCGTCAAGGCGAACATCGAGTTCATCCTCATCGCGATCGTCGGGATCTCGGTCATCCCGATCGCGGTCGAGCTGCTCCGGGCGTGGATGGCCGCACGACGCGGCACCACGCCGCAGGAGATGGCCGCCGCCGAGGAGGCGATCCGGGAGACCCGGGAGCACTACGGCAAGCACTGACCGCGCGACACGGGTGGCGCGGAATCAGCGGCCCGGCCGGCCGTCCGGTGCTCTCCCCACGGGGAGTGCACCGGACGATCGGTGAAGGTCAGCGCGCCTTCTTGGTGGCACGCTTGCGCGGCGGGGTGAGCAGATCGGCGATCGTGGCGATCGCCGACGGCACCAGCCGGTAGTACGCCCAGACACCGCGCTTCTCCCGCTCCAGCAAGCCGGCCTCGGTGAGGATACGCAGGTGGTGGCTGACCGTCGGCTGGGAGAGGCCGAGCGGCGCGGTCAGGTCACAGACACACGCCTCGCCCTCGGGGGCCGACTGGATCAGACTGAGCAGCCGCAGGCGAGCGGGATCCGCGAGGGCCTTGAGGACCCCCGCGAGACGCTCGGCATCGGCACGTTCGATCGGCTCGCCGGCAAGCGGCGAGATCTGAGGCATGGTCATATCAGCCAACGCAGTTCCCACGTATTCCATCCTTCCACCAGGAGCATCGATCCGCCTGCATATCAGCAGATCCGAATCGGTAAACTTTTACGCCACAAGGCCGAGGTCAGCCAACGTATAGGCCGCCCGATACGGCAGTCCGGCGGCTCGCACCGCGTCGCCGGCGCCTCGATCAACAATAACCGCCACACCCACCACGTCGGCCCCGGCCTCACGAAGCGCCTCGACCGCGGTCAACACACTTCCACCGGTGGTGGAGGTGTCCTCCACCGCCAGCACCCGCCGCCCGGCCACATCCGGGCCCTCGATCCGGCGTTGCAGGCCGTGCGCCTTGCCCGTCTTCCGGACCACGAAGGCGTCCAGCGGACGGTCCGTCCCGGACGCCGCGTGCAGCATCGAGACGGCCACCGGGTCGGCGCCCAGGGTCAGGCCACCCACCGCGTCGTAGGACCAGTCGGCGGTCAGGTCACGCATCACCCGACCCACCAACGGAGCCGCCCGGTGATGGAGCGTGACGCGCCGCAGATCGACGTACCAGTCCGCTTCGCGCCCCGAGGAGAGCACCACGCGTCCATGGACCACGGCCAGGTCGCTAATGAATTTACGCAGGTCGTCGTGGGCCCCCATGGCGATAGAGGGTACTGCTCCACCCTGGGAGCCGTGTGTGGGGCCCGACCGGATCACCCTACGGGCGATGAGATGGGTGGCGATGGACGGCTACGCTCAGCGACTGTTGGCCGGGCCGTTGAACCGGATTCGAGCAGGGGAACGGCGCGGCAGGCCGCGCCGACGGGTCAGCGCTCGTCCCGGCCGATCCGGCCCCGGGTGTCCCGGGACACCACCTCCAGCAGCCGCCGGGGCGCGTGCCGAAGCCCCGCGACGGCGAGCTTGTACTTCCACGCCGGCACGCTGACCAGCTTGCCTTTCCGCAGGTCACGAAGGGCTTCGTCGACCACGTCCTCGGCCCGCAGCCACATCCACTCCGGCGTCTTCGACATGTTGATGCCGGCCCGTGCGTGGAACTCGGTGCGCGTGTAGCCGGGACACAGCGCCATCACCCGTACGCCGAAGGGGCGTGCGGACTGGCCGACGGACTCGCTGAAGTTGGTGACCCACGCCTTGCTGGCGGAGTACGTCGATCCGGGCATGAGCGCCCCGAAACCCGCAACCGAAGAGACATTTATCACTGCCCCGTCACGCCGCTCAGTCATCGTACGCAGGGCCGCGAGGGTCAGGCGCATCACCGCGTGCACGTTCAGGCGCAGCAGCCGGGCCTCGTCCTCGACCGTCGACCTCAGGAACGGCTTGTTCAGGCTGATGCCCGCGTTGTTGACCAGCAGCCCGACCGGCGACCCCTCAACCAGCCGCCGCTCCACCGTCGCGCAGCCGTCGTCGGTGGACAGATCGGCGGGGAGGATCTCCACGTCGTGGCCGTGCCGGCCGGTCAGCTCGGTCGCCATGTCGGCCAGCCGGGAGGCGTCCCGGGCGACCAGCACCAGATGCCAGCCGTCGGCGGCCAGCCGTCGGGCGAACGCCGCGCCGATGCCGGCGGTCGCCCCGGTGATCAACGCCCGTCGCTCGGTGGTCGACTGGTCGAGCGTCACGGGCGGTCCTCACCTCGGCGGGTACGGGGACGCGGGCGTCCCGGGGGGCGGGTACGGATACGGCGCGGGACCGTACGGGTGGTGCGGGCCGGGCACCGCCGCCGGAGGCCGGCGGAACCACGCGTTCGCGGCCGGCAGCGCCAGCAGCGCGGCCACCACAAGGTAGCCGAGCACCTGGCCCACCGAAAGTGCCGCGCCCAACGGGATCCACCAGCCCGGGTACGCGTCTCCGACGAGGGCGAGCAGCTCGGCGGTGCCCCGCTCGCTCTCGCCCAGCCGCAGCGGTACGGCCCACTGGCCGGCCAGCGCGGCGAGGCCGCAACAGCCGAGGAACAGCCCGAGCCCGGAGACCACCCAGGTCCCCACCCGGGCGCCCGGACGGCCGGCACGCAGCCCCAGGGCAAGGGCGACGAGCAGCACCGCCGCCAGCACGCTCACCACCGCCGAGACCACACCGGACGCCCACAGCAGCGCCACCACCCCGTCGGTGTCCTCGGGGCGGGCGGACGTGCCGGCAGCGGCCCTCCGGAGGTCGTCGGCGGTGCCGCCGAGGGTGAGCAGGCCGGCGACGGCGTACGCGAGAGCGGCCAGTGCCATCACCACGAGCAGGGCGACGGCCAGGGTCACCACCGCCGGTCGGCGGGCCGGTGCCTGTTCGGGGTGTGACACGACGGGTCCCTCCGGTAGGCGTCGGGTTGCAACCTACTCGGAGGGACCGTCGTCGTCGTCGTTATCGGAGCGTCAACTCACCGGCGGCGGGGTCGGGCCGGGACGGTCCGACCCCGGCTGGGCGTCGCCACCCGGCTGCCCGGGGCCGCCCGACGTGGAGCCGCTGCCCGGCTGACCCGGCGCCGGCGGGTAACCCGGGGCCTGCGGGTAGCCCGGCTGGCCGGGCGTCTGCGGGTAACCGGGGTCGCCCGAGGTCTGCGGGTAGCCGGGGTAGGTGGCGCCGGGGACCGGCGGCTCCCACGCCTGCTGCGGCTTGCGGAAGAACTCGTTGGCCTTGGGCAGCGCCAGCAGGATCAGCGCCGCCAGCAGGGAGAGGATGCCGAGCACGGCCAGCAGCGTGGTGACCGGCTCGTACCAGGACGGCAGGGCCTCGTCGAGACGGCGGTTGATCTCGTCCTGGCTCGGCACGTTGCCGGTGTTCTGGCCGCCCAGCGAGTTGCCGACCGCGCTGCCCGCCAGGCCCACGCCGGTGCAGCAGACCGCGATGCCGCCGACCACCCAGGTGGTGATCCGGGCGGCGTTCTTGCCCCGCATGTTGAGCAGGGCCAGGACGACCAGGCCGACCGCGAAGAGCAGGCTGATGACGCCGCCGCCGATGCCCGCGATCGTGGCGACGCTCTCCGCGCCCTCCGCGTCGGTGCCGGCGAAGGCGTCCCGGTAGACGTCCTGGATCTTGCTCAGGGTGCTGAGCGCGACGATGAGGCTGAGCACCGAGAGGACGGCGTAGAAGATGAGCAGATAGCTGGAAATCGTGACGACAGCGGGGCGTACCCGAGCCGGCGCGTTGTGGTGGGGATCGACCACGATTCTCCTTCCCTAGATCGCGCCCACACCGTATCGACTCCGGGCGAACACGGCAGGACACGGCGAGCGGACCCGCCGGGGCGGCGTCAGTATCCGCGCCACTCCGCGCGCGCGTACTCCAGCACCCGGGGCCGCAGCAGCGTCGAGGCCGGCACGTCCACGCGGCGCCGGTCGGCGGGGAACGCGCCGGCTGCGGCCAGCGTGTCGGCGTCGAGGAAGCGCAGCGCGGGCGCGCCGGACGGCAGCGCCAGGGTGGGCGGGGTGGTACCGGCCGCGGCGAGCAGGAAGCCCCAGTCACCGAAGGAGGGCACGTCCACGTGGTACGGCGTGACGGCGAAGCCGGCCTCCCGCAGCGACGCCTCGATCGACCAGTACGACCGGGGCGCGAAGTACGGGGAGCCGGCCTGCACGACCAGCCGCCCGCCCTCGGCGAGGACGCCCTCGACCAGCGCGTAGAACTCGACGGTGTAGAGCTTGGCGGTGGCCGTCTCGTCCGGGTCCGGCAGGTCCACCACGACGGCGTCGAAGCGGTCCGTGGCGGTCCGCAGCCAGCCGAAGGCGTCGGCGTGCACCACCCGCACCCGGGGGTCGTCGAAGGCCCCGGCGTTGAGCCGCCGCAGCTGCGGCTCGGCACGGGCCAGCGCCACCACGGCCGGGTCGAGGTCCACCACGGTGATCCGCCGGACGTCGGGGTAGCGCAGCAGTTCCCGGACGGCGAGCCCGTCACCGGCGCCGAGCACCAGCACCTCGCCGCGCGGCCCGTTCAGCGCCGGATGCACCAGCGCCTCGTGGTAGCGGTACTCGTCGACCGAGGAGAACTGGAGGTCGCCGTTGAGGAACAACCGCAGGTCCGTGGTGCCGGTGCGGCCCGGCTCGGCGACCGACCGGGTCAGCACGATCTCCTGGTACCGGCTGCGTTCGGCGTGCACGACCGGGTCCCGGTAGAGCTGCTGCCGCGCGGTCACCTCGAAGTCCTGGGCGGTCAGCCACGCGTACCCCAGGCAGAGCGCCACCGCGATGGAGCCGGCGGTGAGCCCGACGCGCGCGCGTCGGCTCAGCTCGCGCCGGAAGACCGTGAAGACCAGGACGACCCCGGCGGCGGCGTTCACCGCGCCGACCACCAGTGCGCCCTTGAGCTGACCGAAGATCGGCAGCAGCAGGAAGGGAAAGGCCAGCCCACCCAGCAGCGCACCGACGTAGTCGGCGGCGAACAGGTCCGCCACGGCGCTGCCGGCGGCCTGCTCCCGGATCCGTTGCAGCAGCACCATCAGCAGCGGGATCTCCGCGCCGATGAGCAGGCCGAGCACGAACGCCGTCGCCACCAGCGCGGGCCCGTAGAGGTCCAGCCAGGCGAAGGCGGCGTAGAGACCGAGCACGGACAGGCCGCCGAGCAGGGCAAGCAGCAGCTCGACGGCCGCGAACGCGGCGGCGGCCCGGGACTGCAACGGCTTCGCGGCGAGTGCGCCGACGCCCATCGCGAAGACCATCACGCCGAGCACGATCGACGCCTGACCGACGGTGTCGCCGATCAGGTAGCTGCCGAGTGCGACCAGGGCGAGCTCGTAGACCAGCCCGCAGGCCGCGCACACGAAGACCGCGGCCAGCACGGCGGCGCGGGCCAGCCGCCACCGTGCCGGCGCGTCGACGGTCACGCCTTCTCCGGCGTACGTGTCGTGCTCTCCTGGCGTTGCGCCGGCACCGTGGCCGCCGCGCCGCGCTGCCGGCGGCGCTGCACCAGGCCGATGGTGACGAACAGGACGGTGATCAGCAGCAGTCCGGCGGCACCGACCAGCCAGCCCCAGCGGTCCCGCCACAGGTCCTCGCCCGGGTCGGCGAGCGGCGGCGGGCTGGCGGCAGCCGCCGTCGGGGTGGCGGCCGGCTCGACGACGCCCGCCTCGACGGCAAGCAGCGGCAGCGACACCGCGGCACGGGTGATCGCCCAGCCGGGATCGTCGATGAAGGCGCCCTCGGTGACTCCGAGCCGTTCCAGGCCGGCGCCGATACGCAGCAGCTCGATGGAGGAGAAGTCGGCGGAGCCGTCGACATCCACGTAGGCGTTGTCGTCGCTGTCGCTGCTGTTGGACGGGTAGTAGATCCGCGCGCTCACCCGTACCCAGCGCGGGCAGGCCGGGTTGTTCTCGACCGACACCCCGTCACCCAGGTTCGACCCGACGCTGACCGGGTCACCGTAGCCGAGGTAATCCTTCAGCTCCCAGCCGTAGCAGACGCCCTGGCTGGCGCTGGTGCGCGCCAGGATCGCCACGGTGTCGCCGCGCTCCTGCGCGGTCGGCGGCGGCACCCGGTCGGAATCGTCGTCGCCGAAGACGGCGCCCCAACTCGGGTAGACGATCGCCCCTCCGCAGCACAGGACCGTCAGGACGACGATCCAGATCAGCGCGGCCCGATTGGTCTTCGCCGGCTGCCCTCCGGGCTGCTTGCCGGTCGACATCAGCTGATCGCGGCAGCGATGACCGCGCCGGAGGCGAGGTGGACCACGGCGGAGACCCAGACCGCCGGGTGCGGCTCGGGGTCGACGAGGATCTCGCCGAGCTTGCCGGGGGTGGCGACGTCCAGCAGCAGAAACGCCGCCGCCATGACGACCAGGCCGAGGATCCCGTACGACGCCGCGCCGACCAGGCCGAGGACGAAGTCGTCCTCACTGGCGGCGATCGCGGCGACCACGATGACGCCGACGCCGGCCAGGTTCGAGGCGAGCAGCAGCGCGGCGTTGCGGTTGCGCTCGTTCCAGATCAGCTCGTGGAGCTTGCCGGGCGTGGCCACGTCCACCAGGACGTAGCCGATGCCCATGAGGACGATGCCGACCACCCCGTAGGCGAGGGTGACCAGCAGGTCGGTGACGAGGGTCTGCAAGGGGTGCTCCAGGGATGTGGTCGGTCTTCAGGGGTGTCGTAGCTACTTGCCGCTGCCGGGGCCGCCGCCCCGGACGGTGTTCCCCCGGCCCCAACCCCAGTGGTTGCCGACCGTGGAGTGGTAGCGCGGGTAGGCGGTGGTCAGTCCTTCCAGGAGGATCAGCGAACCGGCGGCGACCGGCAGGATCACCACCGAGTCGTCGTCGTACCGCAGGTAGACGCCACTGCCGTCGACGTACTGGTCGGCCGGCTTCCAGGCGTCGGTGATCTCCCTGGCCACCTGGCTCGGCCGGCGCGACGACGTGTAGGCCACCGCCTGGCTGCCGATGTCCCGGGCCGCCGCCCGGGTGTACCGGTCCTCGACGAAGCCGCGCGGCGAGAAGTTGCCGTAGAAGATGGCGAACGCGGCGACCAGCGCGCCGATGACCGCGAACACCACCCCCACCACGAACCAGCGTCGGTACGTCATCGAAGTGCCACCACCGTTTCGGTCAGGACGAGCTCGTTGGTCTGCGGGTACGCGTGCCAGGTACGCCAGCGGAGGGCGCCGTCGGGCGGGTCGGGGCGCACCGAGAGCGCGGTCACCGCGTCGACGTCGCCGGGAAAGACCCCGACCAGCGCGTACGGGTCATCGGCCAGGTCGGCGCGGAGCGCGGCCACCCGGTCCCGCAGCCCGTGGCCCGCGGGCCGCAGGACGGTGGCGGTGAACCGGTAGCCGGCGTGCTCGTCGTGCAGCGTCTCCGGGAGCGTGGGGTTGCGGCCGGGCAGGCAGGCCACCGTCTCGGTCAGCCTGCTGCCGGCCGCGCGCACCACGACCTGGTGCGAGGCGCCGAGCAGACGCAGCCGCAGCCGCACGGCGCCGGGCAGGTCGAGGTCGAGGACGTGCAGCGCGGGACGCTCGACGTCGTCGAGGGCGAGACTCAGCTCGGCGGCGCTGGTGTCGACGTACGGGGTGTGCAGGGTGACGAGCACTCAGCCCACCTCGGCCTGCGGGTAGATCATGACCTCGGCCCGGAGCAGCTTCTCGCCCCGCGCCACCTCCCAGCCCGCCTCGCCGTACGCCTCGAAGGACAGCCGGGCGCCGCCGGGCGCCTGGTAGTCGTGGTAGCGCATCGTGCCGCTCGGGTCGAGGCCGGTGGTGCCGGTCGACGTGTACCGGGCCTGGCCGGTCTCGTCCCAGTTGTAGCGGCGGCCGTCGAAGTCGATGGTGGGCGCGCCCGGGGTCACCGTCGCGCCCGGCTCGGCCGCCCAGAGCACCAGTTCCAGTTCCGGGTCCTCCTCGACGGACAGCCAACGGCGGACACCCCCGGTGTCGTCGAGGAGGTGCTCGGCCCAGCTCCACCCGCCCTCGACCAGGCGGATGGTGCCGCGCACCGCGTACGACACACCCCGGATCTCGACGATGTCGCCGGGCTTCAGTCGGCGCGGGTCGCCGCGCAGCGCGTCGGAGTCCCGGTCCCGCAAGGGGTCCCCCGGCCCCTTGGCGGCGGTCGCTCGGGACCGGGACCGGGACCGGCTCACGGCTACCACGGCGACCGCCACACCCGCCACCGCGACCAGGCAGCCCATCGCCGCCAACAGGTACGCCACCGACTCACTCACCGACAACCTCCCCAGGTACGTCGGCGGAGACGGTAACAACTACGCGCACCTCGGGAAATCGGCCGTCGAATGGTCATCGGTCAGCTACCCTGCGTCACCGGACCGGAGGGCTCCTCCCCGCCCGGCGTCCCGGCGGGCCGGCCACCGTCCGCGGGGGGCGGCCGGTGCGCGGCCGGATCGGGGCAGATCAGGAAGGCGGGTGCGGCCGATACGTAACCGGGCGGGACGGGGGCGTAGCCGGGCGGTATCGCCGGCGGGTGGTAGCCGTAGCCGGGCGGCGGGACCGGGGCGAAGGCGACCGCCGGGTTCGGTGCCGTGGTGACCGGAACGAACCAGCGGTGGGCGGGTGGCAGCGCCAGCAGGAGCACCACCGCGGCCGTGAGCATCAGCACGGTCAGGATCCCGAACCCGGCCAGGGGGAACAACACCTGGTCGAACGGGCTGGGGCTGTCGTAGAGCGTCTCGATGAAGCGGGACTCCTGCCAGAAATCGTCGCCCGGATCCGCCGGCGTGCCGCCCACCTCCGGATACGGCTCCTCCGCGAAGCCGGTGGCGAAGATCAGCGGTGCGACCGCCATCCCCGAGCAGCCCTGGGCCAGACAGATCAGCAGTTCGGCGCCGCCGGCCACGAAGACCATGATGCGAGCGATGTTGCCACCCCGGCGTACGGGCAGGGCCGTCGCGGCCATCCAGGCGGCGAGCAGCAGAGCCGGCAGGCCGAACAGCACCGACATCACGACGTTGCCGACGCGCTCCCCGCGGACCTCGTCCGGGTCGGCGTCGGGAACGGCGCGCGCTGCCTGGTCGATCTGCGCGTTCCAGTCGACCGCCTGGGCGACCAGCAGGGCCACGAGCCCGAGCAGGACGGCGACGACGGTGAGCTGCAACCAGAAGGCGATCGTGACGGTACGGGGTCGGGGTGGGCGTACCGGCGCGTCGGCAGGGGGCGTCATGCCGGCAAGCTACGGGTCGCAGGCACCGTCCGGCAGGCCCGGTCGGGCAGACCGCACGGACGAAAGGATCATGCCTCCGAGTGGCGGTCGGTGGCGTACTCGCGGAGTGTCGTGCGGCCCATGACGCAGCCGGTGAAGGTGCCGAACTCGGCCGTGTCCTCGCGCAGCGTCTCCCAGGCGCGGCGACCGGCGGCCGGGTCCAGGCGATCGAGCAGCGTGGCCGCGTACACCTTTCCCGCCGGGGTGCCCTCGTCGAGCACCCGGTCGATCCGCTCGCGCACCTCCTCGGGGTGGTCGGCGAGCGCCGCCTCCACCCGCCGGTACGCCTCGGTCACCGGCAGCAGCGTGCCGGCGATCCCCACCCCGCCGAACGCCAGCGTCTCCGCCCGCGCAAGCTCGTCGAGGTCCGCGTCCAACTGCCGGTCCTTCTTCTTCCCACCGATCCCGAACATGCCCTGTCTCCTTCCCCGTCACCCCGCCTCCCACCCTGTCGATCAAGAGGTTTGCGTCATCGCACGCGGTTTCCCTGACGCAAACCTCTTGATCAACGCGGGCTGGGCCGGGCCGGGGTTCGGGGCCGGGGGTCGGGTCAGGCGGGGCGGACGACCAGGGCGTCCTTGGAGTCGGCCAGGTCGACGTGGACGGTGTCGCCGTCGCGGATCGTGCCGGACAGGAGGGCCCTCGCGAGCTGGTCACCGATGGCGGACTGGACCAGGCGGCGCAGCGGTCGGGCACCGTAGATCGGGTCGTACCCGTGCTCGGCCAGCCAGGTGCGGGCGGAGTCGGTGATCTCCAGGCCCAGGCGCCGGTCGGCGAGCCGTCGGCGCAGGCGCTCCAGCTGGATGTCCACGATGGCCCGCAGGTCGTCACCGCGCAGTGCGGCGAAGACCACGATGTCGTCGAGGCGGTTGAGGAACTCCGGCTTGAAGTGCGACCGGACCACCGCCAGGACGCCCTCCCGGCGCTGTTCCTCGGCCAGCGTCAGGTCGCTGATCACCGACGACCCGAGGTTGGAGGTGAGGATCAGGATCGCGTTGCGGAAGTCGACCGTACGACCCTGACCGTCGGTGAGCCGGCCGTCGTCGAGCACCTGGAGCAGCACGTCGAAGACGTCCGGGTGGGCCTTCTCCACCTCGTCCAGCAGGATCACCGAGTACGGCCGGCGGCGCACCGCCTCGGTGAGCTGGCCGCCCTCCTCGTACCCGATGTACCCGGGCGGGGCACCGACCAGACGGGCAACGGAGTGCTTCTCGCCGTACTCGCTCATGTCGATGCGGACCATGGCCCGCTCGTCGTCGAAGAGGAACTCGGCGAGGGCCTTGGCCAGCTCGGTCTTGCCCACACCGGTCGGGCCGAGGAAGAGGAAGCTGCCGGTCGGACGGTCCGGGTCGGCGACGCCGGCCCGCGCCCGGCGGACCGCGTCGGAGACCGCGCCCACCGCCTCGGACTGGCCGACCACGCGGCCCCGCAGCGACTCCTCCATCCGGAGCAGCTTGGCGGTCTCGCCCTCCAGCAGCCGACCGGCGGGGATGCCGGTCCAGGAGGCGACGACGGCGGCGATGTCGTCCGCGCCGACCTCCTCCTTGAGCATCGCGCCGTCGGCCTGGAGCCGGGCCAGCTCCTCCTCCGCCGTCGCCAGGTCGCCCTTCAGGGCGGGGATGCGGCCGTACCGCAGCTCGGCGGCACGCTCCAGCTCGCCGTCGCGCTCGGCCCGCTCGGCCTCGCCGCCCAGGCGCTCCAGCTCCTCCTTGGCGGTGGAGAGCCTGGTGATGTGGCTCTTCTCCAGCTGCCAGCGCTCGGACAGCGCGGTGAGCTGCTCGCGCTTGTCGGCCAGTTCCTTGCGCAGCCGTTCGAGGCGCTCGGCGGAGGCGGCGTCCGGCTCCTTGGCCAGCGCCATCTCCTCGATCTCCAGCCGGCGCACCGCCCGCTCGATCTCGTCCACCTCGACCGGCCGAGAGTCGATCTCCATGCGGAGCCGGGACGCGGACTCGTCGACCAGGTCGATCGCCTTGTCCGGCAGGAACCGGTCGGTGATGTACCGGTCGGACAGGGAGGCGGCGGCGACCAGGGCGGCGTCGGTGATGCGGACGCCGTGGTGCACTTCGTAGCGCTCCTTGAGGCCCCGCAGGATGCCGATGGTGTCCTCGATGGTCGGCTCACCGACCAGCACCGGCTGGAAGCGCCGCTCCAGGGCCGGGTCCTTCTCGATGTGCTCGCGGTACTCGTCCAGCGTGGTCGCGCCGACCATCCGCAGCTCACCGCGGGCCAGCATCGGCTTCAACATGTTGCCGGCGTCCATCGAGCCCTCGCCCTTGCCTGCGCCGACCACGGTGTGCAGCTCGTCGAGGAAGGTGATGACCTGCCCGTCGGAGTTCTTGATCTCCTCCAGGACGGACTTCAGCCGCTCCTCGAACTGACCTCGGTACGACGCGCCCGCGACCATCGCGCCCAGGTCGAGCGAGACCAGCTTTTTGTCCCGGAGCGACTCGGGCACGTCGCCGGCCACGATCCGCTGGGCGAGGCCCTCGACGATGGCGGTCTTGCCGACGCCGGGCTCACCGATGAGCACCGGGTTGTTCTTCGTCCGCCGGGACAGCACCTGGATCACCCGGCGGATCTCCGAGTCCCGGCCGATGACCGGGTCGATCTTGCCGTCGCGCGCGCTGGCGGTCAGGTCGACGCCGTACTTCGAGAGGGCCTGGTAGGTCTGCTCCGGGTCGGCGGTGGTGACCCGGCGGTCGCCGCCCCGGACGGTCGGGAAGGCGGCGACCAGGTTCTCCTCGGTCGCGCCCGCGTTCTTCAGCGCGCCGGAGACCGCACCGCCCACCCGGGCCAGGCCGGCCAGCAGGTGCTCGGTGGAGGTGTACTCGTCACCCAGCGGCCGGGCGATCTGCTCGGCGGCGCCGATGGCGTTGACGAACTCGCGGGCGAGGGTGGGCTCGGCGATGCTGGAGCCCCGCGCGGCGGGCAGGGCGTCGACCGAGCGCTGGGCCACCCGGCGCAGGTCGGCGGGGTCGGCCCCGACGGCGCGCAGCAGGGCGGCGGCGGTCGATCCCTCGGTGTCCAGCAGTGCCAGCAGCAGGTGCCAGGGTTCCACGGTGGCGTGTCCGCGCTGGTTCGCCTGCGCGACGGCACCGGTGATGGTCTCGCGGCTCTTGGTGGTGAGGCGTTCCGTGTTCATGGGCTCCCCCGGAATCGGCGTGTCCACTCATGGGGACACCACCAGAGTTGAGCCTATTCCGCTCAACCTTGGCTATGTGAGCTGAGTCACTCCTCGCGTCGCCAGCGCCAGTCGAACTCGCCGGCCGCCGGCGGCGGACCGGGCAGCGGCGGGTCGGTCACGGCCAGGCCGGCCAGCAGCACCGCCAGGTGGCGGCGGCGCAACTCCCGGGTCCGCTCCGGATCCGGTACGCGCAGCGCGGCGCCGGTGACATCCGCGCCTTCTTCGCCGGCCTGGGCTGACTCGCGTGACCGCGCCGCCCCGGTGACGTTGCCGGGGCGGGCGCGTGCACTGTCGAGCTGAGTCGTCCACGACATCACGCTGCTCGCCGCCGACCGCGGGCGCCGACGGCGTCACCAAGATCTCCCGCGGCCGATCAGCGGTAGCCTTGTCGATGTGCGAGTACGTGTCGAACAGACTGCCCTACCGGGAATCGGCGTACGTCACGATCTGATGACGGAGTCAGGACGGCGGCTGGGGGTGGTCTCCCACCGCAACGGCCGTCGTGACCTGGTCCTCTACGACCCGGACGACCCCGACGCGGGGCAGCACGACATCCCGCTGACCGACGACGAGGCCGAGGCGCTGGCCGACATCCTCGGCGCGTCGCTGATGCTCGGCCAGCTCTCCGGGCTGCGGGAGCAGGCCGCGGGGCTGCTCACCGAGCAGGTCGCCATCCCGGCGGGCTCGAAGTACGTGGGCCGCAAGCTCGGTGACACCAAGGCGCGTACGCGCACGGGCGCCTCGATCGTGGCGGTCCTGCGCCACGGAGAGGTCATCGTCTCGCCCGATCCCTCCTTCCGCTTCGCGGCCGGTGACGTGGTGGTCGTCGTCGGGACCCGGCAGGGTCTCGACGGGGTGACCGCCATCCTCGCCGACAGTGACCCGGACGGCTGAGGCGGATGCACGAGACCACCACGCTGCTCATCGAGGTCGGCGCGCTGCTGTTCCTGCTCGGCCTGCTGGGCCGGCTCAGCCGCCGGATCGGCCTCTCGCCCATTCCGCTCTACCTGCTCGCCGGCCTGGCCTTCGGTCACGGCGGGCTGGTGGAGGTCAAGGCCAGCGAGGAGTTCTTCGCGATCGGCGCCGAGATCGGTGTGATCCTCCTGCTGGTCATGCTCGGCCTGGAGTACACGGCCGGCGAACTCGTCGGCAACCTCCGCGCCGCCGCGCCGGCCGGCCTGATCGACGGTGTGCTCAACGCCCTGCCCGGTGCCGCGTTCGCCCTGCTCCTCGGATGGGACTGGGTGGCCGCGCTGGTGCTGGCCGGCATCACCTGGGTCTCCTCCTCCGGCGTCATCGCCAAGGTGCTGGCCGACCTGGGCCGGCTCGGTAACCGGGAGACCCCGGTGGTGCTGTCGGTGCTGGTCATCGAGGACCTGGCGATGGCGCTCTACCTGCCCCTGCTGACCGCCGTGCTGGCCGGCAGCGGCTTGATCGGCGGCGGCATCACCCTCGCCGTCGCGGTCGCCACCGTGCTGATGGTGCTCGTGGTGGCGATCCGCTACGGCAACGTCATCTCCTCGGTGATGTCCGCCCGCGACCCGGAGGCCCTGCTCCTCGGGGTGCTCGGGCTGACCCTGCTGGTCGCGGGTGTGGCCGCGAAGCTCCAGGTCTCGGCGGCGGTCGGCGCGTTCCTGGTCGGCATCGCGCTGTCCGGGCCGGTGGCGCACCACGCCACGGAGTTGCTCACTCCGCTGCGGGACCTGTTCGCCGCCGTGTTCTTCCTCTTCTTCGGGCTGGTCACCGACCCGCGGGACATTCCGCCGGTGCTACTGCCGGCGCTCGCGCTGGCCCTGGTCACCATGGCCACGAAGACGCTCACCGGGTACCTGGCCGCCCGGCGGGTCGGCATCGCCGAGCCCGGCCGTTGGCGCGCCGGCCTCGCGCTCGTGCCGCGTGGGGAGTTCTCCATCGTCATCGCCGGGCTCGCGGTGACCGCCGGCAGCGTGGAGCCGCGCCTGGCCGCGCTCGCCACGGCGTACGTGCTGATCACGGTGGTGACCGGGCCGATGCTGGCCCGGGTGCCGGACCTGGCCTGGTTCAAGGGGTGGCTGCGGCGCCGGGCGCTGGCCGAGCGGGCCCGCCAGGCCGCGACCGCCACCGACTGATCGGCGGACCGGCGGCCGGGTCCACCGTACGGTGGGCCCGGCCGGGCCAACGGTTACCGAATTGCTTCCCCCGGGGGCTACCGCAGCTCACACCCCGCGCGTTACCGTGTCGCCCCAGCAGCCACGGTTCGCGGGGTGCCGGTGCCCCTGCTGGGCGAGAGCGGAAGGTTGGCCGGTGAGCGTGCAGGAGTCAGCGTTCCACGGCTTCGCCAACCCCGTCGACCCGTCTCCGGCGGAGTTGCGGGCCTGGGCGTACCAACCCGACTCGGTGCCACTGGCGTCCATGCCACCGGACTGGGACCTCCTCGTCTCCGGTGACCGCCTGGTGCTGACCCTCTTCGACCTGGCGATCGATCCCGCCTGCCCGGCCCGCCGGTTCGCGCTGCACTGCCTCTACATCTACGCCGCCGACGGCATCCGGACGAGCTTCCGCGCCCACCCCAAGCGGCGCTTCCGAAAGCTCGTCGAGCAGGCCGAGCGGGACGGCGACGACCTGATGCGGACCTGGGCCCACAACAGCCGGGTCCTGCTCGCCCGCCCCGACCTCTTCGTCTACCGGGACTGGTGCGAGGGCGGCCTGGTCCGCGAAAACCGCCGCCTGGCCTGAGCCCCCCGGATTGACGAACGGGCCGGGACCCCCCGTGGGTCCCGGCCCGTTCGTCGGTCGGCCGGTACTGCCGGTCAACCCTGCTTGCGGCGACTCTCGTCGCGGCCCTGGTCGACGCCGTGGTCGACCTGATCGGCGAAGCGTCCTTCGGTGATCTTGTCGCGGAAACGCCCCTTGGCGACCTTGTCGAACCGCTCCCGCGCGGTCTCGGCCACCTTCTCCAGGCGCTTCTCCGTCTGTTCGGCCGCCTTCTTCGCTGCTTCCGTCACGGGCTCCCCCTCGCCATGGCGGTAGGTCCGAATTGAGTCGTTCCGACCTCAATCAGGACCCTAACGGAACCGGCCCGGCCCGCGCCGGTGAACCGGCGAGCGGACCGGGCCGGCGAGGCCGCGGCGGACCGGGTCAGCGGCCGGGACCCCGGCGGGGGCGCCAGACCACCAGCGCGGTGGAGGTGCGGTTGGTGGGCACCAGGTCACTGCCCGGGAAGCGGGCCACCGCCTCCAGCTCGGCGATCCGGCGGTACGCGGCGTCCAGCTCCGCCTCCAGCCGGGCCACCCGCTGCTGCGCCTGCTCCAGCAGCCGCTCCAGACCGATGATCCGCTTGACGCCGGCGAGGTTGATGCCGTCGTCCTGACTGAGCCGCTGCACCTCGCGCAGCAGCACCACGTCGCGGACGCTGTACCGGCGTCCGCCACCGGCCGCCCGGCCGGCCTGCACCAGGCCAAGCCGGTCGTACTGGCGCAGTGTCTGCGGGTGCATCCCCGCCATCCGCGCCGCGACCGAAATCATCAGCACCTTGGCCTCGTAGGCCGGGTCACCCGTACCGACGAACTCGTCCGACATCCCCGCTCACCTCCGCGCCTCGCACCGGACCCCACCGAAAAACCGAATCAACTGGATCGACGCAGTCGCGCGTCGAGATGTTCCCGCGCCGCCGGTGGCGTCTGGTCGGCGAAGGTCTCCAGCGCCGCACGCGCCTCCGCCGACACCGTCGCCGGCACCACCACGTCGAGGGTGACCAGCAGGTCCCCCGCCTGACCATCCCGGCGCACCACACCCTTGCCGCGCGCCCGCAGGATCCGACCGCTCGGGGTGCCCGGCGGCACCCGGAGGGTCACCGCGCCGTCGAGGGTGGGCACCCGCAGGTCGGTGCCGAGCACCGCCTCGGCGAAGGTGATCGGCACGGTCAGGGTGAGGTCGTCGCCGGACCGCCCGAACAGCTCGTCGGGGCGTACCTTGACCTGCACGAACAGGTCACCCGCCGTACCGCCGCGCGCACCCGGCTCACCGCGCCCGGCCAGCCGGATCCGCTGGCCGTCGGCCACCCCGGCCGGGAAGCGCACGTTCAGGGTGCGGGTCTTGGTGACCCCGCCGGTGCCCTGGCACTCCGGGCACTTCTCCTCGACCACGGTGCCGACGCCCTGGCAGTTGCGGCAGGGCTCGGAGAAGCTGAACGACCCCTGGTTGCGGGTCGTCACCCCGGCACCGTGGCACACCGGGCAGGTGCGCGGTTGGGTGCCGGGCTTCGCCCCGTCGCCGTGGCAGGTGTCGCAGACGCCGGGCGCCCGCAGCGTCAGCGGGAGGGTCACCCCGCGTACGGCGTCGTGGAAGTCCAGCGCCACCTCGGTCTCGACGTCCCGGCCGCGGGCCGGTCCGCGCGGGGCGGCGGCGCCACCGGCTCCACCGCCCGAGAAGATCGAACTGAACAGGTCCTGGAAGCCCGCACCGCCGAACCGGCGATCACCGCCGGCCGCCGCACCGCCGAACAGGTCGGAGACGTCGAACGGCGCGCCGCCGGGCTGCCCGCCGGCACGGGCGTTGCGCCGGAACGCGCCGGAGCCGAAGAGCGAGCGCATCTCGTCGTACTCGCGGCGCTTGGTCTCGTCGCCGAGCACCGCGTACGCCTCGGAGACCGTCTTGAAGCGCTCCTCCGCCTTCGGGTCGCCGGGGTTGTGGTCCGGGTGCGACTCCCGCGCGACCTTCCGGTACGCCTTCTTGATCTCGTCCGCGGAAGCCGCCTTCGGCACGCCCAGAGCGGCGTAGTAGTCCTTCTCGATCCAGTCCTTGGAACTCACCGGTCCACCCCCTTCCCACCGTTGACCGGTCGTCCCGCCCGCCCGGTGGGAGCGGGCGGGACGGCCGGGTCGTTGCGCACTACTCGGGGTCGGCGACCGCGACCAGCGCCGGCCGCAGCAGCCGCTCGCCGATCTGGTAACCCCGCCGCATCACCTGCACGCAGGTGGGCTCGGTGACCTCGGCCGAGGTCTGGTGCGCCACCGCCTCGTGGCGGGTCGGGTCGAACGGGTCGCCCTGCTCGCCGAACGGGGTCAGCCCGAACTTGCCCAGCGCCGTGGTGAGCTGCTCGGCAACCGTGCCGAACGGACCGACCAGGTCGCCGTGCTCACGGGCCCGGTCCAGGTCGTCGAGGATCGGCAGCAGCGCGGCGAGCACCGCGCCGGTCGCCTGCTCGGTCACCAGTCCCCGGTCCCGGTCCACCCGCTTGCGGTAGTTGGCGTACTCCGCCGACACCCGCTGCACGTCCCGGGTCCGTTCGTCCAGCTCGGCGCGCAGGGCCTCCAGCTCGGCGCCGAGCGCCGGAGCGCCGGCGCCGACCGGCTCGGCCGGCGCGTCCACCACCGGTGGAGCGGCCGGCGTGACGCCCTCCACCGAGGTGGCCTCGACCTCGATCTCGTCGACCACGACCTCGGCGTCGGTGACCAGCCCCTCCGCCGGGGCGTCGGTCCCGGCGTCGGCGGCGGCCGTGTCCGAACCCTCGGTCTCGCGGACCTTGCGGTTGTTGCGGATGACGACCCGCGGCTCGTCGGACGACTGTCCGGCGGGCGCGGAGCCACCCGGCGCCGACCCGGTGGAACCCGGGTCGGCGGCTCGTGGCTTCTCCGTCATGCGGCTACCTCATCCCTCTGCGTCGAGTACGTGTGCGAGGCGGACCATCACTTCTTGTCCTCGTCCACGATCTCCGCGTCGACCACGTCGTCGGCACCGCCGGCCTGCGCGCCACCCGGGGCGCCACCGGCCGCGCCGGCACCCGGACCGGCCTCGCCCGGCTGCTCACCCGGCTGGTTGTAGAGCAGCGAACCGGCCTGCTGGGACACCTGGGCCAGCCGCTCGTGCGCCGACTTGATCTTCTCGATGTCCTGACCGCCGAGCGCGCCTCGCAGCTCGCCGAGGGCCTCGTTGATCTGGTCGCGGGACTCCGACGGCAGCTTGTCGCCGCTCTCCGCCAGGAACTTCTCGGTCTGCCACTGGAGCGCCTCGGCCAGGTTGCGGGTCTCCGCCTCCTCGCGACGACGCTTGTCGTCGTCGGCGTGCTCCTCGGCGTCCCGGCGCATGCGCTCGATGTCGTCCTTCGGCAGCGAGGAGCCGCCGGTGATCGTCATCTTCTGCTCCTTGCCGGTGCCGAGGTCCTTCGCGTGGACGTTCACGATGCCGTTGGCGTCGATGTCGAAGGTGACCTCGATCTGCGGCACGCCGCGCGGCGCCGGCGGCAGACCGGTCAGCTCGAAGGTGCCGAGCTTCTTGTTGTAGGCCGCGATCTCGCGCTCACCCTGGAACACCTGGATCAGCACCGACGGCTGGTTGTCGTCCGCCGTGGTGAAGACCTCGGAGCGCTTGGTCGGGATGGTGGTGTTGCGCTCGATCAGCTTGGTGAAGATGCCACCCTTGGTCTCGATGCCCAGGCTCAGCGGGGTCACGTCGAGCAGCAGGACGTCCTTGACCTCGCCCTTGAGCACGCCGGCCTGGAGGGCGGCGCCGACGGCGACGACCTCGTCCGGGTTGACGCCCTTGTTGGGGTCGCGACCGGTGAGCTGCTTGACCAGGTCGGTCACGGCCGGCATCCGGGTCGAGCCGCCGACGAGGATGACGTGGTCGACGTCGGAGACCTTGATCCCGGCGTCCTTCACGGCCTGCTCGAACGGGCCCTTGCAGCGGTCCAGCAGGTCCTGCGTCATCCGCTGGAACTCGGCGCGGCTGAGCGTCACGTCCAGGTGCAGCGGGCCGGCCGAACCGGCGGTGATGTACGGCAGGTTGATGTTGGTGGTGGTGGCGGCGGACAGCTCGATCTTGGCCTTCTCGGCCGCCTCGCGGAGCCGCTGGAGGGCCATCTTGTCCTGCGCGAGGTCGATGCCGTGCTCGCCGCGGAAGGTCTTCACCAGGTGGTCGATGATCCGCTGGTCCCAGTCGTCGCCACCGAGGTGGTTGTCACCGCTGGTCGACTTGACCTCGATGACGCCCTCGGCCAGCTCCAGCAGCGACACGTCGAAGGTGCCGCCGCCGAGGTCGAAGACCAGGACGGTCTGCTCCTTGGAGCCCTTGTCCAGCCCGTACGCCAGGGCGGCCGCGGTCGGCTCGTTGACGATCCGCAGCACGTTGAAGCCGGCGATCTCACCGGCCTCCTTGGTGGCCTGGCGCTGGCCGTCGTTGAAGTAGGCCGGGACGGTGATCACCGCGTCGGTGATCTGCTCGCCCAGGTACGCCTCGGCGTCCCGCTTGAGCTTCATCAGCGTGCGGGCCGAGATCTCCTGCGGGGTGTACTTCTTGCCGTCGATGTCGACGGACCAGTTGGTGCCGATCTCCCGCTTGACCGAGCGGATCGTCCGGTCCGGGTTGGTCACCGCCTGGCGCTTGGCGACCTCACCGACGAGCACCTCGCCGTTACGGGCGAACGCGACGATCGACGGGGTCGTCCGCGAGCCCTCCGCGTTGGCGATGACGGTGGGCTCACCGCCCTCCAGGACGCTGACGCAGGAGTTCGTCGTGCCGAGGTCGATACCGACCGCACGTGCCATCTTCGCTTCCTCGCTTCGTTACGTTGAGCAGGTGACGGGCACCGCCCGCAGCACACCCACCACAAGTTGAGTGAACTTGACTCAATAGTGCCACGCCCCCGCCGATCGTCAAGTCGAGGTTGAGCCGACCCGACGCAACCCACCCGTTATTACTGTCCGGTTGTCTTCCCTTGCATCGGTCGGGCACGCTTTAGCGGTGACGACGCACGGCGATCCCGCCACCCAGTCCGCCGCGCACGCCGTCGCCGCTCGCACCGGCTCCACGGACGCCGGGGAGGAGCCGCCCGCCACCACCGGGGACGACACCCTGCCCGCCGCGCTGACCGGCCTGCGGGCCGCGGTCGAGGCGGCGCGGTTCCCGCTCGCGCTGCCCTCCGCCGAGCCGGCCCGCCGGGCCGCCGGGAGCCTCACCGACCAGCTCGACGACTACCTGCTGCCCCGACTGCGCCGGCTCGACGCCCCGCTGCTCGTGGTCGTCGGCGGCTCCACCGGCGCGGGCAAGTCGACCCTGGTCAACAGCCTCGTGCAGGCCCGGGTGAGCGCCGCCGGGGTGCTGCGGCCCACCACCCGCTCCCCGGTGCTGGTCTGCAATCCGACAGACTCCGCCTGGTTCCGCCGGGGGGAACTGCTGCCCGGCCTGACCCGCACCACCGAGCCCAGCGAGGACCCGCGCACCCTGCAACTCGTCACCGCTCCCGCGCTCCCGGCCGGGCTGGCCTTCCTCGACGCGCCCGACATCGACTCGGTGGTCGACGCCAACCGGGCCCTCGCCGGCCAGCTCCTGGCCGCCGCCGACCTCTGGCTCTTCGTCACCACCGCCGCCCGGTACGCCGACGCCGTGCCGTGGGAACTGCTGCGCAGCGCGCGGGCCCGGGGCGCGGTGATCGCCATGGTCCTCGACCGGGTGCCCGCCGAGGCGGCCGACGAGATCGCCGCCCACCTGTCCGAGATGCTCGCCGACCAGGACCTCGGCGCGGCGCCGCTCTTCGTGCTCCCGGAGACCTGGGTCGACGGGCAGGGCCTGCTGCCGGCGCAGGTCACCGCGCCGCTCGCCGACTGGTTCGCCCGGCTGGCCGCCGACGCGGACGCCCGCGCCGCCGTGGTCCGGCAGACCCTCGACGGCGCCCTCGCCGCACTCCAGCCGGCCGTCACCGGGCTCGCCGACGCCGCCGACGAGCAGGTGGCCGCCGCCGACGCGTTCGACGAGCGGGTGCGGGCCGCGTACCGGGGGGCGCACCGGACGGTCGAGCAGGGGCTCTCCGACGGCCGGCTCCTCCGTGGCGAGGTGCTCGCCCGCTGGCAGGAGTTCGTCGGCACCGGCGAGTTGTTCCGGACGCTGGAGGCGCGCATCGGCCGCTTCCGGGACCGCGTGGTCGCCGCCGTGACCGGCCGGCCCGCCCCCGCCGCCGAGCTGCGCACGGCGATCGAGTCGCAGCTGGTGACCCTGCTGCGCGGGGTCTCCTCGGAGGCCGCGGAGAACGCGTACACCGGGTGGAAGGCGCACCCCGCGGGTGCGGCACTGCTCGACCCCGACCTCGCCCACCCCTCCGCCGACCTGCCCGAGCGGGCCGAGCGGCTGGTCCGCGACTGGCAGCGCGGAGTCCTGGAGCTGGTCTCGGTCGAGGGGGGCGACAAGCGTTTCGTGGCCCGCACCGCCGCGTACGCGGTGAACGCCACCGGGCTGGCCGTGATGGTGGCGGTGTTCGCGTCGACCGCCTTCATCCCGACCGGGCTGGAGGTCGCCACCGGAGCCGGCACGACGGTCGCCGCGCAGGCCGTGCTCCAGGCGATCTTCGGCGACCAGGCCGTGCGTACGCTGGCCAACAAGGCCCGGACCGATCTGCTCGCCCGCGTGCGGACGCTGCTGGACGACGAGGCCGCGCGCTACCTGGAACGGACGGAGGCCGCGCGACCGGCCGCGGACGCCGCCGGGTCCCTGCGCCGCGCCGTCGACCAGGTCGAGCTGGCCCGGCACCGCAGCGGCTTCGCCGAGGCCGCCACGGCGGCCCGGACACCGCCCGCCGACGAGGAAGGGCTCCAGTGAGCAACATCGTCGGACGCATGCGCGAGGCGTTCCGCGGCGAGCAGCGGGTGGACGCGGACGCGCTGGTCGAGCGCCTTCAGGCGGTACGCCGGTTCCTCACCCTCGTCGACGGGCACCTGCCGGACACGCCGCTGGTGCCGGCGCACACCCTCGTCGAACGGGCCGGCACCCGGCTCGCGCTCTCCCGCGACCACACCGTGGTGGCGCTCGCCGGCGCGACCGGCAGTGGCAAGTCCAGCCTGTTCAACGCCCTCGCCCGGATGGAGCTGTCCCCGGTCGGGGTGCGCCGCCCCACCACCGGCGTCACCCACGCCTGTGTCTGGGGGCCGCTCGACGGCGGCAACCGGCTGCTCGACTGGGTCGGCGTGCTGCCCCGCCACCGGTTCGTCCGGGAGAGCGCGCTGGACGGCGACGACGAGTCGGCGATGCACGGCCTGATCCTGCTCGACCTGCCCGACTTCGACTCGGTGCAGCGGTCCCACCGGCTGGAGGTGGACCGCCTCCTCGGGCTCGTCGACCTGGTGGTCTGGGTGGTCGACCCGCAGAAGTACGCGGACCGCGTGATCCACACCAGCTACCTGCGCGAGTTCCACCGGCACCGGGACGTGACGCTGGTCGTGCTCAACCAGGCCGACCGGCTGCCCCCGCCCGAGCTGCCCCGGGTGCTGGCCGACCTGCGCCGGCTGCTCGACGCCGACGGGCTGGACGGCGTACCGCTGCTGGCCACCACCGCCGTCGACCCGGACGGCATGACCGGGCTCCGGGAGGCGCTGGAGCGTACGGTCGCCGAACGGCAGGCCGCCCTGCGGCGCCTGGCGGGCGACGTCGACAGCGTGGTGGCGGGCCTCGGTGACCTGGTGGGCAGCGCCGAGCCACCCACCCGACCGGACGACGCCACCGTCGCCGGGCTGCACCGGGCGCTGTCCGGAGCGGCGGGCGTACCGGCGGTCGGCGACGCGGTCGAGCGCGCGTACCGGCACCGCGGCGGTGCCGCCACCGGCTGGCCGCTGGTGCGGGGCTGGCGCCGGCTCCGACCCGATCCCCTGCGCCGCCTGCACCTGCCGGGCCCTGCCGGCGACGCCGCCGATCCGGCGGAGAGCCTGGTCGCCGCGACCAGCGTGCCCGACCCGACCGCCGCGCAGCGCTCCGCGCTCGGGCTGGCCATCCGGGCGGTCGCCGACCGCGCCGGGGAGCCCCTGCCCGGGGCCTGGCCGGGCGCGGTCACCAGCGCCGCCCGCTCCCGCCTCGCCGGCCTGCCGGACGCGCTGGACCGCGCGATCGCCGGTACCGATCTGGGGATGGACCACCGGCCGGTCTGGTGGCGGCTCGTCGGCGCACTGCAGTGGCTGGTCACCCTCGCCGCGGTGGTCGGGCTCGGCTGGCTGGCCCTCGGGTACGCGCTGCGCGTCCTCGGGCTGCCCGACCTGGACAACCCGACCGTGGGCGTCGTGCCGCTGCCGACCCTGCTGCTGCTCGGCGGCCTGCTCGCCGGCCTGCTTGTGGCGGCGCTGACCCGGCCGGTCGTCCGCTGGGCGGCCCGCCGTGCCCGGCGGCGGGCGGAACGACGGCTCACCGCCGCGGTCGCCGACGTCGGCGAGGAGTACGTCCTGCGCCCGGTGCGGGAGGTGCTCGGCACCTACGCCGAGGCGCGGCTCGCCCTGCGGGACGCCGCACGCCGCTGACGCCGTACCGGGCGGCTGCGCTGTCCCGGGGGCGGCGGCGACGTAGGGTCGGTGGATGGGAACGCCTGAGACCCCGTACGACGCGGTGCTGCACGCCGCCCGGGACGTGGCCAAGCTCGACAACGCCCTGGACGCCGAGATGCTCGGCGCGGCGTTGCTCGGCAGCGTCTACGCCGTCGCCGAGACCGGGCGGGAGGTCGCCGTCCGGCAGTTCGTGGCGAACTTCCTCGCCGCCACCTCCCGCCGCCGCACCGCGTCGGCGACCACCATCCGCTCCGTCTTCGCCGCGCTGGTGCCCGACGCCGTGGGCGCCGACCGGGTCCGTCCCGGTGCCACCGCACCAGCCTGGTCGGGCCAGCTCGGGCGGGTCCGCCTGACCGGCTGCTGGGCCTACGGCGACGTGTACGGCGACCAGACCTCCTACCTGGCGACCTTCGCGTACGACGACGTGGCCGGAGGGCCGGAGCACGCGCTGGTCGCACTCGTCGACCACAACATCGGGATCACCAAGGACGTGTTCGTGGGCGGGCCCGCCGCCCGGGTGATCGACCAGGTGCGGCAGATGTGCTCGGAGGACGACCTGACCTGGTTCCGCGAGGAGGCGCCGGCCCGGATGCGCACCGAGGTGGGTCGCCACCTCGCCGTCACCGACGATCTCAGCGAGCTTCCCGGCGAGGGCTCGCTGGCCACCGACCGGGCGTTGGTCGGGGCCCGGCTGGCCCTGCTGCCACCCGGCCGCACCGAGGCCGTGCGGGCGTACGAGCCGCTCACCGCCGCCGAACGTACGGACCTGGTCCGGCGCTTCCTCGCCGCCCCGGAGGCGGCCCGCTTCGGCCTGGACACCATCGACGGCGCCGAACTGGCCTCGCTGCACTTCTGCATCAGCCTGCTGCTGGACCACGCGGCGACCTTCACCGACCCCGACCCGATGCGGTGGAGCCCCACCGTCTCCGGCCTGTTCCTGCTCGACTGGGTGCACCGGCGGGCCGTACTGGACATGGACGACGCCGCCCTGCTGCCCCGGGTGCTGCGGGGCTGGGCCGCGTACGCCTCCCGCAAGCGGGGCCTGTCCGAGCAGGCCGCCGCGCAGACCGACGCCGCGATCGAGGAGATGGTGCCGGAGTTCGCCCGCCTCTACACCACCGGTGAGCGGCGCAGCCCCGCCACCGCCGCCGTCGCCCAACTTATGGCCGACGGCGTCGACCCGGACGACCCGGCGGCGCTGGACGCGTGGATCGAGGCGAACCGGCACCGCCTCGCCGACGACGGGGCGTGACGCCCGCCGCGCCCGCGTGTTAAGAAGGGCCCCTTGCTCTACCGGAGGCGTTAAGCGGGGGCCCTTCCTTACGCCTCCACGAGGGTGAGGCGGCGCGGGGCGACGGAGACGGTGAGCCGTTGGCCCCAGGCCGGGGTGAGACGGTCGGACTCCAGGCCGTCGGCGAAGACCACCAGGCCGTCGGAATCGGCGGTGAGTTCCAGGTGGTCGTCCCGGTCCAGGCGGCCGGCGGTCAGCTCGACCCCGGTCACCGGGGAGGGCCACGCCTCCCGGACGAACCAGCACAGCGCCTCCTCCTCCGGGGCGGGCGGTCGCGGCGCGCCCGGACGGTCGCGTGCGATGGACGCGCACCAGCCGGTCGCCCCCGTACCGCTGCCGACGACCACCCCGGAGGAGGAGTGCCGTTCCCGCCGCGCCCGCCCCCCGACGGGCGCGGTGAGCTGGTAGCGGGCGGACTGGTGGGAGGAGTGCCCGACGTACACCTCGTTGAGGCCGACCAGCTCCTGGCCGTCGTCGAGCACGGCCCGGACCATCGTGCGGGCCCGGGTCGACGCCGCGCCCGCGACGACCGCCGGCAGCAGACCCGCGAGCGCCGGGGCGGCGAAGCGGACCAGCACGCCGGCGTTGCGTCCGGGCTCCGGGTCGACGCCGACGACCGGCTGGCCGGTCAGGTACTTCGCCACGTTCGCGACCAGGCCGTCCGGCCCGACAGCGACCACGACGTCCTCCGGTCCGAAGAGGAACCGGGGCAGGTCGGCCCGGTCGACCGCGCCGCGCCGCCAGTCGGCCGGGACGGCCCCGGCGACCGTGGTCAGCGCGGCGTGCAGGGCCTCGTGCCGGGCCACGACCTCGTCGAGGTCGCGTCCGCGCTCCCGCAGGTACCACGCGGCCGCCGCCCGGGTGCCGTGCCGGCCCAGCAGCTCGTCCAGCTCGCTGCGCCGGCTCACCACCACGACCCGCGGGGGCAGGGTGCTCATCGCGCCGGAACCAGCCGGGCGAGCAGGTCGCTCACCAGGTCGGGGGTGACGGTGACCTGGCCGATCTGCGGCAACTGCCCGGCCAGCTCCCGGACGGTGAGGGCGCGCAGCACCTCGGGCGGCAGCTCGGCGTACGCGGCCAGCTTCGCCGCCTCCGCCTCGGCCTCCGCGTGCCCGACCGTCCGTACCCGGTCGGCGGTCGCGCCGGCGAGGACACGTTCCTTCTCGGCCTCGGCGCCGGCCAGCACCCGGGCCCGTTCGGCGGCGGCGGCGTTGGCGACCTTCTCCCGTTCGGCCTTGCCCTGGGCGGTGGCGAGTTCGGCGGCGGCGTCCAGCTCCGCGCGGCGGCGGGAGTTCGCGCCGTGCTGCTCGACGAGTTGCTGCTCCCGCCGGGCCAGTTCGATCTTGTTCTGGAGTTCGTTCTCGGCGATGGACCGCTCCTGCTCGACGGCCTGGGCCCGGCGGGCGTACGTGGCGCGGTCGGCCTGGACCTGGACCGCCTCCCGGGTGGGCGTCTGCAGGGCACGCTCCAGCTCCGGCTCGGGGCGGACGGCGACGACCCGCGCGCTGACCACCGCGACCCCGATGTCGGCGAGCCGCGCCTCGGCGGCCAGGGCGGTGGAGACCGCCTCCCGGACCGGCGCGACGGTGGTCAGCGCCTCGGCGAGCGGCACCCGGGCGAGCAGGTCGAGCGCGGGTTGCTGGGCCAGCTCGGCGAGGAGGGTGGCGACCTGGTCGAGCGGGCGGGAGCGGGCCCTGCCGGTGCGCGGGTCGACGGAGAAGTCGAGGCGGGCGGCGGCCAGGGCCGGGTCGGCCACCCGGTAGGTGACCGTGGCCTGCACGGTGATGTCGGCGAAGTCGCCGGTGCGGGCGTGGAAGAGCAGCGGCAGTTCCCGGTCGTCCACCGGCACCTCGCTGAGGACGGCGTGCAGCGGCCGGTACCAGAAGGACTGGCCGGTCCCCTCCCGCCGTACCCGCCCGCCCACGTGCAACCGGACCCAGCTGGTCGGCGTCCCGCGCAGGTGGCGCAGGAAGAGTCGTCTGGTCACGTCAGCCATGTCGTTCCTCCCCTTTGTCGTCGGAGTGACGATAAACCCTCTGCTAGATTCTCGTCAAGGTGGTGATAAAGAGATGGCCGAGTACCCGCCCTTCGCGGTGACCGTCGACCTGGTGGTGCTCACCGTCCGGGCGTCGGATCTGAGCGTCCTGCTCGTACGGCGTGGCGTCCCCCCGCACGAGGGACGGTGGGCGTTGCCCGGCGGCTTCGTCGGCATCGACGAGGACCTGCCCGACGCCGCCGTCCGCGAGCTGACCGAGGAGACCGGGCTCGCCGAGCCGGCCGGTCACCTGGAGCAGCTCGGCACGTACGGCCGACCGGGCCGGGACCCACGCGGCCGAGTGGTGACCGTGGCCTGGCTGGCGCTGCTACCGGACCTGCGCGCCCCCGTCGCCGGCACCGACGCCGCGTCCGCGGACTGGCTGCCGGTCTCCCGGCTCACCCCCGGCCAGCTCGCCTTCGACCACGACGGGATCCTCGCGGACGGGGTGGAGCGGGCCCGCGCCAAGCTGGAGTACACGCCGCTTGCCGCCGCCTTCTGCCCGCCGGAGTTCACCGTGGCGCAGCTCCGGGCGGTCTACGAGACGGTCTGGGGCACACGACTCGACCCGCGCAACTTCCACCGCAAGGTGACCGGCACAGCCGGATTCGTCGAGCCGGTCGGGCGGTCCACCGAGGGCGATCGGGGACGACCCGCGCAGCTCTTCCGGCGCGGCCCGGCGCCCCTGCTGCACCCCCCGATGCTCCGCCCCGACCGCTGACGAGGCCGACCGACCGTCAGTGGAGGCCGACGAAGACCACCGCCGCCACCAGGGCACCGAGCGCGCCGCCGGCGAGGACCTGCGGCACGGTGTGGTCGCGCAGGCGTACGCGGGACCAGCCGACCAGGGCGAGCAGCGGCGCGGTCGCCGCCAGGAGCGGCCCGAACGTCACGACCAGGACCACCACCGATCCGGCGGCGACCGCGGTGTGGATCGACATCTTCCACCAGTGGCTCACCGCCACGGCGACGATCAGGCCGACCGCTCCGGCCGCCGCCAGCGCCAGCACCGGACGGGGTGCGTCGAGCGCCGCGAGCAGGGCCGTACCGGCGGCCACCGAGCAGAGGCCGACCAGCAGCGGAACCCGGCGCTGCTCGCGCAGGCCGACGTGGTGGTCGGTGAGGCGACCGCGTCGCACGCCGCCGAGGATGTACGCGAACGGGATCCCGCTGACGAAGAGCGTGGCGAGCAGCCCCCAGGCGAGGCCGTCCACGCTGCCCCGGGCGCTGTGCCACCCCACGGCGACCGTGAGGACCGAGACCAGGACGGCGGGCGCGGTCAGCTCGGTGACCAGACGGGCCAGCCGCAGGGCCGGCCCGGGTGGCGGTGCGGTCGCCGCGGGCGCCCGGTCACCCGGGCCCGTACCGTCCGCTCCGCTCAGCGCCCCACCCCTGCTCCGCCCCGGACCACCGTCCGGGGCCGCTCGTCACCGTCCACCCGCTCTCACCTCGGGTCGACCGCCACCGTACCGGCCGATGCCGACGCGGTCGGGCCGATCGACGTGGTGATCGGTGTGGGGGTCGGCTCGGGAGGCGTCCCGGTCACGGTCGGCGCCGCCGTCGGGGTCGGATGCGACGGTGGCGCGGTCGCGGTGGGACCGGCGGTCGGCGCCGGGTCCGACGGCGGCAGGGGGAGGGGGCTGGTCGGCGCCACCGACGCCGTCGGTCCGGCGGTCGGCGAGGGCGTCGGCGTGGGGCCCGCCGGGGGCGTGGGGGTCGGGGTCGGGGTCAGGACCGGGATCGGGATCGGTGACCGGGCCGGCGCCGGGGTGCGGCGCGGCGGGCCCGGCCGCTGCGGCGGCACGGGCCGGTCCGGCGGCGACGCGCTGCGGCCGGACTCCGGGGTCGGAGGAGCCGGCACCGCCCCGGCCGGCCTTCCGATCGAAGGTACGCCGGTGGGCCCGGTGCCCGCCGCGACGCCGACCGCCGGCGTGGCGCCGGTCGACGGAACCGACGCCGGTTGTCCGGTCACCGGAAGGGGAATCACCACCGGGCCGACGGAGGGTGTGGGAATGAACGGGGTGCTGCTGTCCGGCAGGGCGGTGCTGCCCACGGTCGCGGAGCCCGTGCTGATCGCGGCCAGGATCGGCATCGAGGCGGTGCCGGCGAGCAGGGCGACGGTGAAGAGGTAGCCCCGGGACGGTCCGCCGGCGCCCGACGCCCGGTGGGCTCCGATGACCCTGCGGTAGCCCGTCGGGGCCCCGTGCCGGCCGAGGAACGGCGATCCGGGGGCTTCCTCTGGCTCGGACACGGCATCCTCCTCGTGTGGTCCGTCCGGTGGTGGCACATGGATCGGCGAACCATCGGATCGGCGGGCGATCCCGCGCGATCAGCCTTGCCCAGTGACGCTGAGTAGGCCAACCCCGCACAGCGTGTCGACACGCGTATGTGGCCGAACGGCGACAAATCATCACCGGATCGGCCGCGCGTCACGAGAAGCGACAGCCGACGCTTCGTGTAACGAAGTGGGCGGGGGTCGAGGTGCGGGCCGGGCGCACTGTGGGCGGACTCACGTGTGATGCGAATATGGACCACGACGGCAACGCAGCCGCGGCCTCCGCGCACCCTTGCGGACGGCACGGCTGAGCGCCGGCGCTCCCGAACCGGGGTCGCTCCACGACCCCGGCTCACGTCGCGCGGCAACCCCCACCGGGGCTAGGCGCGACCGCCAGGAACCGGTCCGGCACCAGCCGGACAGGCGCACGAGTTGCGCGTTGCCGGGTGACCCCCCGGCGCCGACGCAGACATGACAGGGAGAGACGCATGGCAAAGGGCGACCCCGGGGTCACCAGCCGCGGACGGCGGGCCGCACCCCGGTCCCGGAAGGGCGCGACCGGCGACCCGCAGTTGGTGCAACTGCTCACCGCCGACGGTGAGCGGATCGAGAGCGCGACCGGCCCGGACGGGACCGAGTACCGCGTCGACTTCACGGACGAGGAGTACCGCGGGCTCTACCGCGACCTCGTGCTGGTCCGCAAGCTGGACGCGGAGGCTACCGCCCTCCAGCGCCAGGGCGAGCTGGGCCTCTGGGCCAGCCTGCTGGGCCAGGAGGCCGCACAGGTCGGCTCCGGGCGCGCGCTGCGTACGCAGGACATGGCGTTCCCGACCTACCGGGAGCACGGCGTCCTCTACTGCCGGGGCATCGACCCGATCATGCCCCTCGGCCTGTTCCGCGGCGTCGACCAGGGCGGCTGGGACCCGAACGAGTTCAAGTTCAACATGTACACGATCGTCATCGGGGCGCAGACCCTGCACGCGACCGGGTACGCCATGGGTGTCCACATGGACGGCAAGACCGGCACCGAGGACGGCGAGGCGGTCATCGCCTACTTCGGCGACGGCGCCACCAGCCAGGGCGACGTCAACGAGGCGTTCGTCTGGGCCAGCGTCTTCAACGCCCCGCTGGTCTTCTTCTGCCAGAACAACCAGTACGCCATCTCCGAGCCGCTGGAGCGGCAGACCCGTGTCCCGCTCTACCAGCGGGCGGGCGGCTTCGGCTTCCCCGGCGTACGGGTGGACGGCAACGACGTGCTCGCGACGTACGCGGTGACCCGGCACGCGCTGGACAACGCCCGGCTCGGCCAGGGCCCCAGCCTCATCGAGGCGTACACCTACCGGATGGGGGCGCACACCACCTCCGACGACCCGACCCGGTACCGGATCGCCAGCGAGGTCGAGGCCTGGCAGGCGAAGGACCCGATCGCCCGGATGAAGGCGTTCCTGACCAAGCAGGGGATCGCCGACGACGCGTTCTTCACCGAGGTCGACGAGCAGGCCCGCACCGAGTCGGTGCACCTGCGCGAGCGCGTGCTCGCCATGCCCGACCCGGAGCCGGTGTCGATGTTCGACCACGTCTACCCCAACGGGTCCCCCGAGCTCGACGAGCAGCGGGCGCAGTTCAGCACGTACATGGAGTCGTTCGAGGGGAGCGCCCACTGATGGCCACGGAGACGCTCACCCTCGGCAAGGCCCTCAACACCGGTCTGCGCCGCGCCCTGGAGAACGACCCGAAGGTCGTCATCATGGGCGAGGACGTCGGCAAGCTCGGCGGTGTCTTCCGGATCACCGACGGCCTCCAGAAGGACTTCGGCGACCAGCGGGTGATCGACACCCCGCTCGCCGAGTCCGGCATCATCGGCACCGCCGTCGGCCTCGCCATCCGTGGCTACCGCCCGGTCTGCGAGATCCAGTTCGACGGTTTCGTCTACCCCGCGTACGACCAGATCGTGTCGCAGGTGGCGAAGATGCACTACCGCTCGCAGGGCAAGGTCCGCATCCCCATGGTGATCCGGATCCCCTACGGCGGTGGCATCGGCGCGGTCGAGCACCATTCGGAGTCGCCCGAGGCGTACTTCGCGCACACCGCCGGCCTCAAGGTCGTGACCTGCGCCAACCCGCAGGACGCGTACGTGATGATCCAGCAGGCCATCGCCTCGGACGACCCGATCGTCTTCCTGGAGCCGAAGCGGCGCTACTGGGAGAAGGGTCCGGTCGACGTGGACGCCCCGCTGTCGGAGGCGTACCCGCTGCACTCCTCCCGGGTCGCCCGGGCCGGCACGGACGCGACCGTGCTGGCGTACGGCCCGATGGTGCGTACCGCCCTGGACGCGGCGACCGCCGCCGCCGAGGACGGCCGGGAGCTGGAGGTCATCGACCTGCGTACGCTCTCTCCGCTGGACCTGGCCGTCGCGTACGAGTCGGTGAAGCGCACCGGCCGCTGCGTGGTCGTGCACGAGGCGCCGGGCAACCTGGGCCTGGGCTCGGAGATCGCGGCCCGGATCACCGAGGAGTGCTTCTACTCCCTGGAGTCCCCGGTGCTGCGGGTGACCGGCTTCGACACCCCCTACCCGGCCAGCCGGGTGGAGGAGGAGTACCTGCCCGACCTCGACCGGGTGCTCGACGCCGTCGACCGCACCTTCGGATGGTGAGCGGCATGTCGCGGATCAAGGAGTTCAACCTCCCCGACCTGGGTGAGGGCCTGACCGAGGGCGAGATCCTCGCCTGGCTGGTCAAGGTGGGCGACACGATCGAGCTGAACCAGCCGATCGTCGAGGTGGAGACGGCGAAGGCGGCCGTCGAGATCCCGGCGAAGTGGGCCGGCCAGGTGCGGGCGATCTTCCACCCGGAGGGCACCACGGTCGAGGTCGGCACTCCGATCATCTCGATCGACACCGACCCGGGCGCCGGCCCGATCGAGGAGTCGACGACCGGCGCGCCGGCCGCCGACCTGCCCACGCCGTCGGCGGCCTCGCTGGCCGCGGTCGAGATCGCGCCCGAGGAGGGCATGGTGGAGCCGGGCCTGATCGGCGGTGCCGCTCCGGGTGGGCGGACCGCCGTGCTGGTCGGCTACGGCCCGCGCACCGCGGCGGCCAAGCGTCGCCCGCGCAAGGGTGGGGTGCCGGCCCAGGCCCCGACCACCCCGGCCACCCCGGCCGCCCCGACCGCCCCGGCCGCCCCGGCTCCGGTGGCTGCGGCCCCGACGCCGGTCGCGCCCGCCCCCGCGGCGACCGGCAACGGGCGGGCCACCGGGCTCGTGCTGGCCAAGCCGCCGGTCCGCAAGCTGGCCAAGGACCTCGGTGTCGACCTGACCACGCTGACCGGGTCGGGCCCGCTGGGCTCGATCACCCGGGAGGACGTACAGCAGGCGGCGAGTGGGACCCCGGCGGCGGCCGAGCCGCTGACGGTCACGGCGCCGGCCACGGCCGCGGCGAGCTTCGGCGCGGACCGCGAGCAGCGCATCCGGGTCAAGGGGGTACGCAAGCTCACCGCCGAGAACATGTCCCGCTCGGCGTTCACCGCCCCGCACGTGACGGAGTTCCTGACCGTCGACGTGACCCGGGCGATGAAGGCCCTGGACCGGCTGCGCGAGCGCCGGGAGTGGCGCGACGTCCGGGTGTCGCCGCTGCTGCTGGTCGCCAAGGCGGTCCTGCTGGCGGTCAAGCGCCACCCGATGGTCAACTCGACCTGGGCCGGCGAGGAGATCGTGGTCAAGGACTACGTGAACCTGGGCATCGCGGCGGCCACCGAGCGGGGGCTGATCGTGCCGAACATCAAGGACGCCGGCCGGCTCTCGCTGCGTGAGCTGGCGGACGCCATGACCGACCTGGTGCAGACGGCCAAGGCGGGGAAGACCTCGCCGGCGAACATGTCCGGTGGCACCCTGACGATCACCAACGTCGGGGTGTTCGGGGTCGACACCGGTACGCCGATCCTGCCTCCGGGTGAGTCGGCGATCCTCGCCTTCGGCGCGGTCCGCGAGATGCCGTGGGTGCACAAGGGCAAGGTCAGGCCGCGCCTGGTGACGACGCTCGGCCTGTCCTTCGACCACCGGATCATCGACGGCGAGTTGGGTTCGAAGTTCCTCCGCGACATCGGGGACTTCCTGGCCGACCCGGAGGCGGCGCTGCTCGCCTGGACCTGATCTCCTCCGCCCCGCCGCTTCCGGCGGGCGCCGGCCGACGGCCGGTGTGCCACGGGTTAACGCCCGGCACACCGGCCGTTGCCGTTGGGCAACGAAACATCGGCCCTGACCCGCGTCTGACCTTTGATTGTTCGGCAGGTGTCTCAGCTCACCTAATAATCGATGGAAGTTGGCGGTGGATTGCGCTTCAATGGAGTCACCAGGGGCTGACAACCGAATAGCCAGGAGGAGAGCCACCATGAGCATGATCGAGCGAATCCGTAACCGCCGCGACGCCAGCCGCCGCGCCCGCGCCATCGAGAGCGCGCTGCGCTCCGCGAACTCCCCGGCGGTCCGTGACGAGATCCTCGCCATCGCCCAGCGTCACATGCGCTGACGCTCCACGACATTCCTCGCCTCCTCACGATCGATGGCCCGCCCGGTCCGCCCGGGTGGGCCATCGGCGTTTCACACCCATTGACACCGGGATTCCCCCTCGCCGCAGCGCCCGGTACGGTGGGGCTCGGTCGTCGCCCGCCCGCCGGAGCGGGCATGTCGATCGAAGCTGTTCGACACCACACGGCAGCGGGGAGTCACGACCGGTGCTCCCACGAGCCCCGCTGGGGCTCACCGGATACCGTGCTGGGAGCCGGCACGGCCGGTGCCGACCGGCGACGCCGGCCGCGGCGCCGACAGGCGACCGGCGGCCGACAGGTGATGGAGGAGGCGCACGCATGACGTCCGAGGGCACGCACCACCCCGGCCAGGAGCCGGACGAGGTGTCGCCGGGCGCCGGCGGACCGGCGCCGTACGGCGACCGGCCGGCGCAGCAGGACAACGGGTACGGCGCCCCCGATCTCGGCTGGGCACCTCCGCCGCCGGCGCGCACCACCCCCGCCGCACCCGCCTGGGCGGCCCACGACAACCAGCCCGCCGCACCCACCTGGGGTGCCGCCCAGGTGCCGCAGCAGGCCGAGGCGAACGCGCCCGACCCGTGGAACCAGGGCAACGGCGGCCAGCCCTGGCCGGGCGCGGCCGAGCAGCCCGGCCGGCCGGCCGGCGAGCCCGACCAGCCCGCGTGGGCGCAGGCCGGGCCCGCCGTTCGCGGTGCGGCGCAGGTGCCGCAGGCCGCCGGCGCCTGGCCGGCCCAGGACTCCCCCGCCCAGCCCGGCTGGGCCAACGACCAGCAGGACCCGGCGCAGTCCGGCGGCTGGGCCGATGGTGCTCCCGCCCACGACCCGGCGCAGTCCGGCGGCTGGGCCAACGGCGCCCCCGGCCGGGACGACCGGCCACAGCAGCCGGACTGGGCCGCGCAGGAGGACCCGGCGCGCTCCGGCGGCTGGCAGCAGCAGAACTCCTGGCCCCCGCCCGAGCAGTCGTCGCCGGCCTGGGCGCAGTCCGAGCCGGCCGCCGCCCGTGGCGCGGCCCAGGTGCCGGCCGCGCCCCCGGCTCCGCCGAACTGGCCCAGCCAGGACGATGCCGGCCACTCCGGCGGCTGGACCACCGGTGCCGCGCAGGAGCCGGCGCAGTCCGGCGGCTGGGCCAACGGCGCCCCCGCCCAGAACCCGGCACAGTCCGAGGGCTGGGCCAACGATGCTCCCGCCCAGGACCCGGCGCAATCCGGCGGCTGGGCCGGCCCGCAGGACCAGGCGCAGGCCGGCGGCTGGTCGCCCCACCAGCAGGACCAGGGCCACTCCGGCGGCTGGGCCGCCAACCCCCACGACGACCGGCCGCAGCAGCCGGAGTGGGCCGCACAGGGCGACGGATCCGCCTGGAACGGCGGCGCGGAGCAGCCCGCCGCCGGTCGCGCCTCCGCGCCGGTCGAGCAGGCACAGGGCGAGTGGCCGGCCCGCGCCGCGGCCGGCACGGCATCGGTACCCTCGCCGCCTGACGACCGCGAAGGGCCCGGCTGGAGCCCCGCCGAGTCCACCGCGACCCCGCCGGGCCGGGCGACCGCGTCGATCCCGGGTGACGGCGGTCCGCCCGCGTGGGCCTCGGCCGGGAACCTGCCGCAGCGGAACAGCGCCGACCGCGAGTCCGTGCCGGACGTCCAACCGTGGGCGGCGAGCGAGGCGTGGGGCCACTCGGACCCGGCGGAGCAGGCCAACTCCCGGGCCGGCGACGACTGGGAGCAGCCTCGCGGCGAGGAGACGCCGATCTACCAGCCGCGCCCCGCGCCGGGAATCTCGCCGGCCAACGCGGTCCCGCTGCCCAGGCAGGAGCAGCGCGTGCCGGGCGCCAGCCTGGCCGCGTCCCCGCCCGCCGACTACGCCCCGCCCGCCCAGTACGCGCCGGTGTCCGGTCAGCCCGCCCACGTCGAGCCGTCCGGCCGCGAGGGTGGCGCGACTGCATACGAGCCGGAGCAGCACTGGGGGCTTGGCGCTCCCCGGCACGACGAGCCGCAGTCCCCGGCCGGTCCGCTGGTACCCGCACCGCGCACCTCTCCGGAGTCGGCCGGCCGGGCCTCCTTGCCGGCAGCCGGTGGCGAGGGCGGCAGCATCTCGGCGAGCGCCTCCGTGCCGCTGGCCAGCCGCGTCATGCCGCCGACCGACCAGGCCCTGCGACCGGGTGGCACGCCCGCGCCGCAGCCCCGGGTGTACGGCCGCCCGGCAAGGCCGGAACCGGCGGAGGAGCCGTCGCACGACGAGGGAACCCCTCCGCCGCCCCGCTTCGGCGCGGCCCCCGAGAACCGGTTCGACCAGGCCCCCGACAACCGCTTCGAGCAGGGTCCCGAGAACCGGTTCGAGCAGGGTCCTGACAACCGCTTCGACCAGGGCCCCGACCAGCGGTTCGGGCAGGGCCACGACAACCAGCTCGACCAGGGTCCGGACCAGCGGTTCGGGCACGGGCCGGAGAACCGGTCGGAGCAGGACCAGGACAACCGGGACCGCCCGGTGACCGCCGCCTTCGCGGCCGCGCCGGTCGCTCCCGCCTCCCCGGCGGCGCCTCCGGCGTTCCCGACCGGCATGCCGGCGTTCGTCGACGCCCCGGCCAGCGACCGGCCGGTCAACGGCGTACGGCCGCACAGTGGTGCGGAGCGTCCCGCCGAGCGCTTCGGCGCTCCGGCGAGCGGCGCAGCGAGCGTCAACGGCAGCGGCTTCGGTCCGGGCCCCGGGGACCCGGCGCGCGGCGGCGGTGCCTACCCGCCCGCGTTCCCCCCGCCGCCGCAGCCCTCCGAGCCGTCCTGGGACCAGGGCGCGTCGGAGCAGGACCAGGGGCGGTTCGACGCGTTCAAGCCGATCGCCGAACCGGCCGCCGACGCGCCCACCCCGAAGGTCCGTAACGGCCGGGTGCTGGCCGCGGTGCTGGTCGCCGCAGTGCTGATCCTGACCATCCCGCTGGGCCTGCTTCAGCTGCTCGGCAAGATCGGCGATGACGAGCCGGCACCGGCCTACGAGATCGGTAGCTGCGTCAAGCAGGCGGGCACCGGCCCCGCCGAGGTCGACTGCGCCGAGGAGGGCGCCTTCACTGTGGTGTCGAAGGTGGACACCAAGGAGAAGTGCGCCGACCCGGCGCAGCCGCACGTGGTGCTGCCCGGTGACGGCGCCAACCGGGTGCTGTGCCTGAAGCCGGCGGTCGGCTGAGCGTACGGACGACAGGGGCGGGGCCACGGGTGACCGTGGCCCCGTCGCCGTCTCCGGGTCGGATGTGATCGACCCCGCTCGGGGTACCGCCCGGCGGCGGCGTGCGGGTCCGGCAGACTGGGGCTCATGAGCGCACGAGTACGCGCGCCGGAGTTGCGCGGCCGAGGCTGGCTGAACACCGGTGGGCGAGAGCTGAAGCTGTCCGACCTGCGGGGCAAGATCGTCATCGCGGATTTCTGGACCTTCTGCTGCATCAACTGCCTGCACGTACTCGACGAGCTGCGCCCGCTCGAGGAGAAGTACGGCGACGTCCTCGTCGTGATCGGCGTGCACTCGCCGAAGTTCGAGCACGAGAAGGACGCGGACGCCCTGGCCGCCGCCGTCGAGCGGTACGGCGTGCACCACCCGGTCCTCGACGACCCCGAGCTGGGCATGTGGCAGCAGTACGCGGCCCGCGCCTGGCCGACCCTGTCGGTGATCGACCCCGAGGGCTACGTGGTGGCCACGATGGCCGGGGAGGGGCACGCCGAGGGGCTGGCCCGCCTGATCGACGACCTGGTCGTCACCCACGAGGCGAAGGGCACCCTGCACCGCGGCGAGGGCCCGTACGTCCCGCCGGCCGAGCCGGAGACCACGTTGCGGTTCCCCGGCAAGGCCGTGGTGCTCGACGGCGGGAACCTGCTGGTGTCGGACTCTGCCCGGCACTCCCTCGTGGAGCTCGCTCCGGACGGCGAGACGGTGATCCGGCGGATCGGCAGCGGCGACCGGGGCCGGGCGGACGGCCCCGCCGGGGCGGCCACCTTCTCCGAGCCGCAGGGGCTCTGCCTGCTCCCGGCGCACACGGCCGAGGTCGCCGGCTACGACCTGGTCGTCGCGGACACGGTCAACCACCTGCTGCGCGGCGTGCACCTGGCCACCGGTGAGGTGGTCACGGTCGCCGGTACCGGCCGGCAGTGGCGCTCCGCGGTCGACGACCACTCGCACGACGCGCTCTCGGTGGACCTGTCGTCGCCGTGGGACCTGGCCTGGTACGACGACAAGCTGGTCATCGCCATGGCCGGTATCCACCAGCTGTGGTGGTTCGACCCGATCAAGCGCACCACCGGCATGTACGCGGGCACCACCGTGGAGGCCCTGCGCGACGGGCTGCTGGCCGAGGCGTGGATGGCCCAGCCGTCCGGCCTGTCGGTCTCCGCGGACGGCACCCGCCTGTGGGTGGCCGACAGCGAGACCAGTGCGATCCGGTACGTCGAGAACGAGGTGCTGGGCACCGCCGTCGGGCAGGGGCTCTTCGACTTCGGGCACGTCGACGGTCCGGCCGGGCAGGCGCTGCTCCAGCACCCGCTCGGCGTGTGCGCGCTGCCGGACGGCTCGGTGCTGATCGCGGACACGTACAACGGCGCGGTCCGGCGCTTCGACCCGGAGACGAACAAGGTCTCCACGGTCGCGGACGGGCTCGCCGAGCCCAGTGATCTGGTGCTCACCCCGGCTGGTGAGGTGCTCGTCGTGGAGTCGGCGGCGCACCGCCTGACCCGACTCGCCCCGGGCGCGCTCACCGCCGCGGGGGCGAACACGGTGGACGGCCCCCGGCACCGCACCGAGCGCAAGCCGACCGACGTCGCGGCCGGGGAGATCACCCTCGACGTGATCTTCACGCCCGCACCGGGGCAGAAGCTCGACGAGACGTACGGGCCGTCCACCCGGCTGGTCGTCTCCGCCTCCCCGCCGGAGCTGCTGGTCGAGGGGGCGGGCACGGGGACGGAGCTGTCCCGGCGACTGGTGGTCAACGGTGACGTGGCGGAGGGTGTGCTCCAGGTGACCGCCCAGGCGGCGACCTGCGACGCCGACGTCGAGCACGCGGCCTGCCACCTCACCCGGCAGGACTGGGGCGTACCGGTCCGGGTGGTCCCCGACGCCGCGACCCGGCTACCGCTGGTGCTACGCGGCCTCGACGCCTGAGGGCGACGCCGGCCCCGACTCAGGATCGGCAGTTTCCCGGAAAGTGTCGCCTCCGCGCGCGCCGAGGCGACACTTTCCGGGAAACTGCGCGGATCTTGGGGTGAGTTCAGCGTGCCCGTCCTGTCACGCGAACGGAGTGAGCGTGACGCCGGCGTCGATGAGGGTGGCGCGGACCAGTTCGGCCGCGCGCACCGCGCCGGGGTTGTCGCCGTGCAGGCAGATCGACTCCACCGGGCAGGGGATCACGCTGCCGTCGACGGCCACCACGGTCCGCTCGGTGGCCATCCGGGCCGCCCGCTCGGCCACCTCCTCCGGGTCGGTGACCAGCGCGTTCGGCGCGGTCCGGGGCACCAGTCGGCCGTTGGGCAGGTAGCCCCGGTCGGCGAAGCCCTCGCCGACCACGCGCAGCCCGGCTCCCATGGCGAGCTGGGCGACCACCGAGCCGGGTGAGCAGAGCAACGGCAGCTGGTCGTCGTACTCCCTGAGGGCGGCGACCACGGCCGCCGCCTGGGACTCGTCGCAGGCGGCGGCGTGGTAGAGCGCCCCGTGCGGCTTCAGGTAGCGCACCCGGGTGCGGAACAGCCGGCAGAACGCGTCGAGGGCGCCGAGCTGGTAGGTGATCTCGTCGCGCAGCTCCGCGAAGGCGTACGCGATGTGTCGCCGGCCGAAACCGGCGAGGTCGCGGTAGCCCACCTGGGCGCCGACGGCGACCCCGCGTTCGGCGGCGGCCTCGCAGACCCGGCGCATGGTCGACGCGTCCCCGGCGTGGAAGCCGCATGCGACGTTGGCGGAGGTGACGAGGTCCAGCAGTGCCGTGTCGTCGCCGAGCCGCCAGATGCCGAATCCCTCGCCGAGGTCAGCGTTGAGGTCCATGAAATCTCACCGTAGTGCCTGGGCGCGCCTGTGCGAGCGGGGTCACGTCGTCCACCACTCCGATGACCGGGTACCCGCCGGTGGTCGGGTGGTCGGCGAGGAAGACCAGCGGTTGGCCGTCGGCCGGCACCTGCACCGCGCCGAGGACGATGCCCTCGCTGGGCAGTTCCCCGGCCACCGCGCGGGGCAGCGGTGCGCCGGTCAGTCGCGCGCCGACCCGGTTGCTCAACGGGCTCACCGCGTACGCGCTGCGGAGCAGCCGGTCCCGCGCGGCGGCGGTGAACCAGTCGTCGCGGGGACCGAGGCGTACGGTCAGCCGCACCTCGTCGGGGACCGGTGGCGCGACGGTGACGTCCACGGGGGCGGGCGGTCCGGCCGGTGCGCCGACGGGCAGCCGGTCGCCGTCGCGCAGCGGGGGCGGGCCGAGGCCGGAGAGGGTGTCGGTGGCCCGACTGCCGAGCACCGGCTCGACGGCGATCCCCCCGCCGACGGCGAGCCAGGTCCGCAGGCCCGCGCGGGGGGCGTCGACGCGGAGCACCGCCCCGGCCGAGACGGACAGCGGCCGGCCGGTGTCTCCGGGGCGTCCGCCGACCCGTACGGCGACGTCGGCACCGGTGAGCGCCACGGTGGCGGCCAGTCGGAACCGCAGCTCGCAGCCGGTGAGGGTGATCTCCAGGCCGGCGGCGGACTCGGGGTTGCCGACGAGCCGGTTGGCCAGCCGCAGCGCGTCCGGGTCGAGCGCACCCGATCGCGGTACGCCGAGGTGCGCCCAGCCGGGCCGACCCAGGTCCTGCACGGTGGTGAGCGCACCGGCGCGGAGCACCTCGATCACGGCTGTCGCGCCGGGACCAGCCGGACGCGGGTGCCGGGGGCGAGTCGGGCCGGCGGGTCGGCGTGCACGTCGAACAGGGTGAGCGTGGTCCGCCCGACGAGCAGCCAGCCGCCCGGGGACGCGGTCGGGTAGATGCCCGCGTACGGGCCGGCCAGGGCGACCGAGCCGGCCGGCACCCGGGGGCGCGGCGAGGGCAGCCGGGGCACCGACAGGTCGGCCGGGAGCCCGGTCAGGTACGCGAACCCGGGCGCGAAGCCGCAGAAGGCCACCCGGAACGCGGTGCCGGCCATCCGGTCGACGACCGCCGCCACGTCGACACCCCAGTGGTCGGCGACGGCGGGCAGGTCCTCCCCGTCGTACGTGACGGGGACGTCGACGCTTCCGGCGGCGGCCGTGGTGGTCAGGGGTTCCGGGGTCCAGCCGGCGACGACGGCGGCGGTGGCCACCGGGTCGGGTACGCCGTCCAGCAGGACGGTCGTCGCGGCCGGGACGATCTCCAGGGCGGCCAGGTCACCCCGGTCTCGGCGGCGCCACAGCTCGGCCCGCCACGCCTCGACCCGGGCGGCGACGTCCGGGGTGCCGGGCGGCGTACCGCCCGGCTCGGGTTCGGCGCAGTCGAGCAGCAGGGCGTGGGTGCCGACCGGTCGGATCCGCATCCCGCCATCCTCCCCGATCGATCCCCCGCACCTCGGGTCACCCGGCCCGACATGTCTCGTGACCGGCGGCACTACCAAGAAGTAACCTACGGTGTCGTAACCTGTGGGGGTGACCACCTCCGCACCGCTTCGCCTGAAGCCGGTCGACATCGGTAAGCCCCGGATGCGCGGCTGGCTGCACACGTACGCGTTCTTCGTCGCGCTGGTCTGCGGCATCGTGCTCTGCTCGATCGCCGCGTCCCGGCCCGGCTGGGCACCGCTGGTGAGCTGCCTGATCTACAGCCTGACCGTCTGCGGCCTCTTCGGCACCAGTGCGCTCTACCACCGCCGGGTGTGGTCCGAGCGCGGCTACCAGATCATGCGCCGGATGGACCATTCGATGATCTTCCTGTTCATCGCCGGCACGTACACGCCGTTCTGCGTGCTCCTGCTCGACCCCCGCGCGGCGACGATCATGCTCGCACTGGTGTGGGGTGGGGCGCTGGGCGGAGTGGCGCTCAAGATGGTCTGGCCGCACGCCCCACGCTGGGTGTCCGCCCCGCTCTACCTGGCCCTCGGCTGGGTGTCGGTGGCCATGCTGCCCGACATCCTGCACGAGGGTGGCGTGACCGCCCTGGTGCTGCTGGCCGTCGGCGGTGCGATCTACAGCGTCGGCGCGGTGTTCTACGCGCTCCGCCGGCCCAACCCGTGGCCCACCGTCTTCGGCCATCACGAGTTCTTCCACGCCTGCACGCTGGTGGCGGCGGTCTGCCACCACATCGCGATCTACTTCGCCCTCTTCGCCTGACGCCCGCACAGGAACCGGGGGCCCCGCGCCGTTGCGGAGCCCCCGGTGGCTGGAGATCAGGGGTCAGATGGTCCGGCCCGGCCGGCGCACCTCGCGGTACTCCTCGACGACCCGGTCGTCCTGCACCGGCACGACGGGGTCGGCGACGACGCGCTCCCGCCGGACGGTCGTGGGGGGCGCGACGGCGGTGCGACGACGCGAGTTCCAGAAGTAGAGGGTGGTCAGCAGCCCGGCCAGGCCGGCGAGCATCAGCACCCAGCCGACCACGGCGAGGTCGAGCCAACCCAGGTTCGCCTCCACGGCGAACGCGAAGATCGCACCCAGTGCGATCAGGAAGATACTGGCGCCAATGCCCATCTCGTCGCCTCCTCGGCTGTCACCTGGCGTATCCGTCCACCGCGGCCATCGATGAGGTTGCGGCTCCCTCGACTTACCCCGACGGTGAGATCCCCAATCGGGCAAGCTGGGGAGATGACGGACGCACACACCCGGGAACGGACGCTGGTGTTGTTGCGGCACGCCAAGGCCGAGCCGCCCGACGAGGGACCGGACGCCCAACGCCCGCTGGCCGCTCGGGGGCGCGCCGACGCGGCCGCCGCCGGCGCCTGGCTCGCCCGGCACGACCTGCTGCCCGACGTGGTCCTCTGCTCGACGTCGCGGCGCACCCGGGAGACGTGGCACGGGGTGGCGTTGGGCATGACCGGCACTCCCCCGGAGGGCGGTTCCGCCGGGCCGGCTCCGGCCGTCCGCTACGAGCCGGACGCGTACGAGGCACAGCCGGAGGATCTCCTGGCCCTGGTGCACCGGGTCGACCGGGCAGCCCGCACGGTACTGCTCATCGCCCACAACCCGGGCATCTCGCTCCTGTCGGCGCTACTCGACCCGGAGCGGGCGGACCGGGAGGGCCTGCGGAGCTGTGACGTGGTGGTGCACCGGACGGCCGCTGACTGGGCGCGGCTGGACCGGGGCCTCGCCGCCATCACCGCCCGGCACACGGCACGCGGCTGAGCCACCCGCCGGCGGGTGCGACAGGTGGCCCGGGTGGTGCGTGCGGTGGCGTCTCCCCGCTCAGGAGGGGGGCGCCGTCGGCGGCGGCGGGTCGGGCGGCGGCGGCATCATCGCGGTCGGGTGCGACAGCCGGTTCTCCTCCACGATGAGGGTTCGTGCCCGCTTGCGCCGGTCCTGCCAGAACCAGAGCGTGGTGAGCAGTACGCCCAGCCCGGCCAGGATGAACACCCAGCCGACCGCGCGTAGATCCACCCACCAGACGTTCGCCCGGATGGCGAAGGTGAGGATCGCGCCGATGGCGATCAGGAAGATCCCGCTACCAATGCCCATGTGCGCTGCACTCCCCCGTGCGGTGGCTCTGGGCGTTCTCTGACGTACCCCCGCGACGGTTACCCGCCACGCCGACGGGTTATCCGGTGTGCGCCGGTCAATCGCCGGCCGAACGGACGACGGCCGGCGAGCCGTAGCCCGCCGGCCGTCGTGACCAGCTCATCCCCGGGTCGTGCCCGGGCCCACCGCACCGCGCAGCGGTACGGGGTGACTCAGAAGGCCTCCTCCGGGAGGTCCATGACGTCGAGGTCGGCAGCCTCGATGATCCGGCGGTCGGAACCGAGGCGCGGCAGCACCTCGCGGGCGAAGAACCGGGCGGCGGCCACCTTGCCGGTGTAGAACGCCTGGTCGGCGCCGGACACCTCGCCGGCCAGCGCCTTGAGCGCCACGTCGGCCTGCTTCTGCAGCAGCCAGGCGACGACCAGGTCGCCGATGGCCAGCAGGAACCGCCGGCTGCTCAGGCCGACCTTGTAGAGCGCCCGGGTGTCGCCGCCCTGCGCCTCACCCAGCCAGCCGGTCATCACGCCGAGCATGGTCTGGATCTCGGCGAGCGCCTTGCCGAGCGCCTGCCGCTCCACCTTGAGTTGGCCGTTGCCGCCCTCGGTGGCGATGAACTCCTGGATCTCGCCGGCGATCGCCATCAGAGCCTTGCCGTTGTCCCGGACGATCTTCCGGAAGATCAGGTCGAGGCTCTGGATCGCCGTGGTGCCCTCGTACAGGGTGTCGATCTTGGCGTCCCGGACGTACTGCTCCAGGGGGTAGTCCTGGAGGAAGCCGGAACCGCCGAAGGTCTGGAGCGACTCGTGGCCGAGCAGCTCGTACGCCCGCTCGGAGCCGACGCCCTTGACGAGCGGGAGGAGCAGGTCGTTGACCCGCTTCGCCAGCTTGATGGCCTTCTCGTCGCCGGCCGCCTCGGCGATGGCGACCTTGTCCTGCCAGGAGGCGGTGTAGCAGACCAGGGCACGCAGGCCCTCGGCGTACGACTTCTGGAGCAGCAGGGACCGGCGGACGTCCGGGTGGTGGGTGATGGTCACCCGCGGCGCGGTCTTGTCGGCCATCTGGGTCAGGTCGGCGCCCTGCACCCGGTTCTTGGCGTACTCCAGGGCGTTCAGGTAACCGGTGGAGAGGGTCGCGATCGCCTTGGTGCCGACCATCATCCGGGCGTACTCGATGATCATGAACATCTGCCGGATGCCGTCGTGCTTCTCGCCCAGCAGCCAGCCCTTCGCCGGTACGCCGTGCTCGCCGAAGGTCACCTCGCAGGTGTTGGAGACCTTCAGGCCCATCTTGTGCTCGACGTTGGTGGCGAAGACGCCGTTGCGCTCGCCCAGCTCGCCGGTCTCCTCGTCGAAGTGGAACTTCGGCACGACGAAGAGCGACAGGCCCTTGGTGCCGGCACCGCCGACGCCCTCGACGCCGACCGGGCGGGCCAGCACGTAGTGGACGATGTTGTCACTCAGGTCGTGCTCACCGGAGGTGATGAAGCGCTTGACACCCTCGATGTGCCACGAGCCGTCCGGCTGCTGGATGGCGCGGGCACGGCCGGCGCCCACGTCCGAACCGGCGTCCGGCTCGGTGAGCACCATCGTGGAGCCCCACTGCTTCTCGACGAAGAGCTTGGCCCACTTCTTCTGCTGCTCGGTGCCCTCGACGTGGAGCACGTGCGCGAAGGACGGGCCGGAGGAGTACATCCAGATCGGGGCGTTGGCACCGAGAACCAGCTCGGCGATCGACCACCAGAGCGCGCGGGGGGCGTTGCTGCCCTCCAGAACCTCGGGCAGGTCCAGGCGCCAGAACTCGGAGTCCATGAACGCCTTGTAGGACTTCTTGAACGACTCCGGCAGCGGCGCGGTGTGCGTCGCCGGGTCGAAGACCGGCGGGTTGCGGTCGCTGTCCGTGTAGCTGGCCGCGAGGTCCTCGCGGGCCAGGCGGTCGACCTCGGAGAGGAAGCTGCGGGCGGTGTCGACGTCCAGCTCCGTGTATGGCGCCTGGCCGAACGTCCGGTCCGCCCCGAAGACCTCGAAGAGGTTGAACTCGAGGTCCCGAAGGTTGCTCTTGTAGTGGGTCATGCTCGCTGGCCCCGCTTCCGGACAGGTGTTACCGATCAGTAACTCCAGACTGTATTACTCGCGGGTAGCCACGACAAGCCGATCGTGAAAGTGACAGCTATTACACACCTGCGGTTCAGCTCTCGGCGGCGCCGACCTCCCAGCTCGGCACGGCGGCGGTCACGCCGGTACGCGAGCCCCGGTACTCCATGAGGACCAGCGCGATGTCGTCGTCGAGACCACCACGCACCCACTCGACCAGGGCGGTCTCCAGCGAGGCCAGCCCGTCGCCGACCGTGCCGTGACCGAGCAGCCGCCAGGCGCGGTCGGCGGTCGGGAAGAACTCGCCGTCCCGGCGTGCCTCGCCCAACCCGTCGGTGAAGAGCAGCAGCCGGTCACCGGGCTCCAGCCGCTCGACCCGGGGCCGGACCACCGGCATGAACCCGAGCGGCGGAGCGGGCGCCGGCGGCTCCAGCGGGATCACCGCGCCCCGGCGCAGCAGCAGCGGCGGCGGGTGCCCGCAGTTGACGATCGTGAGCGTGCCACCCCGCTCCTCGACCAGGGCGGCGGTGACGAAGTCCTCGTCGCCCACGCTGCGGGCCACCGCCCGGTCCAGGTCGGCCACGACGGCCCGCAGGTCGGCCCGCTCGTACGCCACGTGCCGGTACGAGCCCAGCACGATGCTCGCCAGCCGGACCGCGTCCAGGCCCTTGCCGCGGACGTCTCCGATGATCATGCGGACGCCGTACGGGGTGTCGACCGCCTCGTACAGGTCGCCGCCGATCTCGGCCGTGGCGGTGGACGAGATGTAGCGGGCGGCCACCGAGAGCGTGCCGACCTGGGGACCGAGCGGCCGGAGCACCGCCTGCTGGGCGACCGCGGCGAGCTTGGACAGCTCGGCGATCTGCTCGGCCTGCCGCTCCCGTACCGATGCTGTCGCCGCCGCGATCGCCGTGCCGAGCGCGATGCCGGCGACGGCGACGGCGGTGGAGAGCGAGACGGTCCGCTCGCCGAGGGCGAAGCTCGCCCCCAGCACGGTGGCGGCGGCACCGACGCCCAGCACCACCCGCCAGGACGCCAGCGCGGCGGCGAGGAAGGGCCCGGCCACCATCAGCGCGATGTAGTTCGCTCCGCGACCGTCGGCCAGCTCCACGGCGGACACGATTGCGAGCAGGACGAGGGCCGCGCCGAGACCGGCGCGGGATCCGGGGCTCAGTGGGCCGCGGCCCGACTGGAAGGCTTTCGTACGTACACCGGACAGCATGCCCGATGGACGTGAACTGGTGAATGAACCTGACCCGTCGTCCGAGAAGGTTCTGGCCGGCCGGTCCCCGCCGCGGGGCCGATCGCCGTCGCGCACCGGCTCAGCCGAGCACCTCGTACCGGACCTCGACGTGCCCGGCGTCGAGCGGGGCGATGGCGGCAAAGGCGGCGCGGGACAGGTCGATGCAGCGCCCCTCGATGAAGGGACCCCGATCGTTGATCCGGACCGTCACCGACTTGCCGGTCGACGGATTGGTGACCCGGACCTTCGTGTCGAACGGCAGGGTCTTGTGCGCGGCGGTCAGCGCCGAGGGGTCGAAGGTCTCGCCGTTGGCGGTCATCTGCCCCTCGGAGTAGAAGGACGCGCCGCAGGAGCCGCTGTCCACCACCGGGCGGGCGGTGCTGGTCTTCTTGGTCGCGGTCGGCGACGGCTTCGGCGCGGCGGTACGCGGCCTGCTCCGCGACGGCGCCTGCGTGCGGGTGGCCTTCGGGCTCGCACTCACGCTGGGCGCGGCACTGGGGCTGAGGCTCGGCGACGCCGACGGCGTGGTCGGCTCGGCCGACGGGGTGACCGGCGTGAGGTCGACCGCGGCCGGCCGCGCCGATCCCGAGGCCGAGGTCAGTTGGACGGCGCCGACGGTGCCACCGACGGCGAGCGCGACACCGATCGCCGCGGTGGCCGCGATGCCGGCCGGTGAGGAGATCATGCGGGTACGGGAGTGCCTGCCAGCCACCGGCCCGGTCCTTTCCTTAGCTGAACAAACCGGGTCGGACCGTAACGAGAGAAGCACTTCCGAAGTCAACGTGATCATGGTGGTATGCCCGCAATTGCGGTGGTACGTGTAGCCGATCATCCGATCCACGATGGGCCGGCCGGCCCGGGTCACCGGTGGGCGACCACCTCCCGCAGGATGGGCCCATGGCCGCTGAGCTGAGCGAACGTCTCCTCGAACTGGTCCGCTGGATCGACCCCGGTCCCGGGGCGACCCACCTGGTCAGCGACGTCTCCGGCTGGTGGCGCGACCCGGACGTGCTCGCCCGGCTCGGTCCCACCCTGGTCGCGCCGTTCCGGGCCGCCCGGCCGACCGTGGTGATCTCCCCGGCGGTCACCGGGTTCCTCGTCGGCCCGCTCGCCGCGACGGCCCTCGGCGTCGGGTTCGTGCCGGCACACAAGCCCGGCGACGGTCGGCTCCCCGCCGGGCCGCTGACCTGGGCGCAGAGCCCGGCGGACTTCCGGGGCCGACGGGTGGACCTCGCGGTCCGGGAGCGGAGCATCGACCCCGGAGACCGGGTGCTGGTGGTGGACGACTGGGTGGCCACCGGCGCCCAGGTGCGGGCGTTGTACGAGATCTGCGCGGCACGGGGCGCCGAGCCGGTCGGCACCGCCGCCGTGGTGGTGGGCTGCGCCCCGGAGACCGTCGCCGAGTTGCGCCTCCACGGGCTGGTCTCCGGCACCGCGCTGGAGGGCTGACCGGGCACGAGCGGGTGCTCGGGCGCCGCCCGCTACGCCGCTCAGCTCGTCTGAACGAACTCCTCGACGGCGCTGCACACGCGGCCGAGCGCGTCGGCGGACCGGGCCAGCGGGCCGGGCACCATGAGCGCGTGGTCGGCTTCCGGGATCTCCACGACGTTCGGCGTGAGCCGGCGGGCGACCGAGCCGTCCCAGGAGGGGTCGGCGGTCCCGCCGACCAGCAGGTACGGCGCGGTGGCCCGGCGCAGGCCGTCGACCACCTCGGGCACGCGCAGCAGCGGCGTGAGCCAGATCGCGGGTAGCTGGCGCTCGGCGGCGAGCGGCGTGGCGAAGGTGCCGAGGGACTTGCCGACCAGCAGGTCCGTCCGCCCGGTGAGGGTGGCGGCGACCTGCCCGGCCACCCAGGCGCGGGCCTGCGCCATCGCCAGGTCCTCGGGCACCTGCCACGAGATCGCGTGCAGGGCGAAGCCGGCCCGGCGCAGCGCCTCACCCGCGTAGACGAAGAGCGGGTAGCGGGTGTCGTAGCCCCGACCCGGGATCAGTATCGCCTGGCGGTCCGCCATGTTTCTTCTCCTCGTCCTCGTCGCAATCACGGTAGCGCCGCCCTCGCCCCTGGTGGGGGCGACAATGGAGACGACGCCGGACCAAACCGGGCGGTAGCCTCGGCAGGATGTGGCCTCGGATCGGCGGACTGCGCACACTCGATCTCGGTACGCCCGGTGAGATGCGGACGAACCTCAACACGCTCGTGCTCGCCGGCGTGAAGACCGCGACCGCCGGGCTGCTCACCGAGTACGCCGGGGAGAACGAGGACCTGGAGCACGTCGGCGAGCGGCTGGTTCTCGTCGACGATCACGACGCGCTGGTCGCCGTCGTCGAGGTGACCGGTGTCGAGGTGGTCCGCTTCGCCGACGTGTCCTGGGACTTCGCCCGCTCCGAGGGGGAGGGCGACCGCTCGATCGAGGAGTGGCGGGAGGGACACGCCCGTTTCTGGGCGCGGATGGGCACTCCCGTCACCGACGACACGGACGTCGTCTGCGTTCGCTTCCGGCTGGTCTCCGCCGGTGACGGCGGCATCCCCACCGGCGACCTCAGCACCTGAGCCGTCAACGGCGCAGCTCCGGCAGCAGGTTCGTGGCCACGTCCACCAGCACGGCCTCGTCACCGGCGTACCAACTGCTGGCCCGGGGCCAGTGGGTGACCACGTCGGTGAAGCCCAGGGCGGCGGCCCGCCGCACCTGGTCGGCGAAGAACTCCGCGCTGCGCAGCGAGAAGGCCGGCGCGGCGTCCAGCGACAGGTAGCGGTCCAGGGAGGCCGGATCCCGACCGGCCGCCGCGAGCGTCTTGTCCATCCGCCCGCCCAACTCCGCGACGCCGTCCCACCAGCTCTCCACGTCGTCGCCGCCGACTCCGGTGGTGACCCAGCCCTGGCCGAACCGGGTGACCAGCCGCATCGAGCGCGGCCCGTTGGCGGCCATCACGAACGGCACCCGGGGCGTCTGCACGCAACCCGGGTTGTTCCGTGCGTCCACCGCCGCGAACCAGTCGCCCCGCCAGGTCGTCCCGTCCTCCCGCAACACCAGGTCGAGCAGCTCGGTGAACTCGGCGAACCGGTCGACCCGCTCGCGCGGAGGCAGCTCCTCGCCGCCCAGCACCGCCGAGTCGAAGCCGATGCCGCCGGCGCCCAGGCCGAGCAGCACCCGCCCCTCCGAGACGTCGTCGAGCGTGGTCACCTGCCGAGCGAACGCGGCCGGGTGCCGGAAGTTCGGCGAGGCGACAAGCGTGCCGAGCCGGATCCCTCCGGTCACCGTGGCGGCGGCGGTGAGCGTGGCCATCGAGTCGAACCACGGGCCGTCGACCAGGTCCCGCCAGCCCAGGTGGTCGTACGTCCAGGCGTGGTCGAAACCCCACTCGTCCGCCTGCCGCCAACGCCGCTGCGACTCCGACCAGCGCTGGTCGGGCAGGATCACGATGCCAATCCGCATGATCGCAGCGTACGGGGAGGTGGGTCCGGTGCCGACGCTCCTATCCTGGATCGATGGACCTGGAGTTCACCGGCGAGCTGTGGTTCTGGAAGGGCCCGTCACCCTGGCACTTCGTCACGGTCCCGGAGCCGGAGTGCGCCGAGCTGGAGGCGACGTCGGCGTCGGTCAGCTACGGCTGGGGCATGATCCCGGTCACCGCCCGCATCGGCGGCACCGGTTGGCGGACGTCGCTCTGGCCCAAGGACGGTCGGTACGTCGTGCCGGTGAAGGCGGGCGTACGCCGGGCCGAGCGGCTCGACGTGGGCGACACGGTGACGGTTCGGCTGACCGTGGACCTCTGAGCGTCACCGGGTCAGACCTGCGGCGCGGCACCTGCGGCCACCACGTCGGCGACGACGCAGGCGACGTTGTCCGGCGCCCCCGCCGCGTACACGAGGTCCACCAGGCGCTGCACCGCCTCGTCGGGTCCGGCCGCCGCGCCGAGGGCGTCGTGCAGCGCCGGCCGGTCGAGAACGGCCGACAGCCCGTCCGAGCAGAGCAGGTACCGGTCACCGGCGACCGCGGTACGCAGCGCCAGGTCGGCCTCGACGTGCTTCCCGCCAGCACCTAGGGCACGCACCAGCAGGGCCCGCTGCGGGTGCGCGTCGGCCTCCTCGCGCCCGAGCCGGCCCTGGTCGACCAGCGACTGCACGTACGTGTGGTCCTGGGTCAGCTGGGACAGTTCGCCTCCCCGCAGCACGTACGCCCGGGTGTCGCCGACGTGCACCACGGCCAGCCGGGTGCCGGACCGGAGCAGCGCCGTCAGGGTCGTGACCGGCTGGTGGTCGCCAACCGCCGACCCGCGCACGATGCGGTCGGCGTCGGCAACCGCGTCGGCCAGCAGGCCGAGCAGGTCGGCCGCCGGCACGTCGGCAGATTCCAGCGGCCTGAGTACGTCGATCGCGGCCGCGCTGGCCGCCGCACCGCCGGGTCCCCGCATGCCGTCCGCGACGGCGAGCAGCCGTTCGCCGGCGTACGCGGCGTCCTCGTTGGTCTCCCGGACGGCGCCGGCCTCGCAGCGGACGGCGTACCGGAGTTCGATCTCGGACATGGTCGTGTCCCTTCCGGAGAGGAGGTCCACGAGGAGGGTGGCGAGGCGCCCGCGGGCCGCCGTGTCGGCGGCGACCCGCTGCCAGTACGCGTCGACCGCCCCGGCAGCCGCCTCGGCGTCGAGGCCGCACACCTGACGGATCTCGGCCAGCGGCATCCCGATGCGGCGCAGCGAAGCGATCAACCGAGCCCGCTCCAGCTGCCCGGGCTCGTAGAGCCGGTACCCGGACTCCGGGTCGACCGCGGCCGGCGGCAGGAGACCGATCTCGTCGTACAGGCGTAACGCCTTCGGCGTGAGGCGCGCTGCCCTGGCGAACGCCCCGATGGTCAGCAACCCCACGTCGCCATCCTCCCCGCACCGGCCACGGTGGCCGGCACGGACAAGGCTGCGGCTTACCCGAAGGTCAAGGTCAACCATGGGCCTCAACCATTGCGGCAACGGGAGGCGTCTTACCTGGCGAGGGGGTGGGCATGACCGAGTCGTTCCACGAGTTCGTGGTGCAGCGCTCACCGGCACTGTCCCGGAGGGCCTACCTGCTCACCGGCGACCATCAGCTCGCCGAGGACCTGTTGCAGACCTCGCTGGCCCGTACGTACCGGCACTGGCGGCGCATCCGCGACGGCGACCCCGAGGCGTACGTGCGGCGGGTGATGTACCACCAGCAGGTCTCCTGGTGGCGGCGCCGCCGGCTCGCCGAACGGCTGGACCCGGAGCCCACCGACCGGCCCGGCGACGACCACTCCGACACGACCGCCCTGCGGCTGACGCTGGCGGCCGCGCTACGCCAGCTCACCCCGCGCCAACGCGCCGTGGTCGTGCTGCGGTTCTACGAGGACCTGACCGAGACGCAGGTCGCCGAGGTGCTGGGCTGCTCCGTCGGCACGGTCAAGCGGCACGGCCACGACGCGGTACGTCGACTGCGCGCCATCGCCCCCGACCTGGTTGACGGCACGGCGGAGAGGATCCCGCGATGACCGCACGACTGCGCGAGTCTCTGCACAGCGCGGCGGCCGACGTCCCCGCGTACCCGGTCTACGAACGGGCGCTCGCCACCGCCCGCCACTCCCGCCGCCGTAACGCGTTCGCGGCCCTGGCGGCGCTGGTGCTGGTCGCGCTGGCCGGGGCGGTGCTGCCGCTGGCGCGTACCCCCGCCGCCGGCCTGGCGGCGGGCGCGGAGGCCACACTGCCCGACCGGGTCGGCGTGCCGCCCTTCGGCAGCCTGTACGTCACCGGCCGACCGCGTCTCGGCCCCGCCTCGGTGATCTTCACCGGTCAGGCCCCCGGTCTGACGCACGGCGACGAGGGCAGCGTCATCGCGGTCGTCGGCGCCGACGCCGACCGCTACCGGATCATCAAGGGCGAGATCGAGGCGCAGGCCGGCGAGGACACGGTGCTGTCCCCCGACGGTCGCCAGGTCGCCTTCAGGTCAGTCGGCTACTCGCGTCCCCGAGTGAAGGTTGTCGACCTGGTGACCGGGCACAGCCGTACCGTGGCCAGCGGGGTCTCCGGCACCGTCCTGGTCGAACCGGCGGGCTGGTCGCCGGACGCTCGGGCGCTGGTCGTCCGCGACACGGTTCCGGCCAACCAGGAGGGCAGCGCCTACCGGCAGGTGCTGAGCATCGTCTGGATGGACAGTGACCGCCGGACCCGGCTGGCCGACGAGGAGGAGCCCGGATCGCCCGTCGCCTTCGCCCCGGACGGTGCACGGCTGGCCTTCCAGACCGGACGGACGGTCTCCGTCGCCGACCTGGACGGCCGGCGGCTCTCCTCGTTCACCCTCGCGCCGGAGACGGAACTGGCCGGCAAGGGCGCCTGGAGCACCGACGGCCGGACGTTGACGGTCGCCCGACGGGACGGCGGCAGCTGGAGCCTGCGGCGGATCCACCCGGCCACGGGCCGGGACCTCGGCGCGATGGACACGCCGGCCGTCTCCGGTGTGACCGCGATCCGGCTCCTGGGGTGGGCGGTGGACGGCTCCGCCCGGGTCGTCGCCTACCTCCCGGAACCCCGCACGCCAACCGTGTTCGACGCGCCTCTCGACATGGATCAGCGACTGGCGTACGGCAACGTCGGCACCGTCCGGGTGCTGTCCCTCGGCCGGGGCGCGGACGCTCCCACCACCCTGCTCACCGCCCCGAGCGGCGTCGTGGCGATCGACGCCTCCGACGAGGTGATCCGCAGCGGTGGCACCCGCGCCGCGAGTCCGCCGGATGGGATGGGCCCCCGATTCTGGTTCTGGCCGGTCCTCCTCATCGCCGTTCTCGTGGCGGGCATCGCGGCGTACCGCGCTCGCACCCGACTGGCGCTCCGGCGAGATCGGACGCCTCGGTGATCGGTAATCGGTGATCGGTGGAACCTGTGCGCTCCCCGGGGTCTTTAGACAGGTGGGACATCGACCACGGGAGGTACGGGCACATCATGACTGAGCGGATTCGATCGCTGCTCGACGCGGCGGTCGCCGACACCCGACCACGGGTGGCCGACCCGGTGCCAGAGATCCTCCGACGCGGGCGGGCGAACCGCCGCCGACATCTGGCCACGGCGGGCGCGGCCGGCACCGTCGCGGTCGCCCTGCTCGCCACCGGCGCTCTGGTCGCCGCCAACCGGACGGGCACCGGTACACCCGCCGCGAACCCCTCGGCGAGCGCCGATGCCGCTCGGACTTCACCGCCGCTACCGAGCGAACGACCGACCAGAGATGTCGGAGCCCCACCGGAACCGCGCAAGGTGGCCGCGACGGTGACCGACTCGGAGGTACGGATCAACGGGCTGATTCTGAAGATCCGGAGCGGCTGGAGGGCGGTTCGGGGAGACAGCGGCAAGCCGGTGACCGACTGCGAGGTCACCCCCGGCTCGATCCTGGTCAACGCCAACTGGATTCCCGGCGGCACCTGCGACGCCCGCGCCCAGATCCAGGTCCGCCCCTGGCAGCCGAGGTCCTACCGCGGAGCCCCGACGAGGTTCAGCGAGGGCGTCAGCGAGGTCATCCTGCCCGGCGGGCAGCCGGCCTGGCTGACCGACAACGACGTCAACAACCTTCGCGTGTCCGAGCGGTCCACCTGGGCGGCCTTCAACGTCGACCTGCCCTGGGCCGGCGCAGGACTCGTCGTCGAGACTCCGGCAGCGGAACTGGACACTCTGCTCGGCTCGGTCAGCAGCGAGGCGGTGCCGTCGGGCCGGCTGGTCCTGCCCGATTCCGCCCCGACGGCAAGCCTCGCCGGGGCGAAGCAGGACCGGCTCGACTCCACCGACGCCTCTGCCGTGGCGAAGGTGCTCGACCGACTGCGCGGACTGGACCGGGCCGTGAACGACGGCGAACTGCCGTGCGCCTCGGCACAACAACTCTCCCCGCTCTGGAAGGCCGCCGGCAGGGACATGGCCACTCTGACCCTCACCTACCCGTCCGAAATGCCCCAGGCGGTGATCGCCATCAGCAGCACCGACGACTGCGCGTTCGCCACCTCCTCCATGGGCGGACGGGTCTGGCTGCCGGCCGGGTTCCTCGCCGAGGTCCGGGCCCTGCTCACCCCGGGAGCGGGGAAGTGAGCGCCCCCGCGGCCGGTCCGGCCGGTTTCGCTGAGTTCGTCAACGCCCGGTACGCCACCCTGGTCCGGCACGGCACCCTACTCACCGGGGACCACGGACACGGCGAAGACCTCGCCCAGGAGGCGCTGGTCAAGACGTACCGTGCCTGGCACCGGCTGCACCCGGACGGCGACGCCGACGCGTACACCCGACAGGTGATGGTGCGGGCGGCCTGGCGGGCCGGACGGCGCCTGTGGCGCCGGGAAATCCCCACCGCGGAGCTGCCGGACCGGCGGACGGCCGACCCCTACGAGCCGCGCGACACGGCTCGGCTGGTGCTCAGCGCGCTGCGGGGGCTGCCCGCCCGGCAGCGGGTGGTGCTGGTGCTGCGGTACTGGGCCGGGCTCAGCGAGCAGGAGATCGCCGGAATGCTGAACTGCTCGACGGGCACGGTGAAGAGCCGCGCCAGCCGGGCGATGAACGCCCTGCGTCGGGTCGACGGCCCGTTGGCCGAGGCGTTCCAGGAGTCCTCGGCGGGCTCGAACTGACGAGCCGCCGGCAATGACGGGGGCCCCAGCCAGGAGACCGATCCTGAGCTGGGGCCCCACTCCGGTCTTCGGGCGGCACGTGCGGTGTCGTACATCCAGCGCTCACCTGGCTGCACGGTGACCAGCGCGGCGGTGGCGCCCCTGGCCCGATCAACATCGAAGGCCCTGGCTCGGACTGTCGTCCTGGCCAGGGCCTTCACGCTGGAGCGGGTGACGGGAATCGAACCCGCACTGTCAGCTTGGGAAGCTGATGTTCTGCCATTGAACTACACCCGCAGGCGGCACCACTGTACCCGAGTCGCCACAGCCACGCACCCAGGCACCCCCGGAGCGTCACCCACGACCGCCCGCGCCCGTCCCGTCACCCCACGCCGACCAGGACAGGAAAAAGTTTCCTCCCGGCAACATATGACCGTTCTCAAATCTGTCGATGGGTTGTAACGTCTGCCACACGTTCTCAGCCCCGGTGCGACACACCCCCGGTCGCACCGTCAGAAAGAGGTGGGCCCATGGGACTCCGTCCCAACCTGCTGACCCGGCGCAACGCCGGCATCGCATCGACGTCCTTCGCCCTGCTGCTCGGTATCGCGACGGTCGGCGTCCTGCCGACGGCCACGACGCCGACCAGCGCCCCGCTCGCCGCGGCCTCGCCGGTCTCCGCCGAGGAGTGCTGGCAGGCAGCTGGCGCCTCGGCGAAGGTGAAGGTGCGGCCCGGAGGGGCCGTCAAGCACGACCCCAACGCCCTCACCCTCGCCCAGGTGCACCAGCGTGAGGCCGAGCTGGCCGACCTGGTCCAGGAGCAGGTGAAGCGGAAGGGCTTCAAGACGAACGCCGCAGCGGCGGCGTCGGTCACGATCCCCGTCGTGGTGCACGTGATCCAGCGGGACAGCACCCGGGCCGGCGGCAACATCCCCGACTCGATGGTCACCTCGCAGATCAACGTGCTGAACCAGTCGTTCAGCGGCGGCACCGGCGGCGCGGCCACGGCCTTCGCGTTCCAGCTGCAGTCGATCAACCGGGTCACCAACCCGGCGTGGTACCCGATCGTGCAGGGCTCGTCGGCCGAGCGGACGATGAAGTCCTCGCTGCGGGTCGGCGGCAAGTCCACGCTGAACATCTACCTCGGTGAGCTCAGCGACGACCTGCTCGGCTGGGCGACCTTCCCGACCCGCCGTCTCAGCAGCTCCGACGGTGTGGTCGTGCTGAGCGAGTCGCTTCCCGGTGGCACCGCCACCAACTACAACCTGGGCGACACGGGCACCCACGAGGTCGGCCACTGGCTGAACCTCTACCACACCTTCCAGAACGGCTGCTCGGGCTCCGGCGACAACGTCTCGGACACCCCGGCGGAGGCCTCCCCGGCCTTCCAGTGCCCGACCGGCCGGGACACCTGCAGCGCCCCGGGGCAGGACCCGATCACCAACTTCATGGACTACACGTACGACTCCTGCATGTACCAGTTCACGGCGGGCCAGGCCAGCCGCATGCTGACCGCCTGGAACACCTACCGCGCGGCGTGACCTGACGCTCGCGTCACCGCGTACGAAAGCCGGTGCCGGCTCCGCCCCACGGAGCCGGCACCGCTCTTTTCGTGGTCAGGCCGCCACGCGGTCGTGACGGGCGGGGCGTAACTCGGCGACGGCGGCCGGGTCGCCGCCGCTCGGATCGACCCAGAGCTGGACGGCGGGCCGACCGTGGCCCACGACGCTCCCGGGCTCCCGGCGGGTCAGCATCGCCACGTCGACGGTGAACTCGAAGAGCCGCCAGTCGACGTGCGGCGCGGCCCGGAAGCTGCGAGCCAGCCGGGCGACCCGGGCGGGGTCGGTCACCGGCCGGGCGCGCCCCGCCACGTAGGCCTCGTCGTCGCTCTCCTCCGCCGGGAAGGAGTGCAGCGCGTAGCGGCCGTCGCGTTCGAGGTCGCGGCGCTTGGGTGAGTCGATGACGAAGCAGAACAGACCCTCGTCGGTGACGATCGGGGAGACCGGGTGCACGCGGGGGCCGCCGTCGGCGCGGACCGTGGCGAGGTAGCCGAAGCCCGGCCCGTACTGCTGCAGAAGGAGGCGGATCCCGTCGGCGAGGCGGGGCTCGTCGGCGGCGAATTCGGACCAGGAAGCCATGTCGGCATTCTATCGAACAAACGTTCGAACGCGCACTCCGACACGCAGGTCGGTCGGCCCGCTCGCTATGGTGTTCCGATGCTGCTCTCCGACCGCGACCTGGTCACCGAGATCAAGGCGGGCGCGCTCGCGCTGGAGCCGTTCGAGCCTACGCTGGTGCAACCGTCCAGCATCGACGTACGCCTGGACAAGCTGTTCCGCGTCTTCAACAACCACCTCTACACGCACATCGACCCGGCGCAGCAGCAGGACGACCTGACGTCGATGGTCGAGGTGCCCGACGGCGAGCCGTTCGTGCTGCACCCGGGCGAGTTCGTGCTCGCCTCCACCCTCGAGGTGATCTCCCTGGGCGACCAGCTCGCCGGCCGCCTGGAGGGCAAGTCCAGCCTCGGCCGGCTCGGTCTGCTGACGCACTCCACCGCCGGGTTCATCGACCCCGGCTTCTCCGGTCACGTGACGCTGGAACTGTCCAACGTGGCCAACCTGCCGATCACCCTCTGGCCCGGCATGAAGATCGGCCAGCTCTGCATCTTCCGGCTGTCGTCGCCGGCCGAGCACCCCTACGGCTCGGCCGTCTACGGCTCGCGCTACCAGGGGCAGCGCGGCCCGACCCCGAGCCGCTCCTGGCAGCACTGGCGCACCTGGCCGACCCGCTGACGCGCCGCCGGCGACCGCCGGCTCCGCTCCCCGCTCCACCCTCTTCCGGCGTACGACGAAGGCCCCGGACGTCACCCGTCCGGGGCCCCTCGTCGTTCGTCGCCGGTCAGCCGGGTCGACGGAAACCGGCGAGCGGCATGTACTGGATGCTGGACACGTTGACCGGCTTGCCGGCCCGCGCCGCGTGCACCATCTGCCCGTTGCCCAGGTAGATCCCGACGTGGTGCAGGTCGCTGAAGAAGAACACCAGGTCACCCGGGCGCGCCTCGGACTTCGGGATGGCCCGGCCCTCGTTCCACTGGGCCCCGGTGAAGTGCGTCAGGTTGATCCCGGCCGCCTTGTACGCGTACTGGGTCAGGCCCGAGCAGTCGAACGAGTTCGGCCCGGTCGCACCCCAGACGTACGGGTCGCCGACCTGCGCGCAGGCGGTTTTGATGGCGATCCGCGCCGCCTCGCTGACCACACCGTTGATGGTCGGGCAGTTGGTCACCTTGACCGTGGTCTTCGGCAGCGACGCCTGGAGACGCTTGATCTCCGCGTCGATCTGCGTCTTCTTCGCCGCCAGGTCCCGCTCCTGCTTGGCCTGCGCGGCGATCAGCTCGTCCAGCTTCTTCTTCTGGTCGTCGTACTTCTGGCGGACCGCCAGCACGCCCGCCACCTCCCTGCGCTCCTGCGCGGCCAGCCGGTCCAGCATGAGCATCTGCTCACCGATGTCGCTCGGCCTGCCGTTGACCAGCAGCGCGCTGATGTCCTGCGACGGGCCGGTGATGTAGTAGCGGGAGACCATGTCGGCGACCCGGTTCAACGCCAGCTCGCTCTCCAGGGCCAGCGGCGTGATCTTCTTCTGCAGGTCGGCGGCCTTCTTGATGTTGACCTTCCGCTGCGCCCGCACCTTGTTGTACTGCTCGATCGTGGGCTCCAACTGCTCCCACTGCTTGTCGATCGCGGCCTCGATCTCGTCGACCGAGGGCTCCGCGTACGCGGGCGCGGCGAGCGCGCCGGCGCCCACCGCGACGGCGGCGACCAGGACGAGCAGACGGTGGAAGACCCGGCGCAGGCCATCCGGACGGGCTGACCGTCCCACGGCATGACGATGAGGGGGCATGGTTGCCACCGGCACCGACTCCTTTTGCAACCCGCCGCCGGGCGCCTCGCGACGGGGAAGAAGTGCGAGGCAGACGATCCACAGCGGCCGGTGCATCACATTAGGGAAGGTGGGCACGGGAATCAAGGCGACCAGTGGCCAGTTCATGTCTGCGCGATGGCACGCACACCATGCGTACGCGACGCCCTATCCGACGATAGCGGTCAATACATCGTCGAGGGTGACCACGCCGAGGGGACGGCGGCCGTCGCTCACCAGGACCATGTGCCGCCGCTCGCGGCGCATCGCCAGCAGCAGGTCCGCGAGCGTACGGTCCGGTGGCACCACCGCCAGCGGCCGGTAGACGTCGGCCGGCACCGGTGCCCGACGGCTCACGCCCGAGTACCCGAGCACGTCCTTGACGTGCACGAACCCGAGCACCCGCCGGGTGCTGCGCTGCACCACCGGGAAGCGGGACCGGCCGGTACTCGTGGCGAGCACCTCCAGCGAGGCCGGCGACACGTCCTCGGCAACCGTCGTCACGGTGGACCAGGGCTGCAGCGCGTCCGCGGCGGTCCGGCTGTGCAGGGCGAGCGCGCCGGTGATCCGGGCGTGCTCCTCGGCGTCGAGCAGCCCCTCCGTACGCGCCTGCGCGACCAGCCCGGCCAGTTCCTCGGCGGTGAAGACGGTCTTCACGGCTTCGGTGGCCTCGATCCGCCACAGCCGCAGCACGTGCCGCGCCGCCCATTTCATCGCGAGCAGCAGCGGCTTCGTCGCGAGGCAGAACGCCAGCATCGCCGGGCCCAGCCACAGCGCGGCCGGTTCCGGGCCGGCCAGGGTGATGTTCTTCGGCACCATCTCGCCGACCACGGTGTGCAGGAAGACCACCACGCCGAGGGCGAGCAGGAACGAGACCGGGTGCACGGCCGGCGCCGGCAGGTGCACCGCGTGGAACACCGGTTCCAGCAGGTGGGCCAGCGCCGGCTCGGCGATCGCGCCGAGGCCCAGCGAGCAGACGGTGATGCCCAGTTGCGCCCCGGCGATCATCAGGGGGATCTGGTTCATCGCCGACAGGGCCCAGCGGGCCCGCTTCGAGGTGGCGGCGAGCGGCTCGACCACCGTACGCCGGGACGCGATCAGCGCGAACTCGCTGCCGACGAAGAACGCGTTGCCCAGCAGCAGGACGCCGGTGACCAGCAGCTCAACCATCGGCCTCGGGCTCCACGGGGCGCAGGACGCGGACCTGCTCGATGCGGTGCCGCTCCACCTCGACGACGGTGAACTCGTAGCCGGACTCCTCGACCGTCTCACCGGCGACCGGGATGTGGCCCAGCCGCGCCATGAGGAACCCGGCCAACGTCTCGTACGGCCCCTCGGGCAGCCGGAAGCCGGTCTGCTCGACCAACTCGTCGTAGCGCAGCACCCCGTCCGCCAGGACGGTCCGTTCACCGCCCGGCACGGTCAGCTCGACCGCGTTCGCGTCCGGTACGGCGTCCGGGTCGAACTCGTCGGCAATCTCCCCCACCAGCTCCTCCACCAGGTCCTCGACGGTCACCACCCCGTCCGTGCCGCCGTACTCGTCGACGACGATGGCGAGGTCGGCGCCGGCGGCCCGCAGCGCGGCGAGCACCCCGTCCAGGTCCAGGCTCTCCGGCACGTACACCGGTTCGCGGGCCACCGAGGCGACCGTGGTGGACTCCCGCCGCGCCGGCGGCACCCCCAGCGCGTCGGGCACCCCCGCCACGCCGGTCACCAGGTCGAGGGTCTCCTCGTAGACGGGGAAGCGGGTCCGGCCGGTCCGCCGGGACTCCTCCAGCAGGTCGGCGACGCTGGCGGTGGCCCGCAGGGCCACCACGTCGACCCGGGGCGTCATCGCCTCCGCGGCGCGCTTCTCGCCGAAGCGGATGGTGCGGCGCAGCAGCATCGCGGTGTCCGGCGGCAACGCTCCGGCCCGCGCCGAGATGGCCGCCAGCAGGCCCAGCTCCTCCGGAGACCGGGCACTGGCCAGCTCCTCCTGCGGTTCCACGCCCAGAGCCCGCACCAGCCGGTTCGCCGAACCGTTCAGCCCCCGGATCAGCCAGCCGAAGCTCCGGGAGAAGGCGCGCATCGGGCCGGCCGTGGCGAGCGCGGCCGGCATCGGCCGGGCCAGGGCGGCGTTCTTCGGCACCAGTTCCCCGAAGAGCATGGACAGCAGGGTGGCCAGCGCCAGTGCGAGGAAGGGCGTGAACCGCTCGGTGGCGTCGCCGGCGACCGGGCGTAGCACGGGGCTGAAGAGCCGGGCCAGTGCCGGCTCGGCGAGGTACCCGGTGAGCAGGGCGGTGAGCGTGATGCCGAGCTGCGCCCCGGAGAGCTGGAAGGAGAGTTCCCGCAGCGCCCGGCGGACGGCGACCGCCCGGGAGTCGCCGGCCTCGGACCGCCGGTCGATCTCCACGCGGTCGACGGTCACCAGGGCGAACTCGGCCGCGACGAAGAACGCGTTGCCGCCGGTCAGCAGCACGAAGCCGACCAGGGGAAGCAGCGTGGTCAGGAGCAGGCCGTCGATGTCGCCTCACCTCGGCGAGATTCTCGCACGCGCGGGCACGACGGACACGACCGTCGATGGCTGGCCGCTCTGTCCGCCGCTCGGTGGAGCGGCCCGGTCACCGTCGGGTCCACGGCCGTGACCGTGACGACCGCCGCCTCGTGAGGACGACGACGGCGGCGGCACCGCGAGGTGCCGCCGCCGTCGGTGTCTTCCGGCGTACGCGTCAGCCGGCGACCGGCTCCTTGTCGCCCTGCACCTGGTCGGGCTTCACCGAGCGGAGCAGCACACTGGCCACGTCGACGACCTCGACCTGCTCGCCGGCGCCCTTGCCGTTCACGCCGTCGTTGAGCATCGTCGAGCAGAACGGGCAGCCGACGGCGACCGTCTTCGCGCCGGTGGACATGGCCTCCTCGACCCGGTCGACGTTGATCCGCTTGCCGATCTTCTCCTCCATCCACATGCGGGCGCCGCCGGCGCCGCAGCAGAAGGAGCGCTCGCTGTTGCGCGGCATCTCGGTCAGCTCGCCCTCGATGGCGCTGCCCAGCACCTCGCGCGGCGGAGCGAACACCCGGTTGTGCCGGCCCAGGTAGCAGGGGTCGTGGTACGTGACGCCGCCGTCGACCGGCTGCACCGGGGTCAGCTTGCCGGTGCTGACCAGGTGGGCCAGCAGCTGGGTGTGGTGCACGACCTCGAACTCGCCGCCGAGCTGGCCGTACTCGTTGCCCAGCGTGTTGAAGCAGTGCGGGCAGGTCGCGACGATCTTCCGCTTGCTCTTCTCCCGGCCCTCGAACGCCTCGTTGAGGGTCTCGACGTTCTGCTGCGCGAGCATCTGGAAGACGAACTCGTTGCCGATCCGGCGGGCCGGGTCGCCGGAGCAGGTCTCGCCCTCGCCGAGGATGGCGAAGGAGACGCCCGCCTCGTTGAGCAGCGTGGCGACCGCCCGGGTGGTCTTCTTGGCCCGGTCCTCGAAGGCGCCGGCGCAGCCGACCCAGAAGAGGTACTCGAAGTCGTCGACCTCGCCGACCCGCGGCACCTCGAAGTCGAGGCCCTTGGTCCAGTCCTCGCGGGTGTTCTGCGGGGCACCCCACGGGTTGCCCTTGTTCTCCAGGTTGCGCAGCATCACGCCGGCCTCGGACGGGAAGCTCGACTCGATGAGCACCTGGTAGCGGCGCATGTCGACGATGTGGTCGACGTGCTCGATGTCGACCGGGCACTGCTCGACGCAGGCGCCGCAGGTGGTGCAGGACCAGAGCACGTCCGGGTCGATGACGCCGCCCTCCTCGGCACCACCGATGAGCGGCCGGTTCGCCTCGGCGAGCGCGAGCACGTCCATGTGGGCGAGCTGCGCGGCGGTCGCCTTCTCCTCGCCGGTCAGGTCCTTGCCACCACCGGCCAGCAGGTACGGGGCCTTGGCGTACGCGTGGTCGCGGAGGCTCAGCACGAGCAGCTTCGGCGACAGCGGCTTGCCGGTGTTCCAGGCCGGGCACTGCGACTGGCAGCGACCGCACTCGGTGCAGGTGCTGAAGTCCAGCAGACCCTTCCAGGTGAACTGCTCGACCTGCGCGACGCCGAACTGGTCCTTCTCGGGGTCGGCCTCCTCGAAGTCGAGGGGCTTGCCGTCGCTCGTCATCGGCCGCAGCGCTCCGAGACCGGAGCCGGCCTCACCGGGGTCGCGCTTGAAGAAGATGTTGAAGAAGGCCAGGAAGCGGTGCCAGGCGACGCCCATGGTCACGTTGAGCCCGATCACGATGAGCCAGGTCATCGAAATCATGATCTTGATGAGGGCGGCGATGCTGACGCCGGCCTCCCAGTCGGGCAGTACCGCGCCGACCGCGTGGCTGAGCGGAGTGGCCCAGGTCGGGTACTCGAAGTGGTCGGTGGCGACCTTGAAGCCCCGGATGACGAAGCCCATGATCAGCACGGCGAGCACGACGGCCTCGACGAAGTAGCCCTGCCACATCGTGGAGCCGGTGAACCGCGACTTCCCGCCCGGACGGGTGGGCCGGTTGCGGATCCGGATCGCGATCAGCACCAGGATGGCGACGATGCCCAGGATGCCGATCCACTCGGTGGCCAGGCCGTAGAGCGCCCATCCACCGACCAGCGGCAGGCCGGCGGTCGCGGAGACGACCTCGAAGTACGCCTCCAGGACCAGCAACGACAGCACGATGAAGCCGACCATCACGAACCAGTGCGCCGCACCCACCACGCTCCAGCGGAGCATTCGGGTGTGGCCGGCCGTCTCGGCCAGCATGGTCGTGGTCCGCGTGCCCTTGTCGGTGAACCGCGACGGGTCGGGCTGACCCAGCCGGATCACGGCCACCATCTTCATGACCGCCCGTACGGCGAGCCACACCGCCACGGCGGTGATGGCGGCCGCGACGATCGTGGTGACGATCTGGACGCTGCCCATCGAGTCGGCCCTCCCCGGTCTGCTGCTGTCGAGCGGCTCGGCGACCGGAGCCGGGTCAGGGCCGGATCGGCGAACAGCCGCTTCCGCACCCTCGACCGGACCGGTCGACGACCTCGCTCCGCTCGGTCATGCAGTGCAGCCTACGCGCAAGGTTACCCAGCAGTAACGTGAGTCTTCTCGCACTCGGCCACGCCGCCCTGCGCACACCATAGGGTGCCCCGCCCGGACCTGCCGGACAGGGGCGTGGCGCAGTGACGAGGATCCTTCGGCCGACCGGCCAACTGGCCGTACGGCGGCGGGGCGACCCGCGGCGCGGGCGCCGGGCAGGGCCCGACGCCCGGAGGACTCAGCGCCAGCGGGAGAGCAGGATCAGGGAGGCGACCATGGCGCCGAAGCCGACCGCGAGGTTCCAGTACTGCCACGACGCGACCGGGTACTCCTGCCCGGAGAGGTAGTAGACCACCAACCAGCCGATGCCGAAGACGATGAGAGCGACGGCCGAGATCGGCAGCCACACCGGGCTAGGCTTGCGCGTCGACGCCGTCGCCGTCGGACGGACGTCCGTCGGCGGGGTGTACACCTTCTTCTTGCGGATCTGAGACTTGGGCACGACGCTCTCCAGAGGGGGTGACGACCTCGTCCGGCCTGACAACCGGGCGCGAGGGCGACGGTCCATGGCCAATAATGTTCGACAGCTAGCGTAGTCCGGATGACCCGTCCAGGCCACGAATGGGGTCAGGCCGGTGCGCGGAGTGACCGAAAGTGGCGGGATCGGACGGATCGCCGCACCGACCCGCGCCCTGACGGGCGGGCATCAGACGACGGGAAGGAACGCTCCGTGGAGTACACATCCGGCGCGGCCTCCTGGCAGAAGGCGCTCCGGCGGGCGATCGCCGCGCTGCTCCGCCGCCCCCGGCAGCGGCGACCCGGGTGGTCGATCGGCGTTCCGCTGATCGCCGCCGCGGCCGGCCTGCTCTTCACCACGACCGCCACCACCGCCGGCGGCACCGCGCTCCGTGAGGACCGGCGACCCCAGCTCAACCAACTCATCGAGGACCGCCGCGCCGACGTGGCGTCGAACGAGGAGCGGGCCGCGGCACTGCGCCGGGAGATCGAGAGCCGCACCACCTCGCTCGCCGAGTCCGACGGGCCGATCCGCGACCAGCAGACCCGCGCCGCGGCGAACCGTCAGGCGGCCGGCTTCACCGGCCTCAGCGGCCCTGGCGTGACGGTCGAACTCGACGACGCGCCCCGACGCAGCGACGGGACCCTCCCCGTGGGGGCCACCAACGACGACCTGGTGGTCCACCAGGGCGACGTGCAGGCGGTCGTCAACGCGCTGTGGGCCGGCGGCGCGGAGGCCATGTCAATCATGAACGTCCGCGTGCTCGCCACCAGCGCGGTACGCTGCGTGGGTAACACTCTGCTGCTGCACGGCCGGGTGTACTCCCCACCGTTCAAGATCGTAGCAATCGGCGATCCCGCTGCTCTTCAGCAGGCCCTCGCCGACTCCAAGGGAGTCCGGGAGTTCAGGGACTTGGTCGACGACTACAAGCTCGGTTACAAGGAGTACGCCTCCTCGACGGTCGACGTGCCGGCATTCGAGGACTCGACGACACTGCGGTCGGCGACGGTGCCGCGGTGAGCAGGCCGCCGGACGAGCGGCGCGACGGTCGCCACCGCGACGCGGGCGACGACCCGACCGCGTTCCTGCCCAAGGTCGACCGGCCGGACCCGACGACTGGCCGCCCCGAGTCCGCGCCGAGCCGCCCGGCACCGTCCGGGAACTGGCCCGACCCCGTCCTGCCCCCACGGCCCTCCGCCCCTGCTCCGGCCCGTCCCGCCGCAGCGTCCCCGCCGCGCGCTCCGTCCGGTCCGGTGGCTCCGGGCACCGCCGCAGCCTCCCCCTTGCGCGCTCCGTCCGGTCCGGCGGCCCCGGGCACCGCAGCGGCCTCCGCCAGCGGCCCGGCCCGGCCCGGCAGTCCGCCGCAGGCCACCGGTCGCCCCACCAACCAGAACTGGTTCCCCACGTCGGCGGCGGCCGGCCGACCTCCGGCCGAGGCGGCCCCGCAGAGCCCCGCCGGCCCGTCCGCCGTCCGACCGCCCGCAGCCGCCGACCCCGGCCGGTCGGCCGGTTCGGGCCCGGCGAGCCCACCCCCGTGGCCGGGCGCCGGTACGGTCCGGCCCGCCGCACCCGCCCCGACCGACGCCCGACCGGGCCAGGCCCCGCGACCGGCCACCCCGACCCAGGCCACCCCGACCCAGGCCACCCCGACCCAGGCCACGCCGCAGGCCGGGACCGCCCGGCCGGCCCAGGACAGCCGGTACGCGGGTGGGCCCGCCGGGCGTCCACCCGCCGACGCCGGCGGGAACCGGCCCGGCCAGGGCGACGCGCCGACGGCGTACATCCCGAAGGTGGGCGTGTCGGACGGCGCCGGCACCCGTCCGACCAGCCCGGCCTCGCCCGGTGGCCCCGACCGCCCCGCCGACCCGGGCGCCACCGCCGTGATCCCGGCGGTGCCCGGGCGTAGGACGAGCGGGGCACCCAAGCCGCCGCCGGTGGACTCCACCGCGCTGATGGGTGCCGTACCGCGCCCGCCGAAGACGGACGAACCGGACGGTGACGGCGCCGACCCGCCCGCGGAGCCGCCCCGGCCGCGCCGTGGCGAGCGGGTCGTTCAGCTGCGCCCGCACCAGACCGGTGAGGGCTACAAGAGCGTCTACTCGGAGCTGACCCGTCCCTCGCTGGCGTCCCGGCTGCGCACGGGCATCCGGGTCAGCGGCGAGGTGCTGATCACCTTCGGCCTGGTGGTGCTCCTCTTCGCCGGATACGAGGTGTGGGGCAAGTCGGCCATCGTCGACGCCCACCAGAACGACCTGAGCCAGCAGCTCGCGCAGGCGTGGGGCCCGACCGGCGACCCGACCGTCGCCCCGAGCGCCTCCACGTCCGCGTCCGTCAAGCCGAAGCCGCCCGTCCAGGGCAAGCCGATCGCCGGCCTCTACATCCCGAAGCTCGACAAGAACTGGGTGGTGGTCGAGGGCGTCACCCAGAAGGACATCCGGTACGCGCCGGGGCACTACCCGTCGAGCGCCATGCCCGGCGGCGTGGGCAACTTCTCCGTCGCCGGCCACCGCAACCGGGCCACCTTCTGGCGGTTGGACGAGCTGAACGAGGGCGACGCCATCGTTGTCGAGGGCAAGACCGAGTGGTACGTCTACCGGGTGACGCGCAACCACATCGTCAAGCCGACCCAGGTCGAGGTGGTGGCGCCCGTCCCGGGCGAGCCCGGGGTGAAGCCGAGGAAGCGGATGCTCACCCTGACCACCTGCAACCCGAAGTTCGACAACTACGAACGCCTCATCATCCACGCCGAGCTGGACCGGGCACAGCCGAAGTCCGCGGGCCGGCCGGCGGAGCTGGGGAACTGAGGGACCATGTACGCCTGGATCTGGCGCAAGCTCCCGTTCGGGCTGCCCGGCAAGCTGGCCGGCAGCCTGCTGCTGGCCACCGCGGCGGTTGCCCTGCTCTGGTACGTGGTGTTCCCGTGGGCGGAGCCCCTCCTGCCCTTCGACGACGTGCAGGTCACCCAGGACTCCGGCGTCCCCGGGGATCCCGGTGGGGACACGGTGCCCGGCGGCGACGACGCACCGACCGGCGACGAGTACGACCTGCCGTACGACACCGACCAGAACAACACACCGCCCCCCTCGGACAGGTGACACCGTGCGCGTCCTGGTGATCGACAACTACGACTCGTTCGTCTTCAACCTCGTCCAGTACCTCGGTCAGCTCGGCGTGGACTGCGAGGTGCGGCGCAACGACGAGATCGACGTCGCGGACGTGGGAAAGACGGGCGCGTCCGGCATCCTGCTCTCACCCGGCCCGGGCAGCCCCGATCGCGCGGGCATCTGCCTGGACGTCATCCGGCAGTACGCCGGCGAGCTGCCGATCTTCGGCGTCTGCCTCGGGCACCAGGCGATCGGTGAGGCGTTCGGCGCCACCGTGACCCGCGCCCCGGAGTTGCTGCACGGCAAGACCTCCGAGGTCCGCCACCACAACACCGGCGTCCTCGCCGGCCTGCCGGACCCGTTCACCGCGACCCGCTACCACTCGCTCGCCGTCCTGCCGGAGACGCTGCCGGACGAGCTGGAGGTGACCGGCTGGACCGGTTCCGGGATCGTGATGGCGATGCGCCACCGGACGCTGCCGATCGAGGGCGTCCAGTTCCACCCGGAGTCGGTGCTCACCGAGGGCGGCCACCTGATGCTGGCCAACTGGCTCGCCGCCTGCGGCTACCGCGAGGCCCTGGAGCGCGCCCCGGAGCTGGCCGCCGAGGTCGACGCCCGCCGCCGCGCCGCCTTCACCACCACCTGACCCACCCCGCCCCGCTTTCCCGCCCTGTTTCCCCGCCCCGCTCCCCGGCCCCGCTCCGCTCCGCGGTTGATCATGAAGTTAGCGGGGACATAACGGGCATTCTTGCCCGCTAACTTCATGATCACCGCACGGTGGGCGGTGGGCGGCGGGCGGCGGCGGGTGGGCGCGGCGGCGTCACCCCCGGCGGTCAAGGCCGCCGGGGGTGGTGGGGAGTCGGGTTACTCGCCGGGGAGGCGGGCGGGTGGGGGTGTCGTCGGGAAGGGGAGGCCGCCTCCGCCGCCGGTGCCGGGGGTGGTGGGCGTGACGCTCGGGGTGATGCTCGGGTCGGGGGTCGGGGTGGTCGGCGTGGGCTCGACCTCCTCGGCCACGGTCACCACGATGGTCACCCTCTTTCCCTTCGCCAGCGTCTTGCCCGGCCCCGGGTTCTGACTGGTGACCTTGCCGGCCTCGTCGGCCGGCACCTCCGCGCCCTCGTCGACCTCCACGTCGTAGCCGTTTGCCTTCAGGTTGGCCTCGGCCTGTTCGCGGGTCTGGCCGACGACGTTCGGCACCTTGCCGACGTTGCCCTTCGAGACCTCCAGCGTGACCTCGCTGTTCTCCGCAACGGCGGTGCCCGCTTCGGGCGTCACCCTGGTGACGGTGCCCTCCGGCTTGTCGCTGTCGACCACCTTGCGAACCGGCACCAGCTTGAGCTCCTTCAGGCGATCGGCGGCGCTGTCGTAGGTGCTGCCGACGAGCCGGGGAACCTCAACCTCCGGCTTGCCGCCGCAGAGCTGCACGGTCACCTGCTGAGTGGCCTCGACCCGTGCATTGGGACTGGGGCTCTGGTTGACGACCGTACCCTCCCGGCAGGTGCTGTTGAACACCTGCTCACCCCGACCGGGTTTCAGACCCGCCTGCTGAATGCGGTCGAACGCCTGCTGCTCGGTGAGGCCGGTTACCGGGGGCACAACGATCTGCTGGTCGCGGTTGCTGTAGAGCAGCGCACCCACCAGGGCGATCACCGCGAGCACACCGACCGCGGCGAAGGTGGCGATCAGCCACGACGAGGCCTTGCGCTGGCGCGGGTCGCCGACCCGGGCGGGAATCTGCCGGGTCTGGGTCGCACCCGCCGCCGGGTAGCCCGCGGCGGACGGGGCCATCTGCGTCGTCTCGTCCTCGCGGAGGACCGGAGTGGCCAGCACCGGCCGGCCGGCGGCGGCGCGGAGCAGGTCGGCCCGCATCTCGCCGGCGCTTTGGTAGCGGTTGAGCGGGTTCTTCGACAGCGCCTTCAGGACGATCGCGTCGACCGCCGGGTTGACGTCCGGGTTGATGTCGCTGGGCGTCGGCGGAGCCTCCCGCACGTGCTGGTACGCGACGCTGACCGGGCTGTCGCCGACGAAGGGCGGGTGCCCGCAGAGCAGCTCGAAGAGAACGCAGCCGGCGGCGTACACGTCGGAGCGGGCGTCGACCGCCTCACCCCGCGCCTGCTCGGGCGACAGGTACTGCGCGGTGCCGATCACGGCGCTGGTCTGCGTCATCGTGGTGGCGCCGCTGGCCAGGGCCCGGGCGATGCCGAAGTCCATGACCTTGACCTGACCGGTCTGGGTGAGCATCACGTTGCCGGGCTTGATGTCCCGGTGGATGATGCCGTGCCGGTGACTGAACTCCAGCGCCGCGCTGATGTCGGCGCAGATCTCCAGCGCCCGGCGGGGCTGGAGCCGCCCCTCCGCGCCGAGCACCTCCTTGAGGGTCCGCCCGTTGACGAACTCCATGACAATGAACGGCAGCGTCTCGCCGGTGGGAGCGGTCTCCTCGCCGGTGTCGTAGACGGCGACGATCGCCGGGTGGTTGAGCGACGCGGCGTTCTGCGCCTCCCGGCGGAACCGCATCTGGAAGGTCGCGTCCCGGGCGAGGTCCGTCCGGAGCATCTTGATCGCGACGTCCCGACCGAGCCGGAGATCGCGACCGCGGTGCACCTCGGCCATGCCGCCGTAGCCGAGGAGCTCGCCGACCTGGTACCTGCCACCGAGCAGGCGGGCCTGCGCTGTCATCGCGTCTGTCGTCCTTCGCTTGTCGTCGTCTCGTCGCTGCCCGACCGGGGCCGTTCCTGTCGACGGTACGACGTTCCAGCCGGATCGTCGTGCCCGGCGGGCCGCAGCACGCCGGACGGCACCGTCCGCGAGCCGGGCGCACCGGGTTCACCGGATGCACCGTTCTCCCGCAGGGAGTAGGAAATCACGCCGGAGCAGACGAGGACCAGTACGGCCAGGAGGATGGCGACGAACACCATTCCGGGACGGGACCGACGGGGCTGCGGCGGTGGGGCGGGCGGGACCGGCTGGCGGGCGTACCCGGCCTGTCGCTCCTGCTGAACGGGGGCCGGCGGCACCGGGGCGGCACCTCGCGGCCAGCCCTGCTGCACTGCCGGCGGGCGCGGCGCCGACGGCGTTGCGGCGGTGGCACGTGCCGAGACCGGCGGGCGGGGCGGCTGCGAGGTCGCGGCCGGCGGCCGGTGCGCGACCGGAGGACGCGACGTCGAGGGCGGCGGTACCTGGGCGCGGCCGGGCGGCGCGGCCGGCGAAGCCGGAGCCGGCGAGACCGGACCCGCATGGCCGGTGGCCCGGGACTGCTGGGAGAGCTGCACCTTGAGCTGCCGGGCCACCCCGGCCAGCGCGGCGGCACTCGGCCACCGGGCCGCCGGGTCCTTCGCCAGGGCGCGCTCGACCACTGCGCAGACCTGCGGCGGGATGTCGTGCGGCAGCGGCCGGGGGGACTCCCGGACGTGCCGCATCGCGATCTCCAGGGGGTTGTCGCCCTCGAAGGGCCGGCGACCAGCGAGGCACTGGTACGCGACCACGCCGAGCGCGTAGACGTCCGAGGCGGGGGTGGCGACCTGGCCGGTGGCCTGCTCCGGGGAGATGTACGAGGCGGTGCCGAGCACCGAACCGGCGGCGGTGAGCTGCGCCACCAGGTCGGACCGGGCGATGCCAAAGTCGGTGAGCACCAACGTGCCGTTCGGCCGGACGAGCAGGTTGCCGGGCTTCACGTCCCGGTGCACGATGCCCTTCACATGGGCCGCGTGCAGGGCGTCGGCGGCCTGGGCGACCAGCGCCATCGTGCGGGCCGGGGTGAGCCGGCCGACCCGGCTGAGGGTGGCCGACAGGGCGTCGCCCTCGACGTACTCCATCACCAGGAAGGCGATCTGCTGGTCGCTGCCGAAGTCGTAGATGTCGACCACGCCGGGGTGGTTGATGGTCGCCATCGTCCGCGCCTCGCCACGGAACCGCTCGGCGAAGTCGGGGTCGTCGAGCAGCGCGGGGAGCAGGCTCTTGACCGCGACCGTACGCCCCAGCACCTGGTCGGTGCCGCGCCAGACGTCGCCCATGCCCCCGCTGGCGATCCGCTCGTCGAGGCGGTAGCGGTTGCCGAGCTGCACCCCCGGGCTGAGCATGTCAGCGGCCCCCGGGATCGTTGATCGCGGCCCGCATGATCTGGCCGGCGATCCGGGCCGCCTCGGCGCTGCCGCCGCTGCCGGCCTCCTCCAGCACCACGCAGACCGCGGAGACCGGGTTGCCCTGCTTGTCGAGGGCGAAGCCGATGAACCAGCCGTGGTCGGGGCGGTTCGGCGCGGACTGGGCGGTGCCGGTCTTGCCTCCGACGGTGTAGCCGCTGATCCGGGCGTTCCGGCCGGTGCCGTTCTCGACCACGCTGACCATCATGTCGCGCAGGTCGTTGGCGACCTGGCCGCTGACCGGCTGGCGCAGCTCGCGGGGCTGGGCGGTGTAGTAGTCGGTGGTCCGGTCCGGGCCGAGCACCTGGCGGACGAGGTACGGCCGCATCTGCCTGCCGTCGTTGCCGACCGTGGCGGCGATCAGGGCGCCCTGGAGCGGGGTCATCCGGACGTTGTTCTGGCCGATCGAGGACTGGGCCAGCGCCGCCGGGTCGGTGCTTCCGTCCGGGTTCTGCATGTCGCCGGTCCGGCTGGCCGCCACACCCAGGCCGCCTTCGCCGAGCCGGCCGACGGTCAGGTCCTCGTCCTCGAACCCGAACTGGCGGGCCTTCTCCTTGACCGTGTCGGCACCGAGCCGGACGCCGAGCTGCGCGAAACCGGTGTTGCACGACTGGGTGACCGCTGTCAGCAGGGTGACCTGCGGCTGCGGGCAGATCGTCCGGACGGCGTTGCGGATCGGCTGGCCGGACGTGGGCGGCGTGTACTCGGGGCCGGCCGGGATCTGCGTGTTCTGCCCGATCCCGTTCTCCAGGGCGGCGGCGGCCACCACGATCTTGAAGGTGGAGCCGGGAGGAAGCACCTCGCCGACCGCGCGGTTCTTCAGGGGGCCGTCCGGGTCCTGTTCCAGCTTGTTGTACGCCGCGGTGGCCGTGTCGCTGTCGTGGCTGGCCAGCGGGTTCGGGTCGAAGCTCGGCATGGAGACCAGCGCCTGCACCGCACCGGTACGCGGGTCGATGGCGATGGCCGCGCCCTTGCTGACGTCCTGACGGTTGTTGCGGAGCTGCTCGTACGCGACGTTCTGCGCCTGCTTCGAGACGGTGAGCAGGACGTTGGCGCCACCGGTCTGGTCCCCGGTGAACATGTCCTTCACCCGGTTGGCGATCAGCCTGTCGCTGGTGCCGGCAAGGAAGTCGTTCTCGGACTTCTCGATGCCGGTCTCGGCCAGGTTGACGGGCTTGTACCCGAGGATGTGGGCGTACTCCGGCCCCTTCGGGTACGTGCGCTGGTACGTCAGCTCGCCACTGGTTTCCCGGCTGACCGCGAACGCGGTGCCCCCGGCCTCGATGTTTCCGCGCTTGCGCTTGTACTCGTCGACCTGGACGCGGCCGTTGTAGTCGCTGGTGCGGTACTCGTCGGCCTTGTAGGCCTGGATCCAGTTCAGGTTGGCGAACAGCAGCCCGAACAGGACCATCACAACGACACCGACGCGGCGCAGAGGTGCGTTCACGGCTTGATCACCTCCGTGGGGGCACCGTGAAGCTGCTCCGGCGGGCCGCCGGAGGGTCGGGCAGCCGTGCCGCCGCCACCCACCGGGCGCCGCGCGCCGTCCGAGACCCGGAGCAGGACCGCGATGAGCAGCCAGTTCGCCATGAGCGACGAGCCACCGGCGGAGAGGAACGGAGTGGTCTGACCGGTGAGCGGGATCAGCTTGCTGATCCCGCCGACGATCACGAAGACCTGGAGGCCGAGGGTGAAGGCCAGGCCGCCGGCGAGGAGCTTGCCGAACGAGTCCCGTACGGCCAGCGCGGCGCGCAGGCCGCGCTCGACGATGAGCAGGTAGATCACCAGCAGGGCGGAGAGACCGAACAGGCCGATCTCCTCACCGATGCCGGCGAAGATGAAGTCGTTCTGCACCTCGGGCAGCTTGCCCGGTTGGCCACCGCCCGGGCCGGCGCCGAAGAGGCCGCCGGTGCCGAGCGCGAGCAGCCCCTGCACCAACTGGTAGCCGTCCTCGTACGGATCGGCGAAGGGGTCCAGCCAGATCTGCGCCCGCAGGTAGAAGTTCGCGAACGGCCCACCGACGCTCTCACCCAGGACGTACGCCAGGTAGGCGCCGCCGAAGAAGAGCACCAGACCGATGAGCAGCCAGCTGACGCGTTCGGTGGCGATGTAGAGCGTCACCACGAACATGCCGAAGTAGAGCAGCGAGGTGCCCAGGTCCTTCTCGAAGACGAGGACCAGGAGGCTGATGATCCAGACCACCAGGACCGGCCCGAGGTCCCGTCCGCGCGGAAAGTCGATGCCGAGGATCCGGCGACTGGCCAGCGACAGCACCTCGCGCTTGCGCACCAGGTAGTACGCGAAGAACGCCAGCAGCGCCAGCTTGGCGAACTCACCGGGCTGGATCGAGAAGCCACCCACCCGTACCCAGAGCTTCGCGCCGTTGATCTCGGAGATGCTCGCCGGCAGCACCGCCGGGAGCATCACCAGCACGATGCCGGCCAGGCCCAGGGTGTACGCGTACCGGGAGATCGAGCGGTGGTCCCGGACCAGGGCGAGCAGGCCCGCGGCGAGGATCACCGACGCGAGCGTCCAGGCGAGCTGGCGGCCACCGGTGCCCGCGAAGATCGCCAGGTCCTCGCGTTCGGCGGGCGCGGCGTCGGCCAGGTCGAGCCGGCGCAGGAAGCCCACGCCCAGGCCGTTGAGCAGCGCGACGGCCGGCAGCAGTGCCGGGTCGGCGAACGGCGCCAGGAAGCGGATCACCATGTGCAGCCCGAAGAACACCGCGGTGAGCGCGGCGGCCGGGATCCAGAAGTCCGGGGTGACCGTGTCGAGCACGTTCGCCTCGACCATCGCCCCGTACGCGGCCACCAGCACCATCGCCAGCAGCAGCAGCGACAGCTCGGCGTTGCGCCGGGACCGGGCCAGGCGTGCGCCGGGCTGCTCGCCCGCGGTGGCGGGCGAGGTTGCCGGAGTTGCCGCTGCGGTCACGGATCGTCCTGAGGGTTCGAGCCGGCGCTCACTCGGGCGACCGGCAGGCCGCCGGATCGAGCGACGGGGTGACGGTGTCGGAGGGCTCGGCGTCGGGCGAGGTGGTCGGCGCGACCGGCGTACCGGCGGGGACCGTGGCGCTCGGCGCTCCCGCCGTGGTGGCCGGGGTCGGTGACACCGGACGGCCGGACGGCGCCGGAGCGGGCGTCGTCACCGCGACCGCGCTCGGGGTCGGGATCGGCGGGCAGACCGGCTTGAGGTTCGGGTTCTTCGGGTCGTCGCTGGTCAGCTCGGCCAGGCGACGGGCCGCGTCGGGCTCGCTCTTGGCCGGTATGCCCTGCTTGACCTGCTCCTGCGCGGCCAGGGTGAGGTCGTCCAGCTCGGCCGGGCTGACGGAGTGCTCCGTGGAGAGGTCCATCCCGGCGATCTGGCCCTGGATGCCCTTGAACACGGCGACGTGACCGTCCTCGGTGGCGCCCACGTAGTACTGGCGCTGGGTGTAGCTCCAGCCACCGAAGACCGCACCGCCGAGAAGGACCAGCAGCGCCAGGGTCATCGCCGCGGCCCGGATCGGGCGGTGCCGCCGGTGCTCGGGCTCGTCGTCCGCGCCCGCGGCGGGCTCCTCCGGAGCGGCCGGACGCGGCGCGGAGAGCGCGGACGCCCGGGCGGCCGGGGTGGAGACGTCGGCGGAGGTCGCCATGCCCCGGTCGCGGGCGGCGGCGCCGCCGACGATCGGGGTCGCCTCGACGATGTCCTGGTCGGTCGCGTCGGCGATGATCACGGTGATGTTGTCCGGGCCACCGCCGCGCAGGGCGAGCTGCACCAGCCGCTCGACGCACCGCTGGGGATCGGTGTACTCGCGCAACGTGTCGCCGATGGTGTCGGCGCTGACCACGCCGGAGAGGCCGTCGCTGCAGATCAGGTACCGGTCGCCCCGGAGCACCTGACGGACGGAGTACTCCGCCTCGATGTCGCGGCCGTCGAGCGCGCGGGTCAGCAGCGACCGCTGCGGGTGGCTGCTCGCCTCCTCGGCGCTGATCCGGCCCTCGTCGACGAGCATCTGGACGTACGTGTCGTCCTTGGTGATCTGCGCGAACTCACCGTTGCGCAGGAGATAGGCCCGCGAGTCGCCGATGTGGACCATGCCCAGTTTGCTGCCGGAGAAGAGGATCGCGGTCAGCGTGGTCCCCATCCCCTCCAGCTCTGGGTTGGCGTCCACCGTCTCGCGGAGCTGCTGGGTGGCGGCGCTCACGGCCGAACGCAGCGCGTCGACGAGGGCGTCCCCCGGGACGTCCTCGTCGAGCGGCGCCATGGCACCGATGACGATGTTGCTCGCGACGTCACCGGCGGCCATGCCGCCCATGCCGTCGGCGACGGCAAGCAGCCGCGGTCCGGCGTAGACGGAATCCTGGTTGCCGTCTCGGATCAGACCGCGGTCGCTGTGGGCCGCGTAGCGCAGGGTCAGAGTCATGGCCGTAATTCGAGAGAAGTGCGGCCGATCCGGATCGGCACGCCGAGGGGGACGGGGGTTGGTCCGGTGACCTTAGCGCGATCCAGGTACGTGCCGTTAGTCGAGCCGAGGTCCTCGACGAACCACTGCCCGTCGCGCGGCACGAGCCGGGCGTGTCGCGCCGAGGCGTAGTCGTCGGTGATGACGAGGGTGGAGTCCTCGGCCCGACCGATCGTGATCTGCGCTTCACCGAGAGTGATTCGCGTGCCGGCCAGTTGACCCGCCGTGACCACCAGTTGGTGGGCCGCCCTGCCCCGCTTGCCCTTGGCCTGCTTCGCCGGCTGCCCGAGGGACGCTCCGACCGCCCGGGGGGCGGCCACCAGCCGACCCGACCGGGCGCCCGCGAAGAGATCCCGCCGGATCACGCCGACCACCGTGAACACGAAGATCCACAGCAGGATGAGGAACCCGAACCGGGCGACGGTGATGACGAGTTCCGGCAAGGCGGATCAGCCGTCCACGCGGAACGTCAGCGTCGTGGTGCCGAGCTGGACCATGTCGCCCGGGTTGAGGGCGACCGCCGACACCCGCTGGCCGTTGACCATCGTGCCGTTGGTGGAGCCGAGGTCGGTCAGCACGACCTGACCGCCGTCGAAGTCCAGCCGGGCGTGCCGGCGGGAGATGCCGACGTCGGGCAGACGCAGGTTGGCCTGGTCGCCACGGCCGATCACCGTCGAGCCCATCTGCAGCGGGTACGTGCGCCCGTCGCCGGAGACGAGCCGCACGTTGCGGCCGCCGCCGTGGCCCGGGGGCGGGCCGTAGCCGCCACCCTGGTCGTACGCGGGGTACGCGGGCGGGCCGGCGTCGTAGCCGGGCGCGGGGGCGACCTCGCCACCCGTGTAGACCTCGGCGGTGACCCGGAACATGCCCGTGTCCAGTCCCTCGCCGCGTTCGATCTCGACGATCACGTCGCCGTAGACGGTCCACGCCTGCTCGCCGATGAACTCCGCCTGCGACTGGGCCAGTTCCTGGGCCAGCGCGGCGGCGTACGGCGCCAGCCGACTGTGGTCGTACGGCGAGAGATCGATCACGTAGCGGTTGGGCACCAACGTGCGCCCACCGGCCAGGATCGCCTTGTGCGCCTCGGCCTCCCGCTGCATGGCGTTGAGGATCTCCACGGGGTGGACCACCCCTTTGAAGACCTTGGCGAAGGCCCCCTCGACCAGGCCTTCCAGACGCTTCTCGAAGCGTTGCAGCACGCTCACCGGCTCCTCCTCGGGTCCCGAGGACATGATGGTATCCGGCCGGCGCGCGCGCAGCTCACACGCCGCTCGGCCGTGGGGGCGGCGGCCCCTTCTCGGGGGCCTAAAATCCCGTGCTACTCTTTCGTCCGCCACGAACGGTAACCGTCTGTGGCAACGGCCGGGAGCCTGGGTAGGATGGCCGGGCCCGCTGGGAACGGCGGGACCGACACCGACTACAGTGTTCGAGGTCAGCCACGGGGATGTGGCGGAATGGCAGACGCGCACGGTTCAGGTCCGTGTGCCCGAAAGGGCGTGGGGGTTCAACTCCCCCCATCCCCACCATGCGACGAGGGCTCCGCAGCTTGCGGGGCCCTTGCTCCATTCCGGGGCGTGCCGTTCGTCACGCTATGCTCCGATGGTTTCTGCCTCCGACGGACCAGGAGTGGCGTTGTGAGTGTCGCGTTCGTGACCGGGTCGGGCGGGCTGATCGGCTCCGAGGCGGTCCGGCACTTCGCCGGCCTCGGTCTCGATGTCGTCGGCATCGACAACGACATGCGGCAGGAGTTCTTCGGCGCGGAGGCGTCGACCGCCTGGAACGTCCGCCGGCTGACCGACGATCTGGGTGGCGCGTACGCGCACCACAGCATCGACATCCGGGACCGGGACGCGCTGGCGAAGCTCTTCGTCCGGTACGGCTCCGATGTCGCCGTGGTGATCCACACCGCCGCCCAACCGTCGCACGACTGGGCCGTCCGGGACCCGTTCACCGACTTCGACGTGAACGCCGGTGGCACCCTCAACGTGCTCCAGAACGTGCGGCAGCACTGCCCCGAGGCACCGGTGATCCACTGCTCCACCAACAAGGTCTACGGCGACCGGCCGAACAGCCTGCCCCTGGTGGAGCGGGAGACCCGCTGGGAGATCGAGCCCGGCCACCCGTACGAGCAGGGCATCCGCGAGGACATGTCGATCGACGCCTGCCTGCACTCCGTGTTCGGCGCCTCGAAGGTGGCGGCGGACATCATGGTGCAGGAGTACGGCCGCTACTTCGACATGCGGACCGCCTGCTTCCGGGGCGGGACGCTGACCGGTCCCGCGCACTCCGCCACCGAGCTGCACGGCTTCCTCGGCTACCTGATGCGGGCCAACATGGAGCGCCGGACGTACAAGATCTTCGGCTACCAGGGCAAGCAGGTCCGGGACGCCATCCACAGTTCGGACGTGGTGTCCGCGTTCGAGGCGTTCTTCCGCAACCCGCGCTCGGCCGCGGTCTACAACCTCGGTGGCGGCCGGCACTCCAACACCTCCATGCGCGAGGCGTTCGCCCTGGCCGAACAGATCACCGGCCAGGAGATGATCTCGGAGTACGTCGAGGCGAACCGGATCGGCGACCACAAGTGGTGGATCGGGTCCAACGAGGCGTTCCAGGCCGACTACCCGGACTGGAAACAGGTGTACGACGTACCGATGATCATGCGTGAGATCTACGAGGCCAACGTCGACAAGTGGGTACCCGAGCCGTGAACCGGGGCAAGAAGAACGTCCTCGGCGTCCTGGTCGACGCCACCGACTACGCCGACGCCACCGAGCGGGTGGTGACGGCGGCCCACGACCGGCGCCCGCTGGCGCTGACCGCGCTCGCCGTGCACGGCGTGATGACCGGTGTCCTCGACCCGGCCCACAACGCCCGGCTGAACTCCTTCGACGTGGTCACCCCGGACGGCCAGCCGGTGCGCTGGGCGCTCAACCTGCTGCACGGCGCGGGGCTGACCGACCGGGTCTACGGCCCCGAGCTGACCCTGCGCGTGCTGTCCCGCTTCGCCGACGAGGGACTGCCCATCTACCTGTACGGCTCGACCGAGGAGACCCTCGGGCGGCTGATCCCCGCGCTGGAGCGGATGTTCCCGGCCCTCAAGATCGCCGGGGTGGAGCCGTCGAAGTTCCGGGCCGTGCAGCCGGGCGAGGACCGGGAGATCGCCGACCGGATCCGGTCCAGCGGCGCACGGCTCCTCCTGGTCGGGCTCGGCTGCCCCCGCCAGGAGGTCTTCGCGTACGCCATGCGGCCCCTGCTGGACATGCCGCTGATGGCCGTCGGGGCCGCCTTCGACTACCACGCCGGGCTGCTGCGCCAGCCCCCGGCGTGGATGCAGCGCGCGGGCCTGGAGTGGTTCTGGCGTCTCGGCCTGGAGCCCAAGCGGCTCTGGCGGCGCTACGTGATCCTCAACCCGGCCTACCTGGCCCGCCTGGCGGCGCAGAAGTCGGGCCTGTGGAAGGCACACCCGCCGGCCCCGGCCACGGAACGCCTCGACAGTTTCGCGGTCTGACCCACCCGACCCGCACGGCGCGAGGCCCCTTCCGGATCGGATCCGGGAGGGGCCTCGGCCGTGGGAACAAGGCTCTAGACGTTCAACGTCCAGGTGTTGATGTAGCCGGTGTCGTAGCGGTAGACGTCCCGGACCTGGAGGCGCCAGGTGCCGTCGGCCGCCTCACCGGACAGGTTCACCGTGTAGGTGGCGTTGACGTTGTCGGCGCTGTCCGAGCTGCTGCTGTTCTTCAGCCGGTACGCCGACCCGTCCGGCGCGATCAGGTCGATGACCAGGTCACCCCGCCAGGTGTGCACGATACTCACCGCCACCGTCGAGGTCGCCAGGGCGGCCCGGCCGCAACCGGAGATGGTGATCGAGCTGCTCACCGCGGAGCCGGCGTCCGGGATCGCGACGTCCGTGCCGTTGGTGCCGGTGCAGCCGGGGGGCGGCGGAGGCGGCGGCGGGGTGGTGCCGCCGTCACCGACGTAGAGCAGCTTGTTCGGCGAGCCGGTGCCGGGGCTGGTCACCACGTTGCTGGTGGCGCTGTTGACCAGGGCGTCGCGGACCTGCTGCGGGGTGTACGACGGGTTGGCCGAGAGCACCAGCGCCGCGCCGCCGGCCACGTGCGGGGAGGCCATCGACGTGCCGCTGATGGTGTTCGTCGCGGTGTCGCTGTTGTACCAGGCCGACGTGATCGACGAGCCGGGCGCGAAGATGTCCAGGCAGGTCCCGTAGTTGGAGTACGACGCCCGCGCGTCGGTGCTTGTCGTCGCGCCGACGGTGATCGCCGAGGCGGTACGGGCCGGCGAGGAGTTGCACGCGTTGGCGTTGCTGTTGCCGGCCGCCAGCGCGTAGGTCACTCCGGAGCTGATCGAGTTGGCCACCGCGGTGTCGAGGGCGCTGCTGGCCCCGCCACCGAGGCTCATGTTGGCCACGGCCGGCTTGACCGCGTTGGCGGTCACCCAGTCGACGCCGGCGATCACCCCGGCGTTGGTGCCGCTGCCCGAGCAGTTGAGCACCTTGACCGCCACCAGCCGGGTGCCCTTGGCCACCCCGTACGCGGAGCCGCCCACGGTGCCGGCGACGTGCGTGCCGTGGCCGTTGCAGTCGGTGTTGTTGCTGTCGACGGTGTTGGTGCCCCAGGTGGCGCGACCGCCGAAGTCCGAGTGCGACGTCCGGATGCCGGTGTCGAGGATGTACGACGTCACGTTGGTCGCCGTGTTCGGGTACGTGTACGAGCTGTTCAGCGGCAGCGCCCGCTGGTCGATCCGGTCGAGTCCCCAGGACGGGGGGTTCGTCTGGGTGCCGGCGATCGACACGGTGTGGTTCTGCTCGACGTACGCCACCGCGGGGTCGGCCGCCATCCGGGCCGCCGCCCTGGCGCTCATCCGCATCTCGGCACCCCGTACGGCGGTGCTGTACGTCCGGACCGTCGTGCCGCCGTGGCGGCTCGCGAGCCGGTTCACCGACGACCCGACGGTGGTCCGGCTGACCGCGCTGTCCTTGAAGACGACGATGTAGCTGTCCGCGACGGCGGTCGCACCACCGGCGGCGCGGACGGTGCCGACGGGCTCGGCGGCCATGGCCGGCGTGGCCGTGGCGACCATGGCCAGCGCGGCCACCCCGACGAGAACGGACCTGCGTGGAAGACCCATCTCCCTACCTCCCTCCGATCGGACGCCGACCGTCCACCCGGTCGTGACGGGCGGATCGATGAGTACCGATCGAGCTGAGGGTAGAGCGCGGCGGAGCCGAAGATATACATGCCGATTTGCCCATAGCACCGGTGGGATGCCCCCTACGGGGACCGGCTACGGGACCAACGGGGGCCCGGCCCGGATTCGCGGAGCCGCCGAACGGGAAAAGCTGTCCCGCATGGAGAGTCATCTCGCCGTCCTGCTGCCCCTCGCCGCCGTCTGGCTCACCGCCGGTGCGCTGGCCGACGGGCTGCCCCGGCTGGATCGGGCCCGCACGCTGCGCCGGCGTACCGGACAGGTCCTCGCCCTGACCGTGGCCGCCCTCGGCCTCACCGCCGCGGTCGGAGTCGCCGGGCTCTCCGCCGACGGCGGGACGGCGGCGGACCGCGCCGCCGCCGGCCTCGCCCTCGCCGTGGTCCCGGCGGGTGCCGCCGCGGTCTGCGCCGTACGACGCATGAGACGCCTGTGGGCCGGTGCCTGCGCCTTCACCACCGCGCCCGACACACCGGCCCCGCACGGCCTGCGGGCCGCCGCGGCGCACCCGCTGATCGGGCTACCCGTGCAGGTGACCGGCCTGGCGATCCTGCCGGCGGTGGTGGCGACCGCGATGCCGGAGCTGGTGACCCGGACCGGCGCGGGCGGACCGGCGATCACCGTCGGCGTCCTGGGCGTCGCGGCCATCGGGGTCCGCCACGCGCTCCGGCACAGCCGCCTCGCGGAGCGGGCGATGCCGGAGCGGGCGTCAGCGCGAACGGCCGCCCGGCCCCTGCACGTATAGCAGCTCCAGGATCGCCCGGGTCGCCTCGAACCAGCGGTCCAGCCAACCGGGCGGCGGCACGCTGCCCTTCGGCGGCAGCTCCAGCAGCAGGCCGCGCAGCAGCGGGTGGTCGGCCAGCGAGCCGGCCGGCTCCATCGACCAGGCACCGGTCGGGAACGACGGCTCGGTGAGCGGGTTCGGGTCCAGCGACGGCAGCGTGAGTGGCGGGCTCGCCTGCTCCGTCGCGGCGGGGCCGTCCTCCCGGCCACCGACCTCGGTGTCGGTCGACACCACCTCGGTCAACACCGTGTCCCGGCGCGCGCCGCGGTACTTGCCGCCGAACCGTTCCGGCTTGCCCGGTCCATTGGTGAGGTTCTCTGACCCGATCGTCGTCATCGTCCCGCCTGCCTCGTTCGGTTGCCGATCCGCGGTTTGTCGACCAGCGCCGTTCTTCAGAGGTACAACGAGACGGGAGCGTTGTGGCGACGGGAATCCCGGCCGATCCCTGGCCACCCGGCCCCCGAGCCGGACGCGGACACGACGGCATCCCCGTACGGCCCGGGGCCGTACGGGGACACTCGCTGCCCGGGTATCAGGCCCGGCTGAGGCCGCCGTCCCTGGCGCCGGCGACGAAGGCACGCCAGTCACCCGGGCTGAACACCAGGGCGGGACCCGTCTTGTCCTTCGAGTCCCGGACCCCGACGGCCCCGGTCACGTACGCCACCTCCACGCAGTTGTCGCAGTTCGGCCCGCTCTTCGAGCTCTTGAACCAGGCTGCCTGCGTCAGGTTCACCGAGAACCTCTTGGTCGCCATTTCCACAACGGCTCCTCTGCCAGTTTCGCGATGTGTGCGACGGACTCCTCCGGACGGATGGCCGCGGCACGGATGTGATCGAAGATGAAGCTGTACTTCTGCAGTTCGTCGCTCTTCTCCAGGAAAAGCCCACCCGTGGCGTTCTCCGCGTACACGACGTCCGGATCACCGGGCTCGGGGAAGCTGAGGATCGTGAAGGTCCCGTCCATACCGGCGTGCGCTCCCACCTCGAAGGGCAGGATCTGGAGCGTCACGTTCGGCAGCTCGGCCACCTCCACCAGCCGTCGGAGCTGGTCACGCATGACCGTGTCCCCGCCCACCGGCCGGCTCACCACCGCCTCATCGAGCACCACCCACAGATCGACCGGATCATCCTGCGTCAACAACGACTGACGGCCCAGTCGGACACGCACCCGTTGTCGTACTTGTTCGGCCGTGAAGTCGGGACGCGCGGCGCGGATCATGGCGCCGGCGTACTCCTCGGTCTCCAGCAGGCCGGGAACCACCTGCTGCTCGTACGCGCGGATCGAGCTGGCCGCCGCCTCCAGCCCGACGTACGCGCCGACCAGCACCGTGCTGTACGGATGCCACCAGCCCTTCTGCCGGGCCTCGCGGGCGATCTGCACCAGCTCGTCGCTCTCGGCGCCCACCACCCCGTAGATCCGGAGCATGTCCCGCACGTCCCGCGGGGTGGCCGAGGTGTGCCCGGTCTCGATCCGCGAAATCTTGGAGGCCGAGCACTCCAACTGCTCGGCCACGGCTTCGATGGTGATTCCCGCCGCCTCCCGCTGACGACGCAGTTCGGCGCCGAGCCGACGTCGCCGGATGGTCGGGCTCCGCCGCTCACTCACGGCTGGCCCCGCCGTCCGTTCCGGACCACTGGCTGCTGGCCGTCACCCGCCACCTCCGCCTTGGACGCGCCGCTGTCGTCCACCCGCCGGGTCCCGGCGCGGGGCGGGGCGGGCGTTCGCGGCGGGGAGTGGTACGGGTCGTCGACCGGCCGCGACGGGCGAAACCGGATCTCAGTGTGCCGTCCAAATGCGAACGTCTTCAAGCGTCGCTTCGCGCGTGGCGCTCACGTATCGGCAAAAGTCGACGTGCAACTTGCATCCCGCACGACGCTGATGCACTCTGTGCGTATGACACGGGTCACTGACCGTCTCCGTCCGCTTCCCCGCCGTGGTGATGCCGCGGCGATCCGGACGCGGGCCGGCGAGGACTCGTCGCCAGCGACAACCAGACCTGCACCGGGGAGATGACCCCGCCGCTGCACGCCTGATGGCTGCGGCGGCGGGAGCGGCACCCGGAGCAGCCGGGTGTTGGTCGGGTGGCGACCCGCCACCAGCGGGAAGCCACCCGACCACCACCGCACGCACGCCGGTTCCACGAGGCACGACCCCGTTGCCGGGCCAGGAGAAACGTCCCCCACCCAGCCCTGCCGGCCCGCCCGCCGGCCAACCATCCCAGGAGCCCATGTGCTTCCCCGCTCCGGTGACGTACTGCACGTGACTCGCGCGGCGAGTGTCCAGTTCATCCGACCCATCACCTTCCGGGTGATCCGGGTCCTCGACTGGCCGACCTACGACGGTTGGTTCTGGCTCGACGGCTACGAGTTGAACGCATCGGGGGACGCGGTCAACCGTCGGTCGATCTTCGTACAGCGGCAGGGGCTCGAGGTGCTCCAGACCGCACCGCAGCCGCGTCAGCACGCGGTCCGCGCACCACGCCGGCCCGTCGTCCGCACTCCCGTCCGGGTGGGCTGACCTCCGCGATCGGCCGCCGGGGGGCGTGCCGCGGCCATAGAATCGGTACGCCCACCCCGGCACGTTCCACCCCGCGCCTCCAGGACCCTGAACCTGGGATGGCCATGGTCAATCACACCGCCGCCCGGCGGCCCCACCTCTGGAACATCGCCTACGCCTTCGGACTCCTGGCGCTCCTCGGCGTCGCGACCGCACTCGTGGTCGTGGTCCGGGAACCCGCCCTCTCGTCCGCCCAGCTGACCGCGCCGGTGCCCGCACCGGAGATCACCGTGGTCGACGAGGACCCTCCGGACGACGTCGGAGCCGACCCCTTCGGGGAGCCCTTCGCCCTGGAGGAACCGGACGGTTTCGGAGGCGCCGTCCCCGGTACCGCAGACCCCGCCACGGAGCCGTCCTCCGGGCCGCACGACGTCGCACACGGCGCACCGCCGTCGGCGGAGGACGTCCGAAGGTCACTGTTCTGGTCGGGCGTGTTCGGGCTGGCCATCTCGCTGGCCGGGCTGGGCCTGGTCGGCACCAGACGCCGGATGTGGTGACCCGGCCGCTCAGTCGGTGGGTGTCGGCTCCGCGCTCGGGGTCACCGTCGGGCTGGCCGGGGTGCGCTCGCCCCGGGAGACCACCAGCGTGACCTCCTCACCCTCGGACACCAGCTCGCCCGCCTCCGGGTCGGTCTCCAGAACGGTGCCGGCGGGGCGGCCGGAGGTCCGGTACTCCACCCGGTACGCGAGACCCGACCGGTCCAGAATCCCCTGCGCCGTCGCCAACGGCAGGTTCACCAACGGGGGCATCGGCACCTCCACCGCCTCGGTGGTCGGCGGCGCAGACGGGGAACTGCTCGTGGGGGCGGCGGACGTGGTCGGCGCCCCGGTGGTCGGCGATGCGCGGGTCGGGGATTGCGAAGGCGACGATGTCGGTGTCGGAGTCGTCGCGTCGTCGGCGGACCGGAGCGCCAGCCACAACCCGCCGCCGACGAGGGCGAGCAGCAGCAGCGCCAGCACGCCCCACAGGATGGGCAGCCACCAGGGCCGGCCGCCCGGCTCCTCGGCGTACCAGTCGGCCGGCTCGCGGTAGTCCGCCGGCCGTGGCCCCGGGACCTCCGCCCGGCCGGACCAGGCCGGCGGGGTCGACCGGTCCGGCGGCAGCGGCGCGGTGCGGTCCACCGGGGCGGTGCGGTCCGCGGGCATCGGCCGGGTCGCGTCCTCCGGCGCCGGTGGTCCCGCGGCGGTCCGGTCGGCCGGTCCGGGCAGCCGTTGCGTACGGTCGGCGGGCTCGTCCCCGCTCGGGCCGGTGGGCGGGAGCGGTCGGGTGCTGTCGTCGTACTCCCCGGGGTTGCGCTCGCTCATCGCACGTCCCTTCCCGGCCCGGCGCGCGCCTCGCGGCCCCTGCCCGTCAACCTAGCGGTCCGGCGACAGAACGGCCGGGAGCGGCGTGCCGCACCGCCTCAGGGGGTCGGTACGGCTGTCGGCGTCCCGGAGGCCGCGACCTCGCACCAGATCGACACGCGGTCGTTCCAGCGCGCTGTGCTGTCGGCGGCCGGCTCCTGGCGGTTGACCACGCCGGTCCTGCGCAGGCGGTAGGAGGGATAGAAGCCATCCTCGACGAGTTCGTCCGCCGCCTCCGAACAGCTCTCGCCGATCAGGTCGGGCACCGTGGCGGCGGGGGCCGGGCCACTGACGTAGAGGGTGACCGTCCGGCCCGGCGACACCTCCTGGCCGACCTCGGGGTACGCGCGCTCCACCGCGCGCCCGGTGCCCGAGCCGAAGATCAGCCGCCAACCGAGCCGCCGGTCACGAAGCTCCTCGCGGGCCTTCTCGAAGTCCATGCCCACCACCGGTGGGACGGTCGCCCCGTCGGTGCGGGCCGGCGCGGTGGTGCGCGGTGGCGTCGACCGGGGCCGCTCCGAGGAGGGGGCGGCGCTCGACCGGGCGGTGCTCGGGGAACTGCTCGCCGGGGCCGACGCCCGTCCGGTCGCCTCGTCGTCCGCGCCGGCCAGCAACCAGCCCCCGGTGGCGCCGATCGCCGCGAGCAGCGCGACGGCCAACCCGCCACCCAGCATCAGGGTCAGCCGGTCCGGCCCGGCGTCGCCGCCCGCACCGTGCTCCGTGTTTCCATCCGTCATACCGCCACCGCCTCGCTCACCGGCGACCGTACCGGGCACGACCAACCGCGCTGCGTCACGGGGCACCCGCACGACTCGCCGCGCCGGTCCCGGGGCGCTACGCTCCCCGGCATGGCCAGACGGGGCTGGGGAGGATCGATCGCGACCGCGGTCGGTGTCGCTGCGGGCGCCGGTGCCGCCCAACTGGGCTTCGGCTACGGCCTGGGCATCATCGACTGGGCCCCGCCCGAGGGCACCGCCGACGTGGCGAGCTGGGTGGCCGGCCTGATCTGGGCGACCTGGATCGCCGCCACCTCCACCGTCGCCGGTGCCGTCTGTGCCCGCTGGCTGCGGGACCGCGCCACCGATCCCGACGCTTCCGACACGCCCTCCGACACGCTCGGGTCGCTGGCACTGGCGGTGGCCGCCGTGCTCGGCGCGTCGATCACCGTCCTGCTGGTGGCCGTACCCGCGCGGGTGGCGGTGGCGCCGGAGACCTCGTCGCCCCGGACCGTCGCCGCGACGTACGCGACCGTCGGGCTGCTGCTCGGGGTGCTGACGGCCCTCTGGGCGCTGCGCTCCCGGGCCGCCGCCACCAACGTGCTCGCCACGGTCGGCTGGCTCTGGGCGCTCGCGGTGGTCGCGGTACTGGACGGCGTCCTCGCCGGGCGTGGCCTGACCACCGCGCAGCTCGGCATCTGGCAGCTCAGTGCGAACGACCCGGCCTACTGGATCCGGGACTGGTTCTACTGGCCCGGCGCGGTGTTGTCGCTCGGGTCCGCCCTGCTGATCGGCGCACTGGCGGCCCGGAGGGCCGCGCGCCACGCCGACCGCCGGATCGGTGCCGCCGCCTCCGGGGCGGCCGGGCCGCTGCTCGTGGCGACCGCGTACCTCGTGGCCGTGCCGGGGCTCACCACGATCGACCCGCAGCAGCTGTCGGCGCACCTGATCGCGCCGTACGCCGTGATCGTCGGCATCGGCGGCTCGGTCCTGGTGGCGGCGCTCGCCCAGCGGGCGTCCCGTCGGGCCGCCGCCCGTGCCGCGGTCCCGACGCAGCGCACCGGCGAGCCGTCGACCGCCGGTGAGACGCGCGGCGACGACGCCCGCACGCCGGACGACGGACGGACGGACCCGACCGGCGCGGACACCGGCCCCGACGGTTCCACTCCGGTCACCGACACCCGGCCCGGCACCGCGTCCCCGGCCAGCGGGACGTCGACGGTCGAGGTCACCCCGATCGTCATGGAGCCGCCGACGGCGAGCCCGGTCGGGCGGACACGGACCGAGCCGACACCCACCGAGCCGGCACCGACCGCGACGATCCCCGCGCAGCGGACCGGCGCGGAGCCGGCCACCGGGGACGGATCGGACACCACGCCCGAGGCCGCACCGCCGACGCGGCGTCCCCGCGCCCCGCGCCGCCCCCGCTGACCCGCCGGCCGGGAAGACCGCCGTGGCCGGCGCTCAGTCGACCGGCCAGGTGTGCACCGGCTCGTTGCCGCGTTGCAGTTCGGCGTAGCGCTGCACCATGTGGTGCAGGGCGGCGTTACGGTCCATGCCGCGGTGCCGCTCGGCCGCCCAGACCGTCTCGGTCTGCCACACCGCGCCGTTGCGGCCGGTACGGCAGCGCTGCTCGATGATGCCGAGCAGCCGGTCCCGCTCGACCGGCGACACCCCGAACCGGTCCAGGCCGGTCGCGGCCGTGGGCAGCAGGACGTCGAGGACCAGCTTGGTCACCGGCACCTCGCCGAGGCGGGGCCAGTGCAGGACGGCGTCCATCCCGCGCCGGGCGGCGGCGTGGAAGTTCTCCTCGGCGGAGCTGAAGGTGAGCTGGCTCCAGATCGGCCGATCCGCCTCGGCCAGTCCCCGGGCCAGCCCGAAGTAGAAGGCGGCGTTGGCCAGCATGTCGACCACGGTCGGCCCGGCGGGGAGCACCCGGTTCTCCACCCGCAGGTGCGGGCGGCCGTTCATGATGTCGTACACCGGGCGGTTCCAGCGGTAGACGGTGCCGTTGTGCAGGCGCAGCTCGCCCAGCTCCGGTACGCCGCCGGCGTGCAGCACCTCGACCGGGTCCTCCTCCTCGCAGATGGGCAGCAGCGGGGGGAAGTAGCGGACGTTCTCCTCGAACAGGTCGAAGATCGAGGTGATCCAGCGCTCCCCGAACCACACCCGGGGGCGTACGCCCTGCGCCTTGAGCTCGTCCGGGCGCGTGTCGGTGGCCTGCTGGAACAGCCCGATCCGGGTCTCCGCCCAGAGCTGCCGGCCGTAGAGGAACGGGGAGTTGGCCCCGACGGCCACCTGGACGCCGGCGATGGCCTGGGAGGCGTTCCAGTAGTCGGCGAAGCTGTCCGGTGCGACCTGGAGGTGGAACTGGAGACTCGTGCAGGCGGCCTCGGGGGCGATCGAGTCGGTGTGGGTCCGGAGCCGCTCGACGCCCCGGATGTCCAGCTCGATGTCCTCGCCCCGGGCACCGACGATCTGGTCGTTGAGCACCCGGTAGCGCTCGTTGGTGGACAGGTTGTCGGCGACCAGGTGGCGCTCGGTGAGGGTGGGCAGGATGCCGACCAGCACGATCTTGACGTCCGACTTCGCCGCCCGCTCGTCGGCTCGGGAGAGGCTGCTGCGCAGGTCCTGCTCGTAGTCGGCGAAACCGGCGCCCTCGATCAGCCGGGGCAGCGCGTTCAGCTCCAGGTTGAACTGCCCCAGTTCGGTCTGGAAGAGCGGGTCCGCGATGTCGGCGAGGATCTGTTCGTTGCGCATGGCCGGCTCGGCGGCGGAGTCGACCAGGTTCAGTTCGATCTCCAGCCCGGTCATCGGCCGGTCCGCGTCGAACCCGAAGTCGTCCAGCATCAGAGCGAAGACATCCAGACAACGCCGGACCTTCTGCCGGTAGCGGACCCGGTCCTCGCGGGAGAAGGCGCCCTGCTCGACGTCCCTGCCCATGTAGTCCTCCCGGCGCGTGGCGCGTCGAAACGGTGCCGTTCCGTAGCGCGTTGTGAACTATCCACGGTAAGAGCGGGCCCCTCGCCGGGACCAGAGGCCGCAATCGGTGATCGTACGGATCGATCCGGTGACCGGCGAGGGGCGCGTGTGCGCTGGGATCACTACCCAGGTCGGAGCCCTTCCACCGGCCGGAGAGGCGAACGGGTCGTGACAATTCGCACCCTGGGACGACGCGGTCCGCGTACGGGACCGGGCCCGCGCCTGGTGCGGCGCGGGCCCGGTTTCCGGTGCGAGGGATCAGGCCTGACGAACGGCCTCGCCCTCGATCTCGATCTTGATCTTCTTGCCGACCAGCACGCCGCCGGTCTCCAGGGCGACGTTCCAGGTCAGGCCGAAGTCCTCCCGGTCGATTTCGGTGGTGGCGGAGAAGCCGAAGATGTCCTGGCCGAAGGGGCTGCGGCCGACGCCCTCGAACACGACCTCCAGGTCGACCGTGCGGGTGACGCCCTTCACGGTCAGCTCACCGGAGAGGACGAACTCGTTGCCGTCCTGGGACTTCACGCCGGTGCTGCGGAACTCCAGCGTCGGGAACTGCTCGGCGTCCAGGAACTCGGCGCTGCGCAGGTGCGCGTCCCGGTCGGCCTGCTTGGTGTCGATGCTCGCGGCCTGGATCGTGGCGGTGACCGAGGACTGCAGCGGGTCCTCGGCGACGGTGATCGTCGCGGAGGCGTCGGCGAACTCGCCGCGTACCTTGCTGACCATCATGTGCCGGGCGACGAAGCCCACGCGCTTGTGCGCCGCGTCCAGCAGGTAGGTGCCGGCGGTGGGGATGGTGAGGCCGTCCCAGTCGCGGGTAACCGGTGCGGTGCTGGTCATGTGAACTGCCCTCCGAGAAGATTTGTTTAGTAGCCCAACGACTGCCTCAGCAACTATAGCGGGCGAAACATTCCCCGTGTCAAGGACTGTTAGGATGAGCGGGTGAACGAGAACGTGTTCGACGACCCCCGGATCACCGCTGTCGGCCTGCTCGTCGAGGCGCACGCCGGGCTGTCGGCCCGGTTCGCCGCCCAGTTCGAGGAACACGGCCTCTCACCCGTCGAGTTCGAGGTGCTCACCCGGCTCGCCCGTTCCCCGGGCAACCAACTCCGGATGACCGACCTGGCGGCCCAGACCTCCCTGTCGACCAGCGGCGTCACCCGGGTTGTCGACCGGATGGAGCGGGACGGGCTGCTCACCCGCCGCGCCTGCCCCTCCGACCGGCGCAGCTCGTATGCAGTGGTCACCGCCGCCGGCCTGCACCGTCTCGACAAGGTCCTCCCGGGCCACCTGCGGATCATCGAGCAGTGGTTCACCGGTCAGCTCGACCCCGAGTCGCTGCGCGCCCTGCTCGACGGGCTGCGCCGGGTGCGGGACGCCGTCCACCCCGGTGCCACCGCCGGCAGCACCGACCCCGCCCACAGCGAGGGTGCGGCCGCCTCCGGACGGTGAGCGACGCTGCCGCGACCACCGGCAGAAAGACCGGCAGAACCACCGCCCGCGTGGGAGGTACCTCTCAAACCGGACGGACACGCCGGATCGTGCTGGCTAGTCTTCGTGCAGCGGGGGGACGCACCGGGGGGACACGGCGCGAGCGATGAGCAAGGGGTAGCAAGAGGGGGCTTCTTCGCTCGCGCCACCTCCCGGCCCGCCCTACGGGGCAGCCCGCCGGGCCGCGACCAGCGCATAGAGCAGCCCGTCCTCCTGCGGCAGCAAACGCACACCACTTCCCCGGCACGCCTCGTCCAGGCGTTCCAGCACCGCCGGGTCACCCGTGCTGGCGGCCAGCCCCACCAACGCCTCGACCACGTCCCGCCGGTCCTGCCCGTCCACGCTGACGTCCGCCGCCGCCGCGAACCACTCCGCCGCCAGGTGCCGGTCGCCCCCGTGCAGGGCCAGGTTCCCCTGGATCAGCGCGTACACGCCGTCCGCCGGATCGCCACCGCGTGCCCCGGGGACCGGGTCGCGACCGTGGAGCCCGTCGGTCCGGTGGACCGGCGAGCCGGGCGGCCGCAGTTGGGTCAGCACCTCGGCCGCCTCCGCCGCCCGCCCGTCCTGGGCCAGCGCCAGCCCCACCGTGCCGAGCACCCGGCGGCGGTGTCCCGGATCACCCAGCCCGTCCAGCGCGCGCAGCACCCGGCGGCCCTGCTCGACCGCGTCGGCGTAACGGCCCTCCAGGCGGGACACCTCGGCAAGGTTGGCCTGGGCCAACGCCCGCAGCCGCCGGTCCGCGCACTGCGTGGCGAGCCGGTCCACCGCGGCCAGGCGCCGTCGCGCCGCGGCCAGGTCACCCACCCGGATCTCGTGCCAGGACAGGTTGTTCTGCGCCACCGCCATGTCCCGCGTACGCCCGGTGCGGGCGGCCAGCGTCAGCACCGTCTCGGCCTGGCCCCGGGCCTCGTCGTGGGCGCCGATGCCGATGAGCAGCGCGCACAGCACCGTCCGCGCCTCCCCCTCGCCGATCACGTCACCCGCCTCCCGGAACGCGGCGAGCGCCGTCCGCGCCGTCGAGATCTCCTCGGCGCCCGCGCCGTGCTCGGCGGCCAGCCGGGCCACCCCGACCGACGCCCAGGCCCGCAGCACCGGGTCGGCACCGGCCGTACGCGGATCGGCCAGCAACCGGCGTAGACACTGCCGGCCCGCGACGTCGCGCCCCCGGAACCGCCACCAACGGGCCAGCCCCGCCGCCAGACGCAGCGCGGTGTGCGGGTCGTCCACGGCCGCATGGGCGAGCGCCGAGCTGATGTCGCCACTCACCTCGTCCAGCCGGTGCGCCGCGGCGGTCAGGCGCACACCGACCAGGTCCGGCGCGGTCCGGATCACCAGCCGGGTCAGCACCTCGGCGTGCCGGCGACGGATCACCGTCCACTCCCCGGCTCCGGCGGCCTGCTCGGCGGCGAAGTCCCGGACGGCGTCCAGCAGCCGGAACCGGAACGGCCCCGTCCCCCGGACACTCAGCAGGCCCAGTTCCAGGAGCCGGTCCAGCAGCGGTACCGGGTCGACCACCACCGTGCCGTCGGTGTCGCCGTCGTCGGCGAGCATCTCCTCGGCCATCTCGACCGACCAGCGGTTGCCGTACGCCGCGAGCCGGCGCAGCGCCGTCCGCTCGTGCGGGGCCAGAAGCCGGTAGCTGGTCGCCACCGCGTCCCGCAGCGTCTCGGCCACCGCCGCACGTCCGCCGTCCGGTCCCACCGGCTCCGCCGGGTCCCAACCCGGCCGTTCCGCCGCACCCGACGACGTGGCCAGGTCGAGGACCCGGTCGCCGTACCGGTCGAGCAGTTCGTTGAGGTCGAGGATCCGGGCCCGCGCCGCCATCAGCTCGATGGCCAGCGGCAGTCCGCCGACGCGCCGGACCAGCGCGGCCAGCGCCGGCAACTCGTCCGGGGCAGGCGGCTCCCGGCGGACCTGGGCCAGCCGGGCGGTGAAGAGCGCCACCGCCGGGTAGTCGGCCAGGCCCGCACCGTCCGTCGGCGGTACGTCGAGCGGCGCGACCGGGCGGACCCGCTCGCCCGGCAGGCCGACCGGGTGGCGTCCAGTGACCAGCACCCGCAGCGACGGCGCCGCGCCGGTGAGCCGGCGTACGGTCTCGGCGACCGGGTCCGGCGCCCGCTCCACCGCGTCCATGATCAGCAGCGCGGGTCGGCCGTCGAGGTGGGCCGCCAGTTCCGGCAGGCGGGCCACGCCGAAGACCGCCAGCGAGGCGGCGAGGACGTCGGCGCTGTCCGACCCCGTACCGATCAGGACGCCGGCCACGCCCCCGGGATGCCGGTCGGCGACGGCGTGCGCCACCGCGAGGGCCAGTGCCGTCTTGCCGACGCCGGTCAGCCCGACCAGGCTCACCAGTCGGAGCGCGGAATCGGCGGTCAACATCCCGACCAGCTCCGCCACGTCCCGTTCCCGACCGACCAGGGTCACCGGGGGCGGGAGCGCCACCGTCGTACCGGCGGGCGGCTCCGTGCCTGCTGCCGGCTGGGCGGGTGGGGCCGTCCGGGGTGCCGGTACCGGGCCGCGCGCCGCGGCCAGGAAGGCCGACCGGGCCGGGTCGACCAGGCCGAGCGCACCGGCGAGCAGTTCGACGGTGGTGCGCTGCGGGCGCGATGCGCGACCCCGCTCCAGGTCGCGGACCGTCCGTACGCCCACGCCGGCCCGGGACGCCAGCTCGGCCTGCGTCAGGCCGGCAGCGAGCCGGTGCCCGCGGAGCAGATCGGCCAGTGCGGTGGGCAGACCCGGGCTCCGCCAACTCTCAAGATCGGGAGTCATGGGCACGAAGAGTACGGAGCACCTCCGACCGGCGGCAGCCGATCGTCGTCCTGCCGACGACCCGCTGCGGATATCCGACACCGCCGGAGGGACGGGGGGCCCGGGCACCGCGTGGCACGGGCCCCACCGGTACGTCACATACCGAGATCGCGCGCGATGATCATGCGCTGGACCTCGCTGGTGCCCTCGCCGATCTCCAGGATCTTCGAGTCCCGCCAGAAGCGGGCGACCGGGTACTCGTTCATGAAGCCGTAGCCGCCGTGGATCTGGGTGGCCTCGCGGGCGTTGTCCACCGCGACGGTGCTCGCGTGCAGCTTGGCGATCGCGGCCTGCCGCTTGAACGGCTCCCCGTCGAGCATCCGGGCGGCGGCGTCGTAGTAGGCCAGCCGGGCGGTGTGCGCCTTCATCTCCATGTCGGCGATCTTGAACTGGATCGCCTGGTAGTTGCCGATCGGCTGACCGAAGGCCTGGCGCTCCTTCGCATACTTGATCGACTCGTCGACGCAGCCCTGCGCCAGACCCACGGCCAGGGCGGCGATGGCGATCCGGCCCTCGTCGAGGATCCGCAGGAACTGGGCGAAGCCCCGGCCCCGCTCGCCGAGCAGGTTCGCCGCCGGCACCCGGCAGTCGTCGAAGGTCAGCTCGTGGGTGTCCGAGGCGTTCCAACCGACCTTGGAGTAGGCCGGCGCGACCGTGAAGCCCGGCGTACCGGACGGCACGATGATGGTGGACAGCTCCTTGGAGCCGTCCGGACGCGTGCCGGTGACGGCGGTGACCGTGACCAGCGCGGTGATGTCGGTGCCCGAGTTGGTGATGAACGCCTTCGACCCGTTGATCACCCACTCGTCGCCGTCCAGCACCGCCCTCGTCTGGGTGCCACCGGCGTCCGAACCGGTGCCCGGCTCGGTCAGCCCGAAGGCGGCGAGCGCCTCACCGCTGAGCAACCTCGGCAGCCACTGCGCCTTCTGCTCCTCCGTACCGAACCGGTAGATCGGCATGGCGCCCAGGGAGACCGCCGCCTCCAGGGTGATCGCCACGCTGGAGTCGACCCGGGCCAACTCCTCCAGGGCCAGGCAGAGCGCGAAGTAGTCGCCGCCCATGCCGCCGTGCTCCTCGGCGAACGGCAGGCCGAACAGGCCCATCTTGCCCATCTGCCGGACGACCTCGTACGGGAAGGTGTGCTTCTCGTAGTGCTCACCGATGACCGGGGCGATCACCTCCCGGGCGAACTCCCGCACGCTGGACCGCAGCGCCTCTTGTTCCTCGCTGAGCCGGAAGTCCATCTGATCCTCCTGTCGTGGATGGGCCGCCGGGCGCTCGTGACGCCGGGACGGGTGATGCGAGGTCCGGCTCAGACGGGGGTGACGCCGTGCCGGCGCTTCGAGAAGTGCCGTTCCTTGCCCCGGGCGGCGGCGAACCGGCGGACCAGCTCGGCGCGCAGCTCGTGCGGCTCGACGATCGCGTCGACCACCAGCTCGCTGGCCAGGCGCACGATGTCGATGTCCCGCTCGTACTCCTCGCGCTTCGCCGCGACGAACGCGGCCCGCTCGGTCTCGTCGGCGATGGCCGCGATCTTGTTGGCGTAGACGGCGTTGACCGCCGCTTCGGCACCCATCACGGCGATCTTCGCGGTGGGCAGGGCGATCGTCGCGTCCGGCTCGAACCCGGGGCCGGCCATCGCGTAGAGACCCGCGCCGTACGCCTTGCGGACCACGACGCAGATCTTCGGTACGGTCGCCTCCGAGATCGCAGTGATCATCTTGGCGCCGTGCCGGATGATGCCCTGCTTCTCCACCGCGCTGCCGACCATGAACCCCGGCACGTCACTGAGGAACAGCAGCGGCACGTTGAACGCGTCGCAGAGCTGCACGAAGCGGGTCGCCTTATCGGCGGAGTCGACGAAGAGCACACCGCCCTTGAACATCGAGTTGTTGCCGACCACGCCGACGACCTCGCCGTTGAGCCGGCCGAAACCGATGGTCAGCTCCTTGGCCCACAGCGCCTGGATCTCGAAGAAGCTGCCGTCGTCGAGCAGGCCCTTGACGTACCGGCGCATGTCGAACGCCTGCCGCTCGCTCGCCGGCACCAGCGCCGCGAGGTCGACCTTCGCGGACGCCTCGGCGGCCGGCGCCGCCGGCGGTGCCTGCTGCCAGTTCGCCGGCAGGTACGACAGGTAGCGCTTCACCACGTCGAGCGCCTCGGCCTCGGTCTTGCAGAGGAAGTGCCCGACGCCGGACTCGGCGCAGTGCACCTTGGCGCCGCCCATCGCCTCCAGGGTGGTCTTCTCGCCGGTGACCATCTCGACCATCCGGTCCGACCCGAGGTACATGCTGGCGTTGCCGTCCACCATGGCCACCACGTCGCAGAACGCCGGAATGTACGCCCCACCGGCCGCGCTCGGCCCGAACAGCGCGCAGACCTGCGGGATCGACCCGGAGGCGCGGACCTGGTTCCAGAAGATCTTGCCCGCACCGCGTCGGCCGGGGAACAGGTCGACCTGGTCGGTGATCCGCGCGCCGGCCGAATCGACCAGGTAGACCATCGGCACGCCGGTGGAGTACGCCCGCTCGATGATCCGGATGATCTTCTCGACGGTGCGCGCGCCCCAGCTGCCGGCCTTGACGGTGGAGTCGTTGGCCATCAGGCAGACCTGCCGGCCGTCGATGGTGGCGGTGCCGGTGACCACGCCGTCGGCCGGGAGACCCTCGGCCATCGCGTTGGCGTAGAGACCGTCCTCGACGAAGGAGCCCTCGTCCACCAGGAGCGCGACCCGCTCCCGGGCGAAGAGCTTGCCCTTGGCGGCGTTCGCCGCGTGGTACTTGTCCGCACCGCCGGCCCGGGCGCGCTTGCGCAGCTGCTCCAGTGCCTCACCGTCGAGCGTCACGCCGACTCCCTAAGCCGCCATCGAGCCGGCCCGCCTCGTGGGCGGACCGACTTACCTGAACGATCGTTAGGCTAACGCATGGAGGGGGTCTCCGACGACCCACCCGGGCGTTCACCGCCCCCATGGCGCGGCGGTTCGCGGTCATACTTCGTCCACACAGCCGACCCGCACTTCCGAATCGATGGGAGCAGCGGAATGAACTCCGCCGAGAACCACTCGACCCCGTCCGCCGCCGCCGTCGCCGTGCGTACGTCGATAGCCACGGTTCTCGCGCTCGTCGCCGGCGTGATGCTGGCGGCGGTCGCGTGGGCGCTCGTGTGGTTCGCCCCGCAGGCCACCAGTCCCCGCTACTGGGACGCCGGTTTCCACCGATACATCCCCGACACCAGGGTGTGGTGGTGGTCGGCGGCGGCGTCATCCCTGCTCACCGTCGGGTTCACCGTCACTTCCTTTCAGCGACGCAGGGCGTCCGGACGGTGGTGGATCTGGCCACTGTCGGCGGCCATCTTCATGATCACCGCGCTGCTGACCGTCAACCGGGTGCCGGTATGACGGTCCGCCGGCGCCCGCCCGGCCGGCCGGTCACGTCGGCAGCGGCGTGAGGCGGGTCCGGGGGCCGGCGCGGAGGACGCCGGACGGGAGGGTCTTGCCGACCAGCGACTCGGCCAGCTCGGCGACCTCGATCAGCGCGTCCAGGTCGATGCCGGTGTCGATGCCCATGTCGTGCAGCATGTGCACCGCCTCCTCGGTGGCCAGGTTGCCGCTGGCCCCCGGGGCGTACGGGCAGCCGCCGAGGCCGCCGACACTCGCGTCGAACTCCGTCACGCCCAGCTCCAGGGCGGTCAGCATGTTCGCCAGCGCGGTGCCCCGGGTGTTGTGGAAGTGCAGCAGCACCGGGACGTGCGCGTTGCGGTCGCGGACGGCGGTCAGCAGCTCGCGGACCCGCCGGGGCGTACCCATGCCCGTGGTGTCGCCGAAGGCCACCCGGTCCGCGCCGTCCCGGACCACCCGGTCCACGATCGCGGCGACCCGCGCCGGGTCGGTGTCCCCCTCGTACGGGCAGCCGAAGCTGGTCGCCACGATCACCTCGGCCTGGGCCCCCGCGCCGTGCAGCAGGTCGATCAGTTCGGCGATGTCGTCCAGCGACTCGTCGGTGGAGCGGTTGACGTTGCGACGGTTGTGCGTGTCGCTGGCCGAGACCACCACCTCGATCTCGGTGAACCCGGCCGCGAGGGCCCGCTGCGCGCCCCGCGTGTTGGGCACCAGCGCGGAGTAGCGCACGCCGTCGGCCTTCTCGGCCCGGCGCCACACCTCGTCGGCGTCCGCCATCTGCGGGATCGCCTTCGGGTGCACGAAGGACACCGCCTCGATCCGCCGCACGCCGGTACGCGACAGCGCGTCCAGCAGCCGCACCTTAGCGTCGGTCGGAATCGGCTCCTCGTTCTGCAGCCCGTCCCGAGGCCCAACCTCACGAAGAGACACAACTTCCGGCAGCCCCGCCATAAGCGCTCACCTCACTGATCCAGGAATCCCCCCAGCATGCCACCCCCTCCACCCCTCCTGTTGATCAAGGGGTTTGCGCCGACCGGGGGACCGGATTCTGACGCAAACCCCTTGATCAACGCGGAACAAGGGGTTAGCGCATGCGGGAGACGATGCCGGTGTCGTAGTCGCCCGTCAGGAACTCCTCGTTCTCCAGCAGCTCGGCGAAGAACGGGAGGTTGTTCTTCGGGCCTGCCAGCTGGAACTGGGCCACGGCCGTTCTCGCGCGTTCGATCGCCTCGGCCCGGTCAGCGCCGTTGACGATGAGCTTGGCCATCAGACTGTCGTAGAACGGGGTGACGGTGTTGCCCTCGACGTAGCCGGAATCCACCCGGACGCCCTCGCCCGTGGGCTCGACCCAGGTCCTGATGGCGCCGGGACCGGGCAGGAAGCGCTTCGGGTCCTCGGCGTTGATCCGCAGCTCGATGGCGTGCCCGCGCGGAGCGAGCGCGTCCGGGTCGAAGGTCGGCGCGAGACCGGCCGCCACGCGCAACTGCTCCTCGACGAGGTCGACGCCGTACACCAGCTCGGTCACCGGGTGCTCGACCTGGAGTCGGGTGTTCATCTCCAGGAAGAAGAACTCGCCGGTCGTGGGATCGAGAAGGCACTCGACCGTGCCCGCGTTGCGGTAGCCGACCGCCTCGCCGGCGCGTACCGCCGCCGCCAGGAACCGCTCCCGCAGCTCCGGCGACACCGCCGGGGACGGGGACTCCTCCACCAGCTTCTGGTTGCGCCGCTGCACCGAGCACTCCCGCTCGCCGAGGGCCACCACCCGGCCGTCGGCCAGGCCGAGGATCTGCACCTCGACGTGGCGCACGCGGGGGAAGTACCGCTCGATGAGCACCGAGCCGTCGCCGAACATCCGCTCGGCGAACGCGCGCACCTTGTCGTACTCCGTGGCGAGCTGGCCCTCGTCGTTGGCCACGGCCATGCCCATGCCACCGCCACCGGCCGCGGCCTTGACCATCACCGGGTAGCCGATCTCGGTCGCGGCGGCGACCGCCGCCGCGAGGTCGGCGGCCGGGTCGGTGGTGCCGGGCGCGACCGGCACGCCGGCCGCCGCCATCAGGTTCCGGGCGTTGATCTTGTCGCCCATCGCGGTGATCGCGTCCGCGCCGGGTCCGACCCAGATCAGGCCACTGCTCTGCACGGTACGGGCGAAGTCGGCGTTCTCCGACAGGAAGCCGTAGCCCGGGTGGATGGCCTGCGCGCCGGTCGACTTGGCGGCGGCGAGGATCGCCTCGACGTTGCGGTAGCTCTGCGCGGGGTTGGCCGGGCCGACGCAGACCGCCTCGTCGGCCTCGGTCACGAACGGCAGGTCGGCGTCCGCCTCCGAGTGCACCGCGATCGCGCGGATCCCGAGCCGCTTCGCGGTACGGATGATCCGGCGGGCGATCTCGCCCCGATTGGCGACCAGCAGTGACTCGATCATCTTTCCTCCAGCGTCCGGGGGTCGGGACGGAAGCTAGGGAATCACGACCGGCACGTTACTCACGAGTCGGGCGCAAGGAAGGGCCCCCTCTTAACGCCTGGTGTAGAGGAAGGGCCCCCTCTTAACAGCTCAGGCCTGGGCGGTGGGCGCGAGGAGGGCGGCCAGGGTGGCGCCGCGGAGCAGTTCGGCGCGACGCCGGCGGTCCACCTCGCCGCCGAGGAACGGCGTCGAGTTCATCAGGCCGAACGCGGCGTGGGCCAGCACCCGCGCCTCGCCGTCGGGCAGGCCGGGGTGCAGGGCGGTCAACGTGGTGACCCACTCCTCGACGTAGAGCCGCTGGAGCCGGCGGATCCGGCGGCGCGGCTCCTCCGGCAGCCGGTCCAGCTCGTGCAGGTGCAGCGCGATGACGGCGGGGTTGGCGAGCGCGAACTCGACGTGGAAGTCGATCAACGACTCCAGGGCGGCGCGCGGGTCGTCCGGCTGGCCGGCGGACCGTTCCCGGCCGCCGGCGAGCAGCCCCTCGCTGACCGGGATGAGCGCGGCGACCAGCATCGCCTCCTTGCCCGCGAAGTGGTGGTAGAGCGCCGGGCCGGTGACACCGGCGGCCGCGCCGATGTCGTCCATCGAGACACCGTGGTAGCCCCGCGAGGCGAAGAGACCGACCGCGATCTCCAGGATCTCGTCCTTCCGGGACCGCCGCCGAGCCGGCCCCGTCGCGCCCCGCGCCTGCTGCTCCACCGTCACCGGCCAAGCGTAGACCGGACCACCCGGTGCATGGGTTACCGGTCGGTTGCGGCCGTCCGGGCCGGTGCGGACGTGTCCCGGCCCGGGCGTACGGACTCAGTCGTCCTGGTCGATGCCGTGCTGCTCGCGCAGCGCGGCGGCCTCCGACCCGCGGTCCAGGTCGTCCAGCGCCCGCGCCAGCAGCCAGGCGGTCTGCTGCGCCGGGCGGGTACCGGCGGGCAGCCCGCCGAGCACCTCGCGGAGCAGTCGTTCCGCCTCGGCCGGCCGCTCCAGGCGGAGCAGGACCTCGCCGGCGAAGGCCTCCACCTGCGCGGCCTCGCCGAACGCCTCGATCGTCCGCAGCCGCGCGGCCACCCCGTCGAGCCGGTCCAGCGCCTCGATGAGTCGACCGGCACCCGTCAGCACCCGCGCGCCGTGCTCGGCGAGCAGGGCCAGCTCGTACGTCACCACCGGCGCCGGGTCGGGCTGGGCGGCGAGCGTCGCGGCGAGCCGGTCCGCCTCCTCGACGGTGTCGACGGCCGCCTTCAGGTCCCCGGCCCAGTGCCGCGCGGATGCCTCCCGGCGGCGGGTGCGCAGCTCGTCGACGGCCATCCCGGCCTGCCCGTACGCCGTCGCCGCCGCCGCGAACCGCTGCGCGGCCACCGCGTCCCGGTCGGCGTCGTACAGGATGCCTCCCGCCTCCTCCAGCACCTGCGCCCGGTGCGGCAGGTTGTCCGGCGAGTCCAGGTTCGTCGCGAGCTGTTCGAGCAGCGCGAGCGCGGGGTCGATCTCGCCGAGCCCCTCGTAGATGCCGGCCAGGAGGTGCCGGCACCGGTCCGCCTCGGCCTGCGCGCCGAGCCGGTCCAGCCCGATGACCGCCTCCTCGGCCACCTCGGCCGCCTCGCCCAGCCGACCGACGGTCCGGTACGCGTTCGCCAGCTCCCACCGGAGGAACGCGTCCCCGGGGTTGCCCCGCTCGACGCAGAGCGTCACGGCCTCGACGAAGTCGTCCACCGCCTCCGGGGCGCGGTCGGCGGACATCAGCGCCCGGGCCCGGGTGAGCCGCACCGACAGCAGCGCGTCGTCCGGCGCGACGGCGAGGGCGTCGTCACAGGCGGCCACCGAGTCGGCCGGGTCCTGGGCGCACACCGCGTACGCCAGGCAGGCCGCGGTGGTCAGGTCGTCGGCTCCCAGCTCGCTGCCGAGCCGGCGGGCCCGCCCGGCTTCGGCCAGGGCCTCCTCGGCGCGGTCGAGCTCGTCGAGGGCCCGGGCGCGGTGCAGCGCCACCCGGGCGTCGAGATAGGCGTCGTCGCCCGCACCGGCCGGTACCCGGTCGAGTGCGGCCAACGCGTCCGACCAGCGTTGGTGCTCCATGAGGGCCAGCGCCGTCAGGTCGTGGACGAAGGCCCGCTGCCGGGCGTCACCGCGTACGTCGAGGACGTCGGCGGCGGCGCGGAGCAGCTCCAGCCCTTCGTCGGCGGTCTCGTCCGCAGTCGCGAGGTCCACGCCGAGCCGGGCGGCGACGACCTGCGCGCGGACCTCGTCGCCCAGCTCCCGCCAGGCGGCCAGCGCCGCCCGGTGCGCGGCGATCGCACCCGGCACGTCCTGGGCGTCGCTCAGCTCGCCGGCCCGCAGTTCCGTGCGGTGCGCCGCGGTCCGGGCCGGCAGGTCGGCGTCGGCGAACCGCTCGTCCCAGGCGGCCAGCGCGGCCCGGAAGCCCGCCAGGTCGTGGGAGCGCCGGCGGTCGGCGGCGAAGTCGAGCAGCTCGTCGGCGTTCGCGTCGACGGGCACCGGCACGGCCGGTACGCGGTCCGCGACCCGCGCGGCGGCCCGCACCGTCGTCGCCGGATGCGCCGACCCCGCCGACGCCGATTCCGCCTCCGCCGACGGTGTCCCGCTGGGGCGGCGGGGCCGGCGGAGACTGGCCGAGAGCGGCACGTGCTCGCCGGTCGGCTCAACCGCCAGCCGCTGCGTGATCCACTCCGACTGGTGGGTGGTGCCGTTGCGCTCGTCGAAGCGGGCGGCGAGCGCCGTGGCGCGCGCGGTCAGCTCGGTCACCAGCTCCGCGGCGCTCACCTCCCCGGGCGGGCGATCACCGGCCGCACGGCGGTGCAGGGTGAGGTCGCCGACGCGGCGGAGCGCGGCGGCGGCGGTGGCCGCGAAGTGCATGGCGGCGGCCGGTGACGGCGCCCGGTCGAGCCAGTCCAGGTGCCGCTCGACGATCTCGACGGCCCGGGCCTCGTTGCCGGTCAGCGTACAGAACTCGACGTGGTCACCGATCTCCCACAGGTCCGAGAGGTTGCCCCGCTGCCGCCGGTACGCCTCCCGGTGCGCGTGCCGCGCCTCGTCGAAGCGGCCCGTACGCACGTAGGGCAGCAGAAGCGCGGTGAGGATGGTCTGCGGCTGCTCGGTGCAGGACAGCCGGCCGGCGAGCACCGGCTCGGCCAGCGCGACCGCCTCCTCGTCCCGGCCGGTGGAGGCGAGATGGTTGACGGTGGAGGTGGGGTCGCAGCCGGCGCAGTCGGACAGCTCGTCGCGCGGGGTGCTCTGCCAGAGCCGGTACCAGTGCTCGGCCGCCTCGGCGTCACCGACGTGGTCGGCGACCCGGAACCGGTGCTTGTGGACGGCCTGGAGGCTGTGGCCCGAGGTGCGGTAGCGCCGTTCCATGTCGTCGAGCACCGCGTACGTGCGGTCCAGGGGCAGCTCGGGGAACTTCAGCATGCCGTTGACCATGTACTTGAAGTGCCAGAGAAGCTGGTGGGTGTGGCGCTGGTGGTAGGGCTGCGGATCCCGGTCGAACTCGGACAGGCACCACGCGAAGGTCACGAAGGACTTCGCCGGCTCGCCGCCGTAGGTGTACGCGCTGGTCGCCTGCATCCGGGTGACGAACGCCAGGTGCCGGTCGTCGGACGCGTCCACCCGGCGCAGCAACTGCTCCAGGGCGGCGATCTGCCCCGCCCCGTACGGCATGCCCTCGATCTGGCGGAGCACCCGCCACAGGTCCTCGTCGCTCACGGTGCCACCTCGGTTCGCGACTGCGGGGCTCGCAGAACCGGCTCACTCCTCGCGCTCACGACGTCACCTCGGTTCGCGACTGCGGGGCTCGCAAAACCGGCTCACTCCTCGCGCTCACGGTGTCACTCCCGTCCTGGTACGGCCCGGCCGAGCAGGCCGAGGAAGGAACTGTTCAGCAGGGCGGCGTCGGCCGCGCGGATCGGGTGGTGGCCGAGCAGGAGGGCCTGGCCGTAGAGCGCCTCGACGGCGAGGCCGACCAGCTCCGGGTCGGTGAGGGTGGTGATGCGCCGGACCAGCGGGTTGCGGTGGTTGAGCACGAGCTGCGGCCGGTCCGGAGGTGCCGAGGAGGCGAGCGCGTCGAGCACACCGCCCCACAGCTCGTCGGCCTTGTCCCGGCTCGCCGCGAGCTGGTCGTTGAACGCCGCCGACCGGCTCACCAGGTAGAGGGCGGGCAGGGACACCGGGTCGTACGCCCGGATCACCACCTCGCACCCGGACCGTTCCAGCGCACCCTGCGCGGCGGCGACGAACGGCCGCAGCCCCAGCTCGACCTGGGGGTCGAGGCTCTCGAAGCGGGTGGCCAGGTCGCTCGGCTCCAGCCGTTCGATGAGCACCGACCGGTCCACCGTCGGGAGGCGCTCGATCAGCTCCGTGTCGTACGTGTAGCCGGCGTTGACGACCGGCAGGTCCTGGGCGGCGGCCACGGCGGCGAGCTGGCGGAACTCGTCGAGGCTGGCCGCGTACCGGATGAGGCCGTGCCGTTGCCGGAACTCGGCCAGGGTGAGCGTGCCGACGTTGGTGTCCATCGGCCACCACTTGTCGACCAGGTCCAACATCTCGTCGTCGTGCACGGCCAGCGCCTTGACCCCGAGGTGGTGGATCTGGAGGAACTCGGCGAGCCGGCGCGGGTCGTGCCGGGCCAGCCGGACGAGCCAGCCGCGTACCTGGTCACCGAGGGCCTCCCGGGTGGCGGCGAGCAGGGTGTCCTCGTAGAGCGCCTCGCGGCTGGCGGTCGGGCGCAGCTCGGTGGCGTCGACCACGCAGTGGGCGAAGAAGGCCCAGTCCGGCAGGAGACCGTCGGCGTTCTCGGTGAGCAGCATCCGCTTCAGGTACACGCGGTGGCCGGCACGCGCCGCCGGGTTCACCGGCGTGGGGAGGATGAACGCGACACCGGTGAGGCCGGCCTCCGGTACCGACAGCGGCAGGACGTCGAACGGGGCATAGCCGAGGTGTTCGCGGGCGTACCGGATGAGGGCGGGCCGGTCGACCGGCGCGCCGGGGGTGGTCGGCCACGGCGGCGGCCCGGAGGTGGTCACCACGTCCCCGACCCGGACGTCGACTGGCAGCAGGGCACCGAAGAGGCGGGCCAGGTCGACGACGGTGGGGGTGGCGAACCACTGCTCGGCGTCCCGCCGGGGCACCAGGGTCACCGTGGTGCCCGGCTCGGCGCGGCCCTCGCCCGGCGCGGCCGGCGCGACCGCGTACCGACCGTCGGAGTGACCCGTCCAGTGCACCGTCGGGTGGTCGCCGTGCCGGGTGACCACCCGGATCTCGTCGGCCACCAGGAAGCAGGAGAGCAGGCCGATGCCGAACTGGCCCAGGAACTCGTGGCGGGAGAAGCCCAGCTCGTCCCGTTTGGAGCTGCGGCCGATGGTGGCCAGCAGCTCGTGCACCTGCGCCTCGGTCAGGCCGATGCCGCTGTCGTGCACCCGCAGGGTGCCGTCGCCGGTCCGCTCCGGCGGTTCGATGTGGACCGAGGCGGGCGCACCGGGATCGGTCGCCCGGCGCGCGGTGATCGCGTCCACCGCGTTCTGCATGAGTTCGCGTACGTAGACGCGCGGGCTGCCGTAGAGGTGATGACTGAGCAGGTCGACCACGCCCCGGAGGTCGACCTGGAAGGTGTGGTCCACGCAGTGTGCTCCCCGGTCCGATGCCGGCGCCAACCGTACCGACGATCACCGGCGCGCGCGTCCCCCTTTCGCCGCCACCGCTCCGTCGACCCGACCGGACCGTCGGCCCGACTTGACCCTCGAGCCGGTCGAGGTCGGAGGGTCGCCGGCATGACCGCACCCGTTCCGGCCCGGGACTTCCGCCTGCTCTGGTCCGCCACCGTGGCGTCCCGGTTCGGCGACGCCCTGCGTACGCCCGCACTGGCCCTGCTGGCCGCGACCGTGACCCGCGATCCCCGGGTGATCGCGGCGGTGGCCGTGGCCGGGCAGGTGCCGCCGCTGCTGCTCGGCCTGCTCGGCGGCGTGTACGCGGACCGCTGGGACCGGCGGCGGACGATGGCGTTGGTGGACGGGGGACGAGCGGTCGTGGTGGCCGGCCTGGCGGTCGCGGTCGCCCTGGGCCGGGGCGGCATGGTGGCGCTGCTGGTGACGGCGTTCCTGCTCGCCGCACTCGGCACCCTCTTCGACGCCGCCGCCTTCGCGATGCTTCCGTCGGTGGTGCCGCCGGAGGACCTGCCCCGCGCCAACGGCCGGCTCGCCGCGGGCACGGCGGTGGCCGGCGGCCTGATCGGCGCCCCCGCGGCCGGCGTGCTGTTCGGCGCCGCCGCCCCGCTCCCCTTCGCCGCGAACGCCCTGACCTTCACCCTCGCCGCCCTCCTGACCCTGACCCTCACCCGCACCCGTCGGACGGGCGGGGCCGGGGCCCGGGGCCGGGGGGTTTGGGGGGAGGGGTTGGAGGGGTTGCGGTTCGTTCGGGGGGACGGGGTGTTGTGGCCGTTGACGCTGGTGACGGCGGGGAGCAACCTCGCCATCGGTGGGCTGCTGGCGGTGCTGGTGCTGTACGCGCTGGAGGTGCTGCGGGTGCCGCCGGCCGGGTACGGGCTGTTCGCGGCGACGGCGGTCGTGGGCGGGGTGGTCGGGGCGCTGGGGGCCGGACGGCTGGCCGCGCGGCTCGGCACGCTCCCCGCGTTGCGGGTGGTGCTGGTCGCGCAGACCGTGGCCCTCGTCGGGTTCGCGCTGGCCCGGCACCCGGTGGCCGGTGGCGTGGCGTTGGCCGTCTTCGCCGCCGGAGGTGCGGTGTGGAACAGCCTGCGGGCCGCGTACGGCCAGCGTCACGTGCCGCCCGACCTCCTCGGTCGGGTGGGTGCCGCCCAACGCCTGGTGGGGCTGGTGACCGCTCCGGTGGGCGCGGCGCTCGCCGGGCTGGCCGGCGCGGCGTACGGGGTGGCGCCGGTGGCGGGGGCGGCGGCGGTGGTCTTCGCGGTGGTCACCGTGGCGGGCTGGCGCGTACTGCGTCCGGTTCCGAGGTGACCGCCGGCCGGTGGGCCAGGCCGGAGAGGCGCAGGGCGATCCGGCGGCGGGCCGGCGGGAGGCTGGAGAGCAGACGCAGCAGCAGGTTCCGGGCCGGCCGGGCGGCGGACGGCACGGTGGCGAGCCGGGTGAGCCGGTCGGCGAAGGCCACCACGTCCTCGGCCATCGGGCGGCGCCGCGCCGCGTACCCGTCGAGCAGCACCTCGGGCCCTCCGGCGAGCACGTCGGCCAGGGTGGTGCCGAGGTCGACGGCGTCGACGATGCCGAGGTTCATGCCCTGCCCGCCGGCCGGGCTGTGCACGTGACCGGCGTCCCCGGCGAGCAGCACCGGGCCGGCCCGGAAGGTCGCCGCGACGCGGTGGTGCAGCCGGAAGCGGGACCCCCAGAGCACCTCCTGGATGCGGTGCGGTCGCCGCGTCGGACCGCGCTCGTCGAGCAGCGCCTGGAGGTGGGCGACGTCCGGATCGGCGGGCGCCTCGTCGACCGCGGCCACCAGCCGGACCACTCCGTCGGGCAGCGGCGCCCAGACCAGCGGGCCGGCCCGGTCGAGGAAGAGCGACACCTGGTCGTGCGGCAGCGAGCTGGTGACCCGCACGTCCGCGAGGACGAACGACTCCCCGCCACCGGCGGGTCCGGCGAACGGGATCCCCGCCCGCTCCCGCACGGTGCTGCGCATCCCGTCCGCCGCGACGACGTACCGCGCCCGCACGGTCGCGCCACCGGCGAAGGTGGCGACCGCGCCGGCGTCGTCGAGGTCCAGGCCGGTCAGCTCGTACGGCCGCAGCACCCGCACGCCGGCCGCGTCGAGCCGGTCGGTGAGCACCTCCTCGGTGACCGCCTGGGAGACCATCAGCGCGTACGGGTGCACCGACGGCAGGTCGTGGAACGGCACGGTGAGCAGCACGCGGTCGCGGTCGCGCACGGTGAACCCCGGGGAGAGGATCCCGCGCGCGACCAGCGGCGCGCCGGCCCCGACGCGGTCCAGCTCCTCCAGGGTGTACGCGTGCACGACCGCCGCCCGGGAGGTGACCGGCGGTCGTGCGAGCCGTTCCACCACGTTCACCCGGACACCGCGCAGGGCCAGTGTCAGCGCGGCGGTCAGCCCCGTCGGCCCGGCGCCCACCACCAGCACGTCCGTCTCTTCCGGCAGCATGGGCACCTCCGTGACCGCATTGCCAACACGTGTTGGCCAACTGTTGTTGGCAACGTTAGGCGCACCGGCACTGGCATGTCAACAGGTGTTGGCATACGGTCGTGGGCATGAAGGAGGCCCCACCCCTGGACGCCGAACACGCCGACGCCGCGCCGCCCCGCAGCCGACGCTCCGACGTCACCCGCGCGGCGATCCTGCGGGCCGCCCGGAACCGCTTCGCCGAGGACGGCTACGACCGGGCCACGATCCGGGCCATCGCCGCGGACGCGCGGATCGACCCGTCGATGGTGATGCGCTACTACGGCAGCAAGGAGGGTCTGTTCGCGGCGGCGGCCGAGTTCGATCTGCGCCTGCCCGACCTGTCCGGCGTGTCACCGGACACCGTCGGTGAGCTGCTGGTCCGGCACTTCCTGCACCGCTGGGAGGGCGACGCGACACTGGCGGCGCTGCTGCGGACGGCCAGCACCAACCCGGGCGCGGCCGAACGGATGCGCGGCATCTTCGCCGACCAGCTCGGCACTGCGGTGGCCCGATTCGCGCTGGACCCCACCGAGGCGCCCCGGCGGGCGGGGCTGGTGGCCAGCCAGATCCTCGGGCTGGCCCTGACCCGGTACGTGCTGCGCCTCCCCCCGATGGTCGACGCCGACCCGGCGGAACTGGTCGCCTGGGTGGCGCCGACCATCCAGCGCTACCTGCTGGGCAGCCGGGACTGACCGCCCGCCGTCGTCAGCGGGACAGGCCGCCCGGCTGGTCGCCCTTCGCGACGGGGGCCCGGACCAGGTTGCCCCATTCGGTCCACGAGCCGTCGTAGTTGCGCACCTGCGGGTAGCCCAGCAGGTGACGCAGCACGAACCAGGTGTGGCTGGAACGCTCACCGATCCGGCAGTACGCCACCACGTCGTCGGACGGGTCGAGCCCGAGCTGGTCGGCGTAGATCGCGCGCAGCTCCTCAGCCGACTTGAACGTGCCGTCCTCGTTCGCCGCCGACTTCCACGGCTTGTTGACCGCGCCCGGGATGTGGCCGCCGCGCAGCGCGCCCTCCTGCGGGTAGTCCGGCATGTGCAGCATCTCGCCGGTGTACTCACCCGGCGACCGCACGTCCACCAGCGGCCGGCCGGCGGCGACGTGCGCCATGACCTGCTCGCGGTACGCCCGGATCGGCGCGTCGTCGCGCTGCGGCACCGGGTACTCGGCGCGCGGCCGGGCCGGCTTGTCCCGGGTCAGCTCACGCCCCTCGGCGATCCACTTCTGCCGGCCGCCGTCGAGCAGGCGCACGTCGGCGTGGCCGAAGAGCGAGAAGACCCAGAGGGCGTACGCGGCCCACCAGTTGAAGTTGTCGCCGTAGAAGACGACGGTGTCCCCGCGGCCGATGCCCTTGGCCGCGCACAGCTCGGCGAAACTCTCCGCGTCGAGGTAGTCGCGGGTGACCTGGTCGTTCAGCTCGGTGTGCCAGTCGACCTTGATGGCACCCGGGATGTGGCCGGTGTCGTAGAGCAGCACGTCCTCGTCGGACTCGACGACGACGAGGCCCTCGTCGCCCAGGTGCTCGGCCAGCCACTGCGTGGTGACGAGACGCTGCGGGTCCGCGTACGACTGGAGTCGGGGATCGGGATCGTTCGGCACAGACATGATCCCCAAGGTACGCCGCAAACCGCGCCGGCAACGGGTGCAGCGGATGCGACCCCCCGCACGTGACAGTGGGGAGATCCGCCGAGCACGAGGACCGACATGACCGAACGGCACCGCCCCGGGGCGTCCCCGCCGCTGGACTTCACCGGCTTCTACGAGGCGCACTTCCACCGCCTGGCGGTGCAGCTCTACGCGTACCTGGGGGATCACGCCGAGGCGCAGGACCTCACCCAGGAGGCGTTCTGCCGGGTGCTGGAGCGGTGGGACCGGATCGGCGCGTACGACGATCCGTCCGCCTGGGTGCGGCGGGTCGCCTGGAACCTGGCCACCAGCCGGCTGCGCCGGGTACGGACCGCCGTCCGGCACCTCGCCCGGCAGCGGGAGGAGCACGTGGCCGGCCCCGGACCCGACCGGGTGGCGCTCACCGTAGCGCTGGCCGCCCTGCCCGCGAACCAGCGCCGGGCCGTCGTCCTGCACCACCTGGCCCAGCTCAGCGTCGCCGAGATCGCCGACCAGCTCGGCGCGCCCGAGGGCACGGTCCGGTCCTGGCTGACGCGAGGCCGGGCGGCGCTGGCCAGCCACCTCACCGACCGGCAGGAGGCCCACCGTGCGTGAGACCGACCTGGACGACGTGTTCACCGAGTTCGAGGCGCGGACCGCGCCGACCTTCCGCCCACCCGGGGTCGCCGATGCCGCACGCCGGGTCCGGGATCGGCGTCGCCGTCGGCGCGGCCTGCTGGCCGGCGTGGCGGCCCTGCTCCTGGCCGGGCCTGGCGGCGCGTACGCGATGGCGGGCCGCGACGACGCGCCGACTCCGCCCGCACCCGACCCGAGCGCGTCGCCGGACGACCGGCTCGTCGAGCGGACGGTGGCGGTGCCCGGCGTGCCCGGCGAGCTGCGCCAGTTGCAGTTCGTCGACGCCCGGCACGGCTGGGCGCTCTTCGACACCTGCGACCGCGAGGACGTCGGGTCCACCGACTGCCGGCGCGACCTGGCGCGCACGGCCGACGGCGGTGTCACGTGGCAGAGGACGGCGCTACCGGCGGCGGCGGACGAGCCGAATCTGGCCGGTCCCCCGTATCTCCTGCCCCTGGACGGCCGACGGATAACCGTCGTCATCGGCGACCGGTACCTGGTCTCCACCGACGGCGGCGCCTCCTTCACCGACCATCCCGTCAGCACTCCGCCGGAGGTGATCGACCTCGCGCTGGCGAGCGACAGCGGCTATTCGCTCCGGTGCCCGCAGGACCAGGGCGTCTTCTCCGGCCCCTCGTGTCCCCGCCCGCGGCTCGTCGGAATCGGCGGGGCACCGGTCCCGGTGCAGCCCCCGCTGAACCTTCGGTCGGAGAGCGACAAACAGCTCGTTGAGGGCGGCGACGGCCGACTGTGGGTGACCGCCCGGGAGGGCGACCGGCTGACCATAGCGGTCAGCGACGACCGGGCGGCAACGTGGCGGACGCTGCCCGCGGTGGCCGGTGCCGCGCGTCTGCTGGTCTCCCCGGACGGTCTCGACGCCTGGCTGGTCGGCATCAGTGACACCTCGTTCAGCGCGACCGACCCCAACCGGCTGTGGAAGCTGGTCGGTGACCGCTGGCAGGAGCAGCCCGGCCTGCCGGACGACACGTCCACGGTGGCCGCGGCGAACGGCGGGGTGTTGCCGGTGACCAGCGCCTACGGCGGTGGCGGTTACTGGTACGACAAGCGGTACGTCGACGAGCCCGCCCTGGGCGGGCCGGTGCGGGCCGACGACGAGTCCGCGTCGGTGCAGGTCCTTCCCGACGACACCATCGTCGTGACCGGCCAGACGGGCACCTTCCTCGGCACCGGATCGGGCGTCGACCGCTCCTGGACACGGCTCTCCTGAGCCGCTGCGGACACGCGGCCGGTCCACCACACACGGGGGTGGTGGACCGGCGCGCGGTCGCCGGTGGGGTCAGGCGCGGCGGTGGACGAGCCGACCGGCCAGCACGGTCACCAGGCAGGTGCCGTCGTCGGCGAAGACGGCCAGGTCGGCGCGACCGCCCGGGGCCAGCGTGGGCGGCACCGACGCGTCCTCCAGCACCAGCAGGTCACTGCGGTCGACGGCAGCCCGCAGGATCGGGTCGACGACGTACTCGGCCAGCACGGCCGTCACCCCGAGCCGCAACAGCGCGTGGATCCGCTCGCGGGGCGTGGGCGCGGGTGGCAGCGGCGCGTCGTGCACCCGCCCCGGGCCCAGGGTGCCCGGCCAGCGGCGGACGCGCGCGCCCGCGTACTCCTGACAGAGCTGGACCAGCGGGCCGACCGCGACGATGCGGTCGGCCCGGACCGCGACGGCGGCCGCTTCCGACGGCGGGCCGCCGGGGGCGGTACGCAGGAGAGGCGCGGTGTGCAGGGTCAGCACGGTCAGTCGGTGACCGGAGTCAGCGAGGGGCGCTTGGCGGTGACCGTGTCGCCGGAGGAGCGGCCGGTCAGCCGGCGCTTGATCCACGGTGCCAGGTGCCGGCCGACCCAGCGCACGTCGTCCGCGCGGGCGGCCAGCCACGGCTTCGGCAACGGCCGCTCCGGAACGAGCAGCCAGTCCTCCTCGCAGCCCACCCCGAGCGCGGTCAGCACCTGCCCGGCGACCCGCCGGTGGCCTGCGGCGGAGAGGTGCAGCCGATCGGTGCTCCACAGCATCGGGTTGAGGAAGGTGTCGTCGGCGTAGAGGTCCACGAGGATCGCGCCGTGCCGCTCGGCCGTCTCGCCGACCGCCTGGTTGAGCAGCTCGATGCGGGGGGCGACGAGCCGCTGCCCGGGCAGGCGGGCCATCACGTCGGCGAACCGGAACAGGACCACGTCGGCGCCGCCGGAGCGCAGCCGCCCCACCACGTCGTCGAAGCGGGCCACCAGAGCGTCCGGGTCGAAGGTCCGGCGCAGCACGTCGTTGCCGCCGGCCGCGAAGCTGATCAGATCCGGCTTCATCGCCACCGCGGCGGGCACCTGCTCGGCCACCACCCCCGGGAAGAGACGCCCCCGGATGGCCAGGTTCGCGTACCGGAAGTCCGGTCCCACCTCGGCCGCGAGCCGCGCGGCGACCAGGTCCGCCCAGCCCCGGTAGGTGCCGTCCGGGTACGCGTCGTCCATGCCCTCGGTGAAGCTGTCCCCCACCGCGACGTAACTACGCCAGCGCATTCCCACCTCCCAAGGAAGGGCACCTTCTTAACGCCTGCGGTAGAGGAAGGGCCCCTTCTTAACAACGGACAGTCTGGCACCGGCACCGCGACGGAGTGATCCCGCGCGCCGGGGAACGTGGCGGAGGTCATCACCGGTCCGACGTCGGCGACCCGATGGCGGGTCGGCGGTACGGACCCCACGCCACGAACCGCTCGAACAGCTCACGCGGCGTCGGGCCGTCGTGCGGGTTGAGCCGGAACAGGTCGTGCGTCGCCTCGTGGTACAACCCCGACAGGTAGACGGCCAGGTCGACCGGCTGGTCCGCGTACTCGACCTTCAGCAGCAGCCGGGCCTCCGCGCACGGCCACGGCCGCCCGCAGGCCCGGCACAGCCACAGGGGCCGCAACGGCACGTGCGGCGGGCGGTCCGCGGGATGGGCGCGGGGCCGATCGGCGTACGGCCCGAGCCGGGGTACGGGAAGCGAGCGGACCGGATCGCACACGTGGACCTCCTCGGGGCGGAATCACTGCGTGACAGTCTGCTGAGGACGCCGCTACTGTCGGAAGGCGTCAACGCCGGTGCGGGGGCCCCTCGGGAGGCGCCGACGGTCGGCGGACCCGCCCGCCGGGGGCGCCGGGACGATCGTGGAGGAACTGTGGAAGGTGAACCGACCTCGGAGCTGATCCGGGCCCAACTTCGCCGGCTACGGCTGAACGCCGAGCTGAGTCAGGAGGAGTTCGGGAAGCTGGTCCACTACTCGGGGTCCCAGGTGTCGGCCGTCGAGTTGGGGCAGCGGCCCCTCGACCGCCTGTTCCTCAAGCGCGCCGACGAGGTGCTGGGCACGGACGGGCTGTTGATGTCCCTGCTCAAGCTCGCCGAACGGGACGGCCAGCCGAGCTGGCTGCGCCCCTGGCTGGAGGCCGAGCAGAACGCACGTCAGCTCCGCTGCTACCACCCGACGCTCATTCCGGGGCTGTTGCAGACGGAGCACTACGCCCGTGCGGTGATCCGGGCCGACGACATGCTGAGCGACGGCGAGGTGGAGAAGCGGCTCGCGGTGCGGATGGACCGGCAGTCCGTCCTGGCCCAGCCCGATCCGCCGAAGTTCGTGGCGGTGATCGAGGAGGCGGTCCTCCGGCGGGCGGACGAGGGGTTTCGGGGCCTGATGGTGCAGCAGATCGCTCATCTGATCGAGTGCGCCGAGCGCCCCCACATCAGCGTGCACGTCGTCCCGGCGGAGGTCAGTGCGCACGTCGGGTTGGCAGGACCGTTCACCCTGGCGCATGGTTCCGATGGCGGATGGGTCGGGCACCTGGAGAGCCAGCTCAGCGGCACGACGGTCGACAGGGATGAGGAAGTGGCTATCCTGCTCGCGAGGTGGGAGAGCGTCCGCAGTGAGGCCCTGCCTCGGAGGCAGTCGACGCTGCTGATGAAGGAAGTGATGACGCCATGGACCTGAGCGGCGCGATCTGGCGCAAGTCCACCCGCAGCGGCAACGGCGAGTGCGTCGAGGTGGCCGACAACCTGCCGGGGGTCGTCGGCGTACGGGACAGCAAGGACCCCGCCGGGCCGGTCCTGACCTTCGCACGTGGTTCCTGGCGGGTGTTCCTCGACGGCACCCGGCGCCGCTAGGCACCGACCCGTCTGAGGCCTGATGATCGACTCGATGTCACTGACATCGGGGTGTCCGGGTGGAATTTCGGCCCGACTTCAATGACATCGAGTGGATCTACGTCGGGGCGGGCCGGATCGCGCCGGGATGGTTCCGGCATCGAGCGACGGCTCCGACATGACGATGGCCCCGGCGCTGAGCACCGGGGCCATCGTCGTACAGATGACATCGCTCCGGTCAGGTGACCTCGAAGCTCCGGCTGTCGCTCTGACCGGCCAGGTTGTCGGTGTCGGCGGGCCGGTAGACCCGGTAGGTGTGGGTGCCCCTCGTGGAGGGCGTCACGGTGAACACGTAGCTGCTCGTCGACGAGAGCGTCGCACTGGCCACCGTGGACCAGACGCCGTTGACGTTTTGCTGCAGGTACACCCTCTGCCCGGCGTGGGCCGGCGACACGCTGCCCGACATCGTGACCGAGCCGCCGAGCGCGAAGGACGTCCTCGACACCGTGGCCGTCACGTCGGCCCTGACCCCCACCGCACGGGCGCCGCTCTCCGAGCCCAGATGGGTCGAGGAGTCGCGCAGCACCCACTTGTAGTCCAGGCTCCACGACGGCTTGTGGTTGTAGGTGACACCACCGTTGCTGCTGGTGGTCAGCGTGGTGATCAACGTCCAGACGTCGGTACCCTTGCGCCGCCCGTACAGCCGCACCGGAACATCGGGGATCCCCGCACCGTCGCCCGCGCGGACCACCGTGCCGAACACCGTCACCATGGACCAGTACGTGATCTCCGTGGCGTTGGCCGAGACCGTGGTCCTGCTGCCCACCAGCGTCACGCTCGCCGCGGCGGAGACGTTGCCGCCGCGGTCCCGCACCCACACGCCGAAGGTGTACGTCGTACCCGACGCCAACCCCGACGCCGTGACACTGCCTCCCGTGCCCTCGTACACCGCCGTACCGCTGGTCGGCGACGACGGCGGCGTGGTCCCCGTGGACCTCCGCACGATCACCTGGTCGAGATCGGTGATCGACGGCAGCGTCCACGACAGGGCGGCCGAGCCGACGCCACCCGTGGCCTTGAGGTTCGTCACCGCCGGAGGAGGACCGGCCACCACCGTGACGCCGTGCCGGGTGCTCATCGAGCGGGTGCCGCCGGCCGAGACGCTGCGGACGTTCAGGAGGAACTGGCCGGTGGCAGGTGGAGTCCAACTGAGCGTCGCGGTGCCGTCGGCGCGGGCGGGAAGGGTGGTGTAGGGCGCGTAGTTGACCGAGTACTCGTACGCGGTCGTGTCGGGCAGGCGCGGAGTGAAGGTGAAGGTGCCCGGCGCGAGCCGGACGGTGCCGTTGGCGGGGAACTCGGCCGAACTGACCTGGGGTCCGTTCGTGGCCGACCAGGCCACGACGCCGTTCTCCGTCTGCACCCCGGCGGCGTTGCGGGCGACGACGTGGACGTAGTTGTGGTCGTGCCGGGTGGGCGTGAAGCCGAAGGTGACGCTGCCGTCGGCGGAGGGCTTGAGGACCCGCGTCGTGGCCGCGTCGCTGTTGAAAGTCGCCACGAAATCGACCACGTTCGTCATCCGGGTGGTGGCCCGGAAGGTGGCCGGGGTACCGACCGCGTCACCGCCGGTGCGGGTCACCGTAGGTGCCGCACCGTCGACTCTGATCCATTGATAGCGCGGCTCGGACAGCGTGCCGTCCGCGCTCCGGCTCTGGATGAGCATGCCGTCGACGCCGGTCTCGGTGGCCGTCCAGGTCAGGTCGGCCGTGCCGTCCGCGCGGGCCGGGACGACGGTCTTCTCGACCGGTCGTTCCTCGATGCTGGAGTATCGCAGCCAGTACAGGTACGCCTCGACCTGCGGCGCGCGCGGTGCGAAGTGGAGGGTGCGCGAGGACCCGATGATCGTCTCGCCCTGGCCCGCGTCACCGGTGACCGTGGGACCGTTGTCGACGACGAAGGTGTAGGCCCGGTCGGCGTGGACCGTGCCGTCCCGGGTGACGCTGTGGACGTAGAGGGTCTGCCGACCACCACGTGCCGGGGCGATCATGACGGTCGCCTTCCGGTCCGCGCCCACCGGCACGGTGCCCGACGGGCCGTCCTCGTCGATCCGCCACTCGAACGACGCGGTGTCGGCGACCGTGGCGGTCAGCTCGAACGCGCCGGGGATCCCGACGTTGTAGTCCAGGTTGGAGCGGCCCAAGTCGGGGTACGCGGCCGAGAAGACCGCCGGCCGGGTCTCCTTGACGTGGAAATCGTGGTAGGCCGCCTGGGACCGGTTTCCGGCCCGGTCGACCGCGTACACCACGAGTGAGTGAGATGAGGCCGCGCGGGGAGTCCACCGGATGGTCGCCGAACCGCCCAGCCCGTCGGCGTCGACCGTCGACTCGGTGGGATTGTCAGACAGCTCCGAGGAGAGGAACCGGTAGTCGTAGCTGACCGTGTCCTCCGACGCCGCGGTCAGCGTGAACACACCGGGCACGCCGATCGCGCCGCTGGCGTCGTCCCAGCTTCCCGCGGGATATTCGGCGGAGCTGACCGTCGGTGCCGGGCCACCCGTGCGGTCGATCGTGAAGTGGCACGTGCTGCTCCACGACGAGGCGCCCGCGCCGTCGAGGACCCGCACCCGCCAGGCGTACGTGACGCCGTCGAGCTGCTTCGCGTTGTCTTCGAGCTGGACGTAGACCTCGTCGCTCTGGTCGCCGACGTTTCGAAGCCACTGCTGCGGGTGCTCGGGATCGGCGACGTCCCACACCTGGAAGTCGGCCTGCAGCGCGGCCCCCGCACCGGCACGGTCGAAGGTGCCCCGCAGCACCACGGCTTGCGCGTCGTTGAGCCGGACCGGGCTCAGGTAGGGCCCTGGCGCGGCGGTGGCACACGGCTGGTTGGCGGTCTTCAAGTCTGTCGGCGCGCCCACGGCGGCCGCGGCCGGGCCGCCCGTCAGACCCACCGCCGCTCCACAGGCCAGTGTCGATGCGACGATCAGCGCCGTTGTCCGCGAATGGGCGCGCGGAGGTGAAGGCATTCGTTCTCCCCGTGATGGACGAGCGTTCCTGGTCGCCCGCGCGGACAGGATCGCATGTCGGTACGACCTGCGTGGTCCCGCATCGACGACGATGGCCCCGGCGCTGAGCGCCGGGGCCATCGTCGTGCCAGATGATTCAGTTGACGGTGACGGGGATGATCTTCGGTGGCTGTTGCAGCTGCCCGTAGTTGTCGACCGCCCTGATCGAGACGGTGTAGGCACCCGCCGGGACCACCGGAGACGTGTAGGCGAAGTTCGACCCCGGCGAACCCTGGCTGGTCAGGAAGGCCGCGATCCAGGTCGAGCCGCCGCCGAACACGCCGGAGGAGTTCATCACCTGCCCGGAGGCGTTGACGATCTGGATGTCCACGCGCAGCATCCCGACGTCGTCGACGGCACGTCCGGTGACCACGATCCTCGAATCGGTGTAGACCTGACCGTCCTGCGGGGTGAGGCTCGGTTCCAGCCGCGGGTCGAGGTCGCCCGGGTAGACGAGGTACCGAGCGGTGGCGCCGGAGGTCGAGCCGTCCAACTGGCCCGCCGTGTCGACGGCCCACGCCTCGACGCTGTACTCGCCCTTGGTCGGCAGGGTGATCGGCAGGGTGAACGTGGTGCTCGTCGCGCCGGGCGAGGCGAGTGTGGCGTTCACCGTGGCGAAGCTCGCCGCCATGGTGCCGTTCGGCTGCACGTACCGGCCGGTGTCCAGGTCGCGCAGCGCCACCCGCACGCCCTGCACCCCCTTGTCGTCGGTCGCGGTGCCGGCGAGATTCAACTGCAACTGCTCGACGTTCTGCTCGACACCGGTGAAGCTCAACAGGCCGTTCGGGAACGCGTCACCCGGCACCTGCGCGGTGACGCTGAGCCGGCCCAGGTTGGCGTTCGGCGTCGTCAGACCCAGGTTGTCGGTGGCCCGTACCCGGAAGTCGTACACACCGGGGCTGAGCGGCACCGTGGTGTAGGACCAGTTGTACGACGGGGCGCTGAGGTTCGTCGGCGAGATCCGGTGGTAGGCCGTGATCGAGTCGGTGCCCCACGTGCCGTCGGCGGCCAGCGACTCCCGGGTGGTCGCGTTGCGGAGGTAGATCTCGACCGACCGCACGGTGCCGTCGTCGCTGGCGGTGCCGGAGAACGTGATCGTGCCGCCCGGTGCGACGGTGATCGGCGCGGCAGCGGTGGGCGGTGTCATCGGCACGGGGGTGCTGATCGTCACCGCCGGCGGAACACCGGTGGACGAGACGGTCCAGTCGCGGGTGGCACCGCGCAGGTCACTCTGACCGGCCGTGTCGATGGCGGTGGCCGTCAGCTTCCACTCGCCCTCGATGGGGAGGTTCACCTCCAACTGCCAGGTGGTGGACAGCGCACCGACGACGTCCGGCTCGCCGCGGAACGTGTTGTAGACCGGGGCGACCGTTCCGTCGTCCTGCAGGTACCGGTTGTCTGGCGTGCGCAACGAGTAGGTCATCGCGCTGACGCCCTTGTCGTCGCTGGCGGTGCCGGTGGCGATGAAGCTCGTGGTGGTGAGCAGGCCACCGGACGGCGAGCTGATCGACGTCGACGGCGGCAGGTCGTCGTACCGGAAGGTCTCGATCTTCTTGACGGCCTTCGAGGGGTCGCTCGCCCCGTCCCGGGCGACCGTCCTCGCCTGCACCAGGTATTCGGCGGCGGGCAGCGACACCGGGAGGGACCACGACGTCGAGGTGGCGCCCGGCGCGGCGATCGTCGCGTTGATGGTGTTGAAGGCACCCCACGTCACGAGGTCGTCCTGCAGGTACTGCTTGGAGCCACGGTTCTGGATCTCGATCTGGACCCGGTTGACGCCGGCCGGAGCCTTCGCCCCACCGTCGAGCGCGAACGTCTGGTTGGCGGACTTCACCGCTCCCTCGATGGGCGTGACGATCGTCGTGTCCACGGCCGACGGTGCCGGCGCGCGGGAAAGGTCGAAGAATCCGACCCGTCCCACCGTCTTGTCGCCCTTGACGTTGCCGTCGCCCCCGACGAAGAGCCCGCGCGAGGTGGCCAGCATGGCCTTCTCCCCCTCGTACGAGTTGGAGCCCGGGTTCCACTCGAGGGCCGTGCCGGTGGCCGGATCGAGCGCGCCGAGGTGGTCACGGCGAACCACCTGGTCGCCGAGACCGTAACCGCTCAGGCCCTGGCCCGTGCCGTACCCGACGTTGTCGAGGCCCGGCCACGGGACGTTGGAGGTGGGCGATTCCTGCCAGCTGAAGTGGCCGCCGACGTACACGGCCTTCTCGGTGACGGCGACCGAGTAGATGCTGTCGAAGTGACGGGAGATCCAGATCGGCTCGACGTTGTCGTTCCCGGTCACCGGGAAGGCGATCGCGGTGTCGTTGATCGGCGGGCGGTCGCCGCCCGAGCCGCTGGTGACGACGAAGTAGGAGTCGTTCGGTGCGATGTCACCGGCGAAGACCCGCTGGATGCCGCCGACGAAGGAGAGGTTGTCCTCCCACAGCCGCGTCCGCCAGGGCAGCAGAGCCTTCGTGGCGGTGCTGACCAGACCGACGCCGTAGCGGTCCTGGCCGGCGATCTGGCGACCGGTGTGGACGACCAGCAGCTTGCTGAGGTCGTGCGTCAGCTTGAGTTGCTGCACGGTGAGCATGCCGCCGACGCCGATGCCGCCGGACAGCGGCAGGTTGAATCCGGTGTCCACCGCGCCCGTGGTCGGGTTGAGCGCCACCAGAGCGCTGCGGCTCACGCCGTTCACCGTCGCGAACTGGCCACCCACGTAGACCGCGGTGCTGCTCACCGCCAGCGCGGTGGCGCGGGCGCTCGCGTTCGCGGTGAACGTGGTGATCGGAGCCCCGGTTACCGGGTTGAGCCGGACGATCTTGCGTTTCGTGACACCGCCGACGGTGTTGAACGACCCGGCGACGTAGAGCGACGCACCGTCCGGGGATGCCTCGACGGCGGCGACGGCTCCGTCGAAGGTCGGCCGGAAGCCCGTGTCGACCTTGCCGGTGTCGATGTTGTACGAGGCCAGGTACCGCTGGGCGATCGGCGTCGCGCCGACGTTGGCGATCGAGGTGAAGGAACCGGCGATGAACACCCGGTTTCCGATCACCTCGATGTCCGTGATCTCGCCGTTGGTGATCCTCGGGACATCGGTGCGCGGCGCGGTCGGCACCAGCCCGGTGTGCCCCGGCACCGCCTGGGCGGCGAGGGCGACAGTGCTGGCGAGCTTCTCCGACACCGTGCCCGCAGAAGCCGGTAGGCCCGTGAACACCACAGCCCCGGCAACCAGGCCCGCGACGACGCGGCTCCGTATGTGCATCGAGAACCCCCTGTAAGCGCCCGCATCGCACCACCGGGTCGGCCCCGGCGACGTCCACCTGCCGGCGTGCCGGAGGTCACCGTAGGAACAAGTAGCCTCGTGGCGATATGGCGGCTCGCCGGAACCGCCCGCTCGTTATCAATTTCGGCCGCACCGGTCGGCACCGGCACCTTCGGATCCACCCCCGGTCCACCAATCGGATCGACGCCCGTCCACCCAGCGGGTCGTCGCTGTCTGATCGACCCAGTCGACGCCGGCGGCGGGCCCCGAGCGACGACGTGTCTGAATAGGATCGCCCGCCGGACCGCACGGTCGTACGCTGCGGCAATGCTGCTGCGCATGTCGACCCTGCTGCTCCGGACCCTGCGCGAGGACCCGGCCGACGCGGAGGTGCCGAGCCACCGGCTGCTGCTCCGCGCCGGCTACGTCCGCCGCGCCGCACCGGGCGGCTACACCTGGCTGCCGCTCGGCAAGCTGGTGCTGGACCGGGTCACCGCGGTGGTCCGCGAGGAGATGACGGCGATCGGCGACCAGGAGGTGCACTTCCCGGCACTGCTGCCGGCGGAGTCGTACCGGACCAGCGGGCGCTGGACGGAGTACGGGGACGACATCTTCACCCTCGCCGACCGGCGCGGTGCCGAGCACCTGCTCGCTCCCACCCACGAGGAGTTGGCGGCGCTGCTGGTGAAGGACCTGTTCACCTCGTACCGGGACTTCCCGGTGACGTTGTTCCAGATCCAGACGAAGTTCCGCGACGAGGCCCGGCCCCGGGCCGGTCTGCTGCGCGGGCGTGAGTTCCTGATGAAGGACGCCTACTCGTTCGACCTCGACGAGGCGGGGCTGCAGGCCGCGTACGACCGGCACCGGGCCGCCTACCAGCGGATCTTCGCCCGGCTCGGCCTGGAGCACACGGTCGTGCACGCGATGTCGGGCGCGATGGGCGGCTCGGCGTCGGAGGAGTTCCTGGCCGTCGCCGAGGTCGGTGAGGACACGTACGTCGGCTGCACCGCCTGCGACTACGCGGCGAACACCGAGGCCGTGACCACTCCCGCCCCGGCGGCGAGCAACCCGGACGCCCGGCCGGCGTCCGAGGTGCACGACACCCCGGAGACGCCGACGATCGCGTCCCTGGTCGAGCTGGCCAACACCCGCCGCCTGGCCGGCCGGGACGACTGGACCGCCGCCGACACCCTGAAGAACGTGGTGCTCACCGTCCGCCGGCCCGGCGCGGAGGAGGCGGAATCGCTGGTCGTCGGGCTGCCCGGAGACCGCGAGGTGGACCTCAAGCGGTTGGGGGCGACGCTCGCCCCGTCGACCGTGGCGGTCTTCGACGCCTGGGACGCCCACCCGGAGCTGGTCCGCGGCTACATCGGCCCGCAGGTCATGGCCAAGCTCGGCATCCGGTACCTGGTCGACCCCCGCGTGGTGGCCGGCACCGCATGGCTGACCGGCGCCAACGAGCCCGGCCGGCACGCCACCGACGTGGTCTGCGGGCGGGACTTCACGCCCGAAGGCACGATCGAGGCGGCCGAGGTGCGGCCCGGCGACCCCTGCCCGGCCTGCGGCACCGGCCGGTTGACCATGCGCCGGGGCATCGAGATCGGCCACATCTTCCAACTCGGCCGCCGCTTCACCGACGCGTTCGCCGTCGACGTGCTCGGCCCGCAGGGCAAGCCGGTCCGGCCCATCATGGGCTGCTACGGCATCGGGGTGTCCCGCGCCGTCGCCGCGATCGCCGAACAGCACCACGACGAGCGGGGACTGGTGTGGCCGGCGTCGGTCGCGCCCTGCGACGTACACCTGATCGCCGCCGGCAAGGGCCCGCAGCTCGACGCGGCGCTGGACCTCGGCGGACGCCTCGCCGCCGCCGGCCTGCGCGTGCTGGTCGACGACCGGACGCACGTCTCGGCCGGGGTCAAGTTCACCGACGCCGAGCTGGTCGGCATCCCGCGCGCCGTCGTGGTCGGCCGCCGTCTCGCCGAGGGGTACGCGGAACTGCGCGACCGGGCCACCGACGAGCGCGTCGAGGTGCCGGTCGACGGTCTGGTGGAGATGCTGGTCGAGACGGTACGGGCCGAGCGCGGACGTGGTGTAGTCGACGCGTGACGGGGTAACGCATCCCGATCGGCTGGATGACGCGGAGGGCTCTCATGACCGGTTACCGGGTAAGTGACGTGATGACGAAGCAGGTCATCTACCTGCCGGCGGAGACCACACTGGACGAGGCGGCCCGGGTGATGAAGGAGGCGGACATCGGCGACGTGGTGGTCACCGAGGGCGCCACCCTCGCCGGCATGCTCACCGATCGGGACATCGTCGTCCGCGCGGTCGCCGAGCGCAGCGACCCGGGCACCACCACGATCGGCTCGATCATCACCCGCGAGGTGGTGATGATCGAGCAGCATTCGACGACCAACGAGGCTGCCGCGCTGATGCGCGAGCGTGGCATCCGACGGGTACTGGTCTGCGACAGCGAGCGGAAGCTGGTCGGCATCGTCTCCCTCGGCGACCTGGCGATGCAGCTCGACCCCCAGTCGGCCCTCGGCGAGATCAGCGAGCAGGCCCCCACCGTGTGAGGTGCAAGGAAGGGCCCCTTCTTAACGCCTCCGGTAGAGGAAGGGGCCCTTCTTAACGCCCCACGTCATGTCGCGCCGCCCGGCGGTAGCCTGGCGGGATGCCCGAGATGCCGACCCGACTGGCCGAGATCGTCGACGAGTTCGCCGCCGCACCCCGCGACCTGGTGCTGGAGATGCTGCTGGAGTACGCGGACGTCATCCCGCCACTGCCGGCCGAGCACGCCGACCGGGAGGGCATGGAACAGGTGCCCGAGTGCCAGACGTCCTTCTTCCTGCGTGCCCGGGTGACTCCGGAGAAGACGGTGGAGACGCTGTTCGACTGCCCGCCCGAGGCGCCGACGACCCGGGCGTTCGCCGGCATCCTCGCCGAGGGGCTGGAGGGCGCGTCACCGGAGCAGGTGCTCGCGGTCCCCGACGACCTGTACCAGCGGATGGGCCTGGCCCAGGCGATCTCTCCGCTGCGGGTGCGGGGCGGCACGGCGATCCTGGCCCGGCTCAAGCGGCAGGTCCGGGAACAGACGAGCTGACCAGGAAGTTGATGCCGATCATGGAGATCGAGATCTATGCCGACGTGGTCTGCCCGTGGTGCTACATCGGCAAGCGCCGGCTGGAGCAGGCCCTGGAGTCGTACGACGGTGAGGTCACCGTCCGGTACCGCCCCTTCCAACTCGACCCGTCGCCGGTGCCAGAGCCCCGGCCGCTGGTCGACGCCCTCGCCGACAAGTTCGGCGGCCGGGACCGCGCCCGGCAGATGTTCGGGCACGTGACGGAGGTCGCGGCCGGCGTCGGCCTGAAACTCGACTTCGACCGGGCGCTAGCGGCCAACACGTTCGACGCGCACCGGCTGGTCTCCTGGGCCACCGACCAGGGCCGGGCGGCCGACATGGTCGACACCCTCTACCGGGCCCACTTCACCGCCGGGGTCGACGTGGGCTCGCGGGAGGCGCTCGCCGCGCTCGCCACCGAGATCGGGCTGGACGGCGCCGAGGCCCGTCGCTTCCTCGACTCCGACGAGCGGGTGGCCGAGGTCCGCGAGGAACTCGCCGCCGCCCGGCAGCTCGGCGTGACGAGCGTCCCGACCTTCGTGCTCGCCGGCAGGTACGCGGTGACCGGCGCCCAGGAGCCGGAGACCCTGCTCGCCGCCCTGACCGAGGTGCGGAACCGTGAGTCGGGCACCCACTGACGCCGGAGGTATCGACGCACGTGATGTTTCACGTGCAACGGTATCGACGCTGACGACGATCTAGGCCGGTCGGGCCAGGCCCTCCAGAACCCGCGCCCCGGGCAGCGCGCCGAGCGCCGGTCCGGGAAGTGCGATCTTGCTGTGCCGTACGCCGGACCCGATGATCACGTGCGGCGCGGCGATCACCCGCGAGTCCACCAGGATCGGCCAGTGCTCCGGCAGCCCGATCGGGGTGATGCCGCCGTACTCCATGCCGGTCAGCTCCACGGCCTCGACCATCGGCGCGAAACTCGCCTTGCGGACGTCCAGCTCGCGGCGGACCACACCGTTGACGTCGGCGCGGGTGGTGGCGAGCACGACGCAGGCCGCGTACCGGACGACGCCCTCGCGCTTGCCGGCCACCACCACGCAGTTGGCCGAGACGTCCAGCCCCACCTCGTACGCGGCGCAGAAGGCCGCCGTGTCGGCGAGGTCGGCGTCGATCGGCGCGACCAGCACGTCGTCGACGTCCACCGGGGCGTCGGCGGGCCACTGCGCGAGTGCGGTGGCGACCGGCGGTGCCAGCAGGTCGAGGCGGGTACGGGCGGGTTCGGTCTTCAGCGTCCCCATCACGGTTGCGATCCTCGCACCCACCGCCGAACTCCGCGCGTCGGGCGGCACGCCGCTGCCGTGCAGGTTGTTAAGAAGGGGCCCTTCCTATACCGCAGGCGTTAACGGGGGGCCCTTCCTTACACGCCCTCAGCTGCCGGTGAGGAAGCCGTTCTCCCGCAGCAGGGTCCGGTCGCGCGCGGCGGCCAGTTCCTCCGCCCGCTGCGCCTGGACCCGGCGTACCTCCACCTCCTCCAGCGCGTGCCGGATGGCGAGGCGGATCACGCCGTAGAGGAAGACGAATCCGAAGACGTACAGAATCACGGTGGTGACCAGGGCCAGCATGCGGTCACGTTAGGCAGGACGCGAATCCGTACGCGGCTCATCTTGCCCCGGATCCCCCGTACGTGTCGGTCAGGTACTCCGGCCACGTACGGGTTCCGCGCGGCGTCGCCCCGGTGACCAGACCACCGCCGCGCAGGGATCGGCCGAGCGCGCCGGGAATCCGCACCGGCAGCAGCGGACGGCGGGACCGCCGGGCCGCGTTCCAGGTGCGTACGGCCTCGTCGAAGCGGATCACCGCGGGCCCCCCGTACTCCTCGATGTCGTGCAGGGGACCGGCGGTGAGCCGCGCGACGAGCCGGTCCGCGACGTCCCGGGGGTCGACCGGTTGGGCGAGCACCGCCCGATCCCCGACGACCGGGCCGAGTCTGCTCGCGCCGCGCAGCAACTCGTCGAGGAACGCGGGGAACTGGGTGGCCCGCAGCACCGTCCACGGCACCGACCCGGCCGCCACGACCTGCTCGGCGGCGAGCTTGTGGCGGTAGTACGGAATCGGCACCCGGTCCACGCCCACGATCGACATGTAGACCAGATGGCGCACGCCCGCCTCCCCGGCGGCCACGACCAGCCGGCGGGTGCCGAGCACGTCGACCTGGTGGACGCGTCGTCCCTGGGTCGCTGCCGAGGCCAGGTGCAGCACGGCGTCCACCCCGGTCACCGCCTCGGCCACCCCCGCACCCGTGGCCAGGTCCACCACGACCCACTCCGTCGTCGGGTCGGTACGCGGCCGGCGGCTCGTCGCCCGAACGACCCACCCCTCTTCACGCAGCCGCGGCAGCACCACCGCGCCGAGCCGCCCACCGGCACCGGTCACCAGGATCCGCATCGTCCCCTCCTCTGTCACCCGCCCGCCGCCGCGATGACGGGACGAGACCGGTCGACGTGACCGGCTGTGCGGCGGGTCACCGCACCAGCATCGCCGTCCATTCCTGCCCGAGGTGGCCGAACTTCGTGCCGCTCCGGGGGCATAACGGTCGGTCCGCCGGGAAGCCAGGCCGCCGGGACGGACCCGCGGGAGGCGAGATGGCGTACGGCAGGAGCGGCAGCGGCGGAGGGCCTGGCCGGCATCTGTCCGGTCGTACGCCTCGATGACCTCGCTGGGCCGCGTCGCCGGTCGATTGCTCCCGCCGGTCGGCGTGCCGCACCTGGTCGGTGAGGCGGCCCGGACCGCCGGCACGGCAGCGGTCAAGCTGGCCCGTGCCTCCGGCCTGACCCGCCGCCGCGTCTGGTCCCGGCCCGGCCGCCACCACATCGAGGTGCACGGCGTCTGCCAGGACGGCGGCGACGCCCTCGCCCGGCAGGTCGAGGCGGCACTGGAACGGATGCCGGGGGTGGCCTGGGCCCGCGTCAACGCGCCCTCCGGCCGCGTCGTCGTCGCCGTCGAGGAGCCCGAGCCGCGGATGCGCGACCTGATCGCCACGGTCGCCCGTACCGAACAGGTCTGCCCGCACGAGCCCGACCCCGACATCCCGCCGCCGCATCCGCCGGAGGAAGGCCCCCGGACGCCGCGCACCCTCGGCGCACTCGCTTCCGACGCGCTCGGCCTGACCATCTCCGCCGCCACCCGGATCCTGCCGTTCACCCCTGTCCCGGGTGAGGTCGCCGGCCTGCTCGGTGCCGTCGACCTGCACCCCCGGCTGCACGCGCTGGCCAACCGGGGACTGCGCGCAGACCCCCGCGCCGACCTGATCTTCCCGCTCGCGGAGGCGGTCGTGCAGGGCCTCACCGGCGGATGGTCCGGCATCGTGCTGGACGGTGCCCAACGGGTCGTGCAGTGGGGTGAGGCGCGGTCGCAGCTGCGTGCGTGGGCGAAGGCGGAACCCCGCCTCACCGGTGACCCCGACCGCGCGGTCGCCCGCAACCCCGATGGTGACCGGCCCCGGCCGAAGCCCGACGGGCCCGTCGAGGCGTACTCCAGCCGGATCCTGGCCACCGGCGCGGCGGCCGCGGCGGCCGCGGTGCCGCTGGTGGGCGGCAAGCGGGCCGCCGCGGTCGGTCTCTCCGCCCTGCCGAAGGCGCCCGTGTCCGGGCGGGAGGGGTACGCCGCACAGCTCGGTAACCTGCTGGCCCGCCGGGGTGTGATCGCGATGGACCGCGGCGTGCTGCGGGAACTGGACCGGGTCGACACGCTGGTGCTGGACACCGCCGTCCTCGGCTCCGGCCGGGGGGCCCTCGCCGACCTGGCACCGCTGGACGGCGCCGACGCCGGGGAGGTGGCCGCCCGCGCCTTCGCCCTGTTCGACCCGGACGCCCCCGACGAACGCCGGCAGGCCGACGGCTGGCGGCTCGGCCCGGTCGACTCGATCGACGCCGAGGACCCCGGGGACACGCCGGAAAGCGCCCGGCTGCGCGCGGCCGGCGGCCGGGTGCTGGGCCTCGCCCGCGCCGGCCGCCTGACGGCGGTGCTGCGGGCCGAGACGGAGGCGGCCCCGGGCGCGGACGTGCTGCCCACCGCCGCTCGGCGGGCCGGCCTGCGCCTGGTGGTCGCCGGTGCGGACACCGACCGGTACGGCTTCGCCGACGAAGTCCTGCCCGGCGGTACCGACCTGGTCCGGACGGTGCGGGACCTGCAACGCGAGGGGGCGGTGGTGATGCTGGCCAGCAGCGACCGGGCCGCGCTCGCGGCGGCCGACTGCGGGCTCGGGGTGGCTGCACCGGAGGACCCGCCGCCGTGGGGCGCGCACCTGCTCGTCGGCCCCGACCCCCGGGTGGCCGCGCTGGTCGTCGAGGCCGCCGGGGTGGCCCGGCGGATGACCACCCAGAACATCCGGCTCGCCCTGGCCGGCGTCGGCCTCGGCGCGCTGTCCGCGTTCACCGCCGACAAGGAGCAGTTGCCGAGCCGGACCCTCGCCGCGGTCAACGGGGCCGCCGCGCTGGCCTTCGCCCACGGCGTGTGGCGGGCGCACCGCCTGCCGGACCCGACCACCACGCCGGCTCCGCGTACCGCCGTTCCGTGGCACCTGATGCCGGTGTCGACCGTGCTCGACCACCTGCACACCGGACCGGACGGGCTCGACACGGCCGAGGCGGCCCGCCGGCGGGGCACCGCCCGCGACTACCAGCCCGGGTCGTCCAGCCTGCTCCGGGCGTTCCTCGACGAGCTTTCCAACCCGCTGACCCCGGTCCTCGCGGCCGGCGCCGTGCTGTCCGCGTCGTTCGGGTCGCCCGTCGACGCCGCCCTGGTCGGCGGGGTGGTCGGCGGGTCGGCCCTGATCGGCGCGGTGCACCAGCGCAACACCGAGCGGTCGCTGGCGGAACTGCTGTCCCGCTCGGCGGTCACCGCCCGGGTCCGCCGGGACGGCGGCGAGCAGGTGCTGGCCGCCGAGGACCTGGTACCCGGCGACGTGGTGATCCTGGAGCCCGGGGACGCCGTACCGGCCGACTGCCGGGTCCTGGAGGCCGCCGGCCTGGAGGCGGACGAGTCCTCCGTGACCGGCGAGTCGCTGCCGGTGGGCAAGACCGTGGACCCGGTCGCGGCGTCGGACGTGGCCGAGCGCCGCTCGATGCTGTACGAGGGAACGACGGTGGCCGCCGGACACGGCGTGGCCATGGTGGTCGCCACCGGCGCCGACACCGAGGCGGGCCGGAGCATGGCGCTGGCCCGCGACGCCGCACCCACCAGTGGTGTGGAGGCCCGGCTGGGTGGGCTGACCAGCAAGTCCATCCCGCTGGCGATCGGGTCGGCCGTGGCGGTCGCCGGAGCCGGGCTGGCCCGGGGCGTACCGCTGGCGGAGACGGCCGCGACCGCCGCGAACCTGGCCGTCGCCTCGGTGCCCGAGGGGCTGCCGTTCCTGGTCAGCGCCGCGCAGTTGGCCGCCGCCCGGCGGCTCGCGGAACGCGGGGCGCTGGTCCGCAACCCGCGCACCATCGAGGCCCTCGGCCGGGTGGACGTCCTCTGCTTCGACAAGACCGGCACGCTGACCGAGGGCCGTCTCGTGCTCTCCGGCGTCGGCGACGGCGACCGGTACGCGGCCGTCGACCGGCTCGACGAGCACCTGCGCACCGTCCTGGCGGTGGCGCTGCGGGCCACCCCCGCCGCCGACGACCCGGAGGACCTGCCGGAACAGACCGACCGGGCGGTACGCCGGGCCGCGCGGGAGGTCGGTGCGGTCGAGCAGACCGGGGCGGCGGCCTGGCAGCAGGTGAACGTGATGCCGTTCGAGCCGTCCCGCGGCTACCACGCCACCGTCGGCACCTGCGACGGCGGGCTGCTCCTGAGCCTGAAGGGCGCACCCGAGACCGTGCTGCCCCGCTGCGTCAACCGGCGCACCGAACGGGGCGTGGTGCCGGTGGACGACGCCGGGCGGCAGGAGCTGCACCGGGAACTGGACCGGCACGCCGGCGCCGGGCAGCGCGTCCTCGCCATCGCCGAACGTACCGTCGACGACGAGTCGATCACCGACGACGCCGTACACGGCCTGACGTTCGTCGGCATCCTCGCGCTCGGCGACGGGATCCGGGCCAGCGCGGCCCCGGCCGTGGCGGACATCCGACGGGCCGGCGTGCACACCATCATGATCACCGGCGACCACCCGGCCACCGCCGAGGCGATCGCCTCGGTGATCAGCGACGGGAACGGCCAGCGGGTGGTCAACGCCGCCGACCTCGAAGACCTGGACGACGAGGCGCTCGGGGAGCGGCTGGTCACCACCGACGTGGTGGCCCGGTGCACACCCGCCCACAAGGTCCGGATCATCCAGGCGTTGCAGGCGTGCGGCCGGACGGTCGCGATGACCGGGGACGGCGCGAACGACGCCCCCGCCATCCGGCTCGCCGACGTGGGCATCGCCCTCGGCCAGCGGGGCACCCCCGCCGCGCGTGCCGCCGCCGACCTGGTCGTGATGGACGACCGGCTGGAGACCATCATCGCCACGCTGGTCGAGGGCCGGGCCATGTGGTCGTCGGTCCGGCACGCGCTGAGCATCCTCGTCGGCGGCAACCTCGGGGAGATCGCGTTCAGCATCGTCACCGCGGCCGCGACCGGCCGTTCCGCCCTGAACGGCCGCCAACTGCTGCTCGTCAACCTGCTCACCGACCTGGCACCGGCCCTGGCCATCGCGGTCCGGCCACCCCGCCCGGAACACAGCGAGAACCTGCTGCGCGAGGGACCCGACACGTCGCTCGGCTCGACCCTGGACCGGGAGATCGCGCTGCGGGCCACGTCGACCGCGCTCGGGGCCACCGCCGGCTGGATGCTGGCCCGCTGGACCGGCCGGGAGCGGCGGGCCGCCACGGTCGCCCTGGTGTCGCTGGTCGGCACACAGCTCGGCCAGACCCTGCTGGCCGGTGGCGCGACCCCGGGCGTCCTGCTCTCCACCGCCGGCTCGGTGGGTGTGCTGGTGGCCGTCGTGCAGACCCCGGGGCTCAGCCACTTCTTCGGCTGCACCCCGCTGGGCCCGGTCGGCTGGTCCATCGCCACCGGATCGGCGCTGGGCGCCACCCTCGCCAACAGCGGCATCACCCGGCTCGTCGAGCGACTGCCGCAGCCACCGGCGCCCGGCGTCGACCTGCTCAACCGCCTGCACCTCTGGCCGACCCACGACGAGCCGTCCCCGGACGGCGGGGACCCGTCGTCGGACGGGGGCGATCCCTCCCGTGCCGGGCGCAAGGACCGCCCGACCGAGAACCGCCCGACCGGGCAACGCCCGGCCGGGGCGCCGCGCCGCGCGTGACCGTCCGCACCCCGCATGGTCGCCACGATCACGGGTACGGATCGATGACGGAGGTGAGGTTCGTGACGGAGCAGGCGGACGTGACGTTCATCGGTACCGCGACCACGGTGCTGCGGCTCGGCGGGTTCACCCTGCTCACCGACCCGAACTTCCTGCACCGCGGCGAGCGGGCGTACCTGGGCAAGGGTCTGTGGTCGCGGCGCCGCACGGACCCGGCGCTGGAGATCGCCCAGCTGCCGGCGCTGGACGCGGTGGTCCTGTCCCACCTGCACGGTGACCACTTCGACCGGGTGGCGCGCCGCGAGCTGGACCGTGGCCTGCCGGTCGTCACCACACCCGCCGCCGGCCGGAAGCTCCGCCGCTGGGGCTTCCGTGCCGCGCAGGGGCTGCCCACCTGGCAGTCGACCGAGCTGCACCACGGCGGCGCCACGCTGCGACTCACCTCGATGCCGGGCAGACACGGGCCCGGGGCGCTGGACCTGCTGCTGCCCGACGTGATGGGCACCATGATCGACCTGGAGTGCGGTGGCGAGCGGCTGTTCCGCCTCTATGTCACCGGGGACACCCTGCACCGGCCGCTGCTCGCCGACATCCCCCGGCGGTACCCGGACATCGACGCGATGCTCATCCACCTCGGCGGCACCAGGATCGCCGGCATCCTGCTCACCATGGACGACCGGCAGGGCGCCGACCTGGTGGAGCTGATCCGGCCGAAGCTCACCGTGCCGATCCACTACGACGACTACCCGGTGTTCCGCTCACCGCTGGGCGACTTCGTCGCCGAGTCCCGCCGGCGCGGTTTCGCGGCGTCGGTCCGCACCGTCACGCGCGGCGAAACCGTGCCACTCCGGTAAGGAAGGGCCCCCTGTTAACGCCTGGCGTTGTACAGGGGGCCCTTCTTAACTCGTACGGGGCGTCAGCTGCGCTCGGAGATGGCCTCGATGAGGTCACCCACTGGACGCTCGGGCAGGGAACGGGCCACGTCGGCGACGGCCACGATGCCGACGAGCTCGTGCCCGTCGATCACCGGCAGCCGGCGTACCTGGTGCTGACCCATCGTCCGCAGGATCTCGGCCGCGTCGTCGTCCGCGCCGATGGTCACGGCCTCGCCCTGGGCCAGCTCACCGGCGGTGACGCTGGCCGGGTCACGACCCTCGGCAAGGACCTTCACGACGATGTCGCGGTCGGTCAGCATGCCCTTCAACCGGTTGTCGTCCCCACAGATCGGCAGCGCGCCGACGCCCAGCTGGGCCATCTGCTTCGCGGCCGTCCGAAGGTCGTCCTGCTCACGGATGCAGGTCACGTCGTTCGTCATGATCTCGCGTGCGGTCGGCATGGGGATGCACCTCACTTTCGGGGGGTTGTTGCTGTTCTCCTACCCCCGTCGCCCCGGGCCATGCACGCGGCGTCCCGCTCAGGTGGCGGGACGCCAGGTCGCGGCGGCGCGGCGCAGCCGGTCGTTGATCGCCCGGCCCACGCCCACCTCCGGCACCGGCTCGACCACGATCTCGTCGACGCCGGTGCCGTCCAACTCGTGCAGCGCCTCGAACAGCCGCGCCGCCGCCTCCGTCAGGTCACCGGCCGGGGAGAGCACCTCCACCGCCGCCCAGGTGCCCGCCGGGCGGTCCCGGAACGCCAGGAAGCCCCGCCGGCCCCCGCCGGCCGCCGCCGGCTCCGCGCCGGACACCAACCGCAGCAGCGTACGCGGCGCGTAGTGCGCGGCCAACGTTCCCGGCGCGACGGGCTGGCCGGAACTACCCGGGCGTACGGTCACCGGGCCGGCCGCCTCCTCCAACGCCTCGACGGGCAACGCGCCGAGGCGCAGCACCACCGGCCGCTCACCCCGGGCGTCCACGATTGTCGACTCGATCCCGCAGCGTGTCGGGCCGCCGTCGAGCACCACGTCCACGGCGGCGCCCAGCCCCCGTACGACGTGCTCCGCCCGGGTGGGGCTGAGCTGGCCGAACCGGTTGGCGCTCGGCGCCGCCACCGGCACGCCGGCCGCCGCGATCAGAGCTCGCGCGTGCTCGTGGTCCGGTACCCGTACCGCCATCGTGTCCAGGCCGGACGTCACGATCGGCGGAACCGCCGCCGGCCGGTCCACGATCAACGTCAGCGGTCCCGGCCAGAACCGCTCGGCCAACGCGGCCACCGCCGGCGGCAGCGGGCCGACCAACTTCTCCAGCTCCGCCGTGTCGGCCAGGTGGGTGATCAGTGGATCGAAGCTGGGCCGCGCCTTCGCCTCGAAGATGCGGGCGGCAGCCCGGGCGTCCAGCGCGTTCGCCCCGAGGCCGTAGACGGTCTCGGTGGGAAAGGCCACCAACCCGCCGGTACGCAGGACGGACGCCGCCTCGGCGATGCCGCTGTCGGCCGGGAGTACGCGCGGGGCTCCGGTGCTCACCCCTCCGACGCTAGCCTGCCGGCCACGACGTACCGCGCCCGACCGCACGGAACGTGACCCGGAACCGGGTGATCGTCAGGGACAGCGGCGTGGGCGCGTCCGCCACCCGGTCACGCGGGCGCCGTCGGCGTCCTTGTTCACGAAGTTGGCGGTCGACAGGCCGGCGATGTCGTCGGGCGCCGCTTCGGCCTGGAAGCCCTGGGCCCGCAGAGCCGCCGTCAGCGCAGCCCCCTTGACGGTGTCCCTCCCACCCACGTAGACGACCCTGCCGGGTTTGGCGGTGCCGTGGATCGACAGCGCGTGGGGGCGCTGACGGATCAGGATCAGGCACTCCTCGACGTCCCAGTTGGTGCTCGTCACATGCAGTCTCGGGTAGTTGCCGGCGGGGAGCCTGCCCTTGAAGTGACATTCGGTGTGCCTGCCATCGGCGATGGCGGTCGCGATCTCACTGGTACGCAACTCGATCGAGCCACCGTGCGGGGCGACCACGATCAGCGGCGACTCGGTGATCTTCCAGCTGAGCTCCCAGCCGGCCTGCTGTCCACCACGATGGACGGACAGCGCGTCGACCTGAACCGTGGTAGACGTCAGCCATGCGAACGACCTTCGTTCTGCTGACGAGCCCCTTCCTCGGGCCGTCGGTCTGGGAGCCGGCCGCGTCGGTGCTCGTGGCACGCGGACACGACGTCGTCGTTCCGTCGCTCCCACCGCTCCCGCTGCACAGTCCCGACGAGGTGCTGTGCGCGCTGCGGGACTGCCTCCCGGAGCAGGGTGAACCGGTCCTGGTACCGCACAGCAACGCCGGCCTGTACGTCCCGGCGCTCGTCGCCGCACGGCCGGTACGGGCCGCCGTGTTCCTGGACGCCGTGCTGCCCCCGGCGAGCGGTCGCATCCCGGTCGCACCAGAAAGGCTGCGCGCGACACTCCGGAGCCGTGTCGGTGCCGACGGCCTGCTGCCGTACTGGAGCGAGTGGTGGTCGGACTCCGACGTCGCCGCGCTCTTCCCGGACCCGCAGACCCGCCGTCGGGTCGAGGCTGACCAGCGGCGGGTGCCCTGGGACTATCTCACCGCCGACGTGGTCGTTCCCCCCGGCTGGGACTCGGTCCCCACCGGCTACGTGGCCTTCGGAACGACGTACGCCGACGAACTCCAGCGGGCGGCGGACCGTGGGTGGCCGGTGCGGTGTCTGGACGGTCGTCATCTCCACATGACGTGCGATCCGGAGGTTGTCGCTTCGACCCTGATCGAGGTCGCCACCGAACTGCGCCGGCGTTGACGCCAGGTGTCGGGGCAGGGCTCAGCCACTCGCGCCCCCGCCCCTCACGCGCAAGATCCACACCGGCCGTCACGGCGAGTGTCGGCTCGCATCGGTCCCACGCCTTACCTGGCCGTTCCGACGCCGTCGCAGGGCCACTGCCGCCACTCCGGCCGCGAGGACCGCGAGCATCGCACCGACCACGAACCACCAGCGGCTCGGCGTCTGCTCAGGAGCGGGTGTGACCGCGGCAGGCGTCGAGACCGCTGGGGCCGCGGACGGTGTGGCCGGCAACTGGCGGATCCCCGCGCACAGCCCGGTGCCGCCGCCGCTCGAATTCACCCGGTACCGAGTGCCAACGCGGAAGTCGTAGCCGCAGCTCACCTCGCTGCGCCCCACGCGCAGCCTGAGCGTGTCCCCCGATCCGGAGCCGCCCTTCTCGACGGTATCGACCGCGAGTTGCACCCCATCGCCCGTCACCCGCGTGACGATGCCGACGACGATGTTTTCGGCCTGCTCGTCCTGCTCGGCCGGGCTCAACGAGGCGCACGAGCAGGCCCAGGCGGGGTCTGCCGCTGAAACGGCCAGAACGAGCTTGAGGCCGAGCGTGGCCAGGGCGACGAGAATTGCGCCGCGCAACTTCATGCCATGACTGACGGGTCCGCGCGTCCGGGGGTTCCTTCCGTCGTGATCTCATCGCGGTGGGTACCGCTCGTCAGCTCCTCGCGTCGAACTGGGTGCGGGCGTGAAAGACGCGGTCCATGTGTGCCTCTGCCCAGGTCTTGATCGCGACCATCACCGGGAACAGATCATGGCCGAGCGGGGTGAGCGCGTAGTCGACGCGCGCAGGCACCGACGCCGTCACCGTACGGGCGATGAGACCATCGCGCTCCAGTATGCGCAGGGTCTGGGTGAGCATCTTCTGGCTGACGCCGGCGATGCGGCGGGCGAGCTCGCTGTGCCGCTGCGGGCCGTTGGCGAGCGCCGCGATCACCAGGGCCGCCCATTTGTCAGTGAGGGTGCTCAGCAGTTCCCGCGTCGGGCAGCCCGCCAGGAACGCGTCATAGTCGCGTTTGGCCTGATCTCGTCGTTGTCCGGCGGTCGTCGTCGTCATCTGCCACCCCCTTGCCGGTGCCCTAGGCACTTCCAGGTGCCTACTTACCAACGGTGCCCGAGCATACCTACCGTATTGGCGATCATGACGTTCAGCGGAGGGTACGACATGCGCGCAGTCAGCTATGCACAATTCGGAGGGCCGGAGGTTCTACAGGTGGTGGACTTGCCGGTGCCGCAGCCGGGACCGGGGCAGGTGCGCGTACGGGTCGCCGCGTCGGTCGTACACCCGGTTGATCTCTTGGTTCGCGCCGGCCGATTCCCTGCGCCACTGCCGACCGAGCCGCCGTATGTCCCCGGTTGGGACGTCGCAGGCACGGTCGACGTCGTCGGTGCGTCCGTCGGGGATCTCGCTGTGAATGACGACGTCATCGGCTTCTCACCCTGGTTGCGCACCACGGTGGGCGCCCACGCGGAGTATGTGGTCCTCGATGCCGCATGGCTGACCGCAGCGCCCGTCGGCATTCCCGCCGCCGAGGCCGCGACCCTGCCTACCAACGGTCTGGCCGCCGCCCAAGCCCTCGAGCTGCTTGCGCTCCCGGCAGGGTCGTCCGTGCTCGTCACCGGCGCCGCGGGACAGGTCGGCGGGTTCACCCTCGCGCTGGCCCGCGTCGCCGGCCTGCAGGTCACAGGGATAGCCGGGGCGGGCGACCGCGAGTTCGTCGAATCGCAGGGCGCGATGTTCCTGCCACGATCAGGGGATCCGGTCGCGGCAACGGCGGCCACCTTCGACGCGGTTGTCGACCTCGCACTGATCGGCTCGTCACTGATGGACCTGGTCAGGGACGGCGGCGGTTACGTGGCAGCCTCACCCCCGCTGCGCCCGGAGCCCACGAGGGGAATCCGGGCGTTCGCGCTGAACGTGCTGCCGGACCGTACCAGGTTAGGCGAACTGGTGAAATTGGTAGAAAGCGGCGATATCCCGCTGCGGGTCGCCGATGTTTACTCCTTCGCCGACGCCGCAGCGGCCCACAACCGGCTGGCCCAAGGCGGAATGCGCGGAGGCGTAGTCCTCGTTCCGTGACCTGCCGCGCTGGATCGCCGCCACGCCAAGCACCTTGCTGCCGCGGGACCAGGCGCGGTGCCAGCGGCTACGCGCGCGTCTTCGTCGCTAGAACCGCTTCACTTCAAAGGGACATACCATGCTCATCACCATCGCCAACATGCTCGCCGGACTGATCGGCGCAGGCATCATCCTCATCGGCGCGCGTGAACTCTGGGCGCCGCAGGCCGCCGCAGGCTTCGGTATCCCCGGCACGCCGACCGAGGACCCCAACTTCCAGGCATGGTTAGCCGTCAAGGCCGTACGCGACATCGCTTCGGGAGTCTTCATCTTCATCCTGCTCGTGGGCGCGACACCCCACCTGCTCGGCTGGTTCATGCTGGCCGCCGCAGGCATGCCCGCCGGCGACGCACTTATCGTGTTGCGCAGCAAAGGACCCAGGGCCACCGCTTACGGCGTCCACGGAGCCACCGCCGTGGTGATGCTGGCGATCAGCGTGCTCCTGTTCGTCGGATAGCCCGTCGCCACGCAGCAAGTCTGCCGATCCTCCGAATGCGGTCTGCCCGGCCTGTCACGGCGTGGTCGAGGACGGCGCTGATCCCCACACTCGTAGCCCCTGGAAGGAATCATGCTCAGTTTCGACATCACCCCGATAGGTACCGTCCAGAACGCGAGGACGGACGTCCAGCACACAGACAACTGGGGCGCCGTCCGCAGCACGATCACCGTCGACGAGCGCTTCGGCGATGCGTGCCTCCAGGGCCTGGAGGACTTCTCGCACGTGGAGATCCTCTTCATCTTCGACCAGTTCCCGGACCACGGCGCCTACCGCGAGCCCCGCCCAAATCGCGGCCGTCCCGACCTCCCGCCCGTCGGCGTCTTCGCCGGCCGCGGCCCTCGCAGGCCCAACCGCATCGGGGTGACGTGCTGCGCCATCGAATCCGTCCACGGCCGCGAACTGACGGTGGTGGGCCTCGACGCGGTCTCCGGCACCCCGGTCATCGACCTGAAGCCAGTGATGGCCGAGTTCCTACCGGACAACGTCAAGCAGCCGGAATGGGTCAGCCGCCTGATGTCGGAGTACTTCCAGCCGTGAGGCGAGACAGCGGCGCTCGACCTGACTCCCGATCAGCGCACCGATCTCTCGTCTCCACAGGCACGCCACCAACAGCCTGAGCAGAATCGTCCAACGTCGTTGCGCCGAACCATGAAAGCCCAGCTCGCGAACGAGCTCGGCTTTCGTCGATCGGAGATATCCGATGTGCGGGTGGAGCCCAGGGGACTCGAACCCCTAACCCCTGCCTTGCAAAGGCAGTGCTCTGCCAGTTGAGCTAGGGCCCCGGGGCGGACGACGCCGCCAGGTGCTGGCGAGGTAGGAAGAGCAGGATCAGCGCAGGTCGGGAGCGGTGGTCGCCTCGTGCCAGAGAGCCCGCTCGTCGTTGGACGCCTTCACCCTGCGGGCCACGACAGCGGCCACACCGACGACGCCGACCAGGATCAGCAGCTTCTTGAACATTGGGGCTACCCCTCACGCTCGACGTGCCGTCGGACGGATGTGCGGTGGGGCTAGCTGGAATCGAACCAGCGACCTCAGAGTTATCAGCTCTGCGCTCTAACCGACTGAGCTATAGCCCCGTGTAGCGACGAGCAAGGTTAACCCATGCCGCCAGCCGCTCCCAAATCGGGGTCCGGCCGGCCGTCGCCCTGAACCTACCGGACCTTTGGCGCCCCGCCCACCGACTTACCGGCGACACCAGAAGATCGACTCGACGTCACTGAAGTTGGGGTGTCGGAGCGGCGCGGACACCGCGACTTCAGTGACGTCGAGTGGGTCAAGCGATGCCGGGGCGACCGCACAGGAGTGCGGCCGGCCCCGGCGTTCGGGTGGTTCAGTCGCGCTCGGCGAGGGTCAGCTCGATGCCGCCCACCAGGTCCGCGCAGACGTTGTAGACGAACGCCCCCAGGGTGGCGAGCGCCGTGAACAGCACGATGTTGACCAGGCCGATCAGCGCCGAACTCAGGATCACGCCACGGGCGGTGACCTGGAAGCCGCTGGCGCTCTGCCCGCCGCCGGCGTTGACCAGGTCCCTCAGGCTGTCGTTGACGCTGGTGAACACGCCCATCGCGTCGAGGGCCAGGTAGAGCACCGACGTGGCGACGACCACCACGATGAAGAGCACCACCGAGACCGCGAAGGCGAACTTCATCACCGACCACGGGTCGATCCGCTTGAGGTTCAGCCGGGCCCGGCGCGGTCCGCGGGACGCGGCCGAGCTGACCGAGGTACGCGCAGCGCGTACCGCCTCACCCACGCGGGCGGCCCCGACTGCGGCCGCACCCCCGAGCCCCGGCGGCAGGCCGCCGCCCTGGTTGGGGCGACCCGGAGTGGTCGGTCGACCGCCGTCCTGCTGCGGCCTCGCGGCACCGGTCACGCGCGGCTGCGTCCCGGTGGCCCCGGTCACCCGCGGCTGGGTGCCGGTGGTGCCGGTCGGGGTCGCCTGGCCGGCGCGCACGGTGATCGGCTGGGTGGTCGCCGGCCGGGCGGCTGTCGACGTGGCGGTGCCCCCGGCACTCGGCGCGTCGACCTTCGTCGCGTCGGCGTTCTCCGCGGCGTCCTTGTCGTCGGTCGACTTGTCCGGTGGCGGTGTCATTCCCGGCGCCCGGGTGAATTTCGGGGCAGGCGCGTCGGCGGGGACGGTTGCCCGGCCCACGGCCGCGCGGCCGGTCGCTGGTGTGCCGGTTTTCGCGGCCTCCTCGTCGACCGGGTTGGCCGAGGTCCCCGTGTTCCCCGACTTCGCCTGTGTCTCCGTCATTCAACTAGTCCTGTTCGTCAGGCTCGTCGGCATTGCGAGCAATCGCCACGATAGTCACGCCATCCGGAAGGTCCATCAGCTTGACCCCCATTGTGTTCCGGTCACGCGTGCGGCGTACAGGCTTCACCGGAGTCCGGATGACACCACCGTTGCTGGTGATCGCGAACAGCTCGTCGTCCGGGTCGATCACCACTGCCCCGACCAGACCACCGCGCCGCTCGGTGATCTTCGCAGTCAACACGCCCTTACCTCCCCGGCCCTGAACCGGGTATTCCTCGATCGGGGTGCGTTTCGCGTATCCCCCGTTCGTGGCCACCAGGACGTCCAGACCCTCCCGGACGACCTCCATGGCCAGCAGCACGTCGTCCTCGCTGAACCGCATGCCGATCACACCGGACGTCGCCCGGCCCATCGGCCGCAGCGCCTCGTCGGTCGCGTTGAACCGGATCGCCTGGGCTTTCTTCGAGACCAGCAGCAGGTCGTCCTCCGGTCCGACCAGGGCGGCACCGACCAGCTCGTCCTCATCGCGCAGGTTGATCGCGATGATGCCGCCGGAACGGTTGGAGTCGAACTCCTCGAGCCGCGTCTTCTTCACCAGGCCGTTCTTCGTGGCCAGTACCAGGTAGGGCGCCACCTGGTAGTTCGGAATCTCGATGATCTGTGCGATCTGCTCGTCCGGTTGGAACGCGAGCAGGTTGGCCACGTGCTGACCCTTCGCCACCCTACTGGCTTCCGGAAGCTCGTACGCCTTGGCCCGATACACCCGGCCCTTGTTGGTGAAGAACAGCATCCAGTCGTGCGTGGAGCATACGAAGAAGTGGCTGACGATGTCGTCCTGCCGCAGGCTGGCACCGCTGACACCCTTGCCGCCGCGCCGCTGCGAGCGGTAGAGGTCGACCTTGGTGCGCTTGGCGTACCCGGTGCGGGTGATCGTGACGACCACGTCCTCCCGCGCGATGAGGTCCTCCATCGAGACCTCGCCGTCGAACGGGATGATCTTCGTACGCCGTTCGTCGCCCCACTTCGCGACGATCTCGCCCAGCTCCTCGGAGACGATCCGCCGCTGCCGCTCCGGCTTGGCGAGGATGTCCTTGAGGTCGGCGATCTCCACCTCCAGCTTGGCCAGGTCGTCGAGGATCCGCTGCCGCTCCAGGGCCGCCAGGCGACGCAGCTGCATGTCGAGGATCGCGGTCGCCTGGATCTCGTCGATCTCCAGCAGCCGGATCAGGCCCTGCCGCGCGTCCTCGACCGTGGGCGAGCGCCGGATCAGGGCGATCACCTCGTCGAGGGCGTCCAGCGCCTTGGACAGGCCGCGCAGGATGTGCGCCCGCTCCTCCGCCTTGCGGAGCCGGAACGCGGTCCGCCGGCGGATCACCTCGATCTGGTGCTCGACGTAGTAGCGGATGAACTGGGCCAGGTTCAGCGTGCGCGGCACGCCGTCGACAAGCGCCAGCATGTTGGCGCCGAACGTCTCCTGGAGCTGGGTGTGCTTGTAGAGGTTGTTCAGCACCACCTTGGCGACCGCGTCGCGCTTGAGCACGAGCACGATCCGCATGCCGGTACGGCCGGAGGACTCGTCGCGGATGTCGGCGATGCCGGCGAGCTTGCCCTCCTTGATCAGCTCAGCGATGCGCTCGGCCAGGTTGTCCGGGTTGACCTGGTAGGGCAGCTCGCTGACCACCAGTGCCGGACGGCCGCGCTTGTCCTCCTCGACCTCCACCACGGCGCGCATCCGGATCGAGCCGCGCCCGGTGCGGTACGCGTCCTGGATGGCCTGCTGCCCCACGATCAGGCCGTAGGTCGGGAAGTCGGGGCCCTTGACGATCTCCAGCAGCGCTTCGAGGGTGGTGGCCTCGTCGACCTCCGGGTTCTCCAGGCACCACTGCACGGCCGCGCCGATCTCGCGCAGGTTGTGCGGCGGGATCTTGGTGGCCATGCCGACCGCGATGCCCTCGGAGCCGTTGATCAGCAGGTTGGGGATCCGCGACGGCAGGATGGTGGGCTCCTTGGCCCGGCCGTCGTAGTTGTCCTGGAGATCGACGGTGTCCTCGTCGATGTCCCGCAGCATCTCCATGGCCAGCGGGTCGAGCTTGCACTCGGTGTTGTGGCTGACGAAACCGTCGGAGACGAACGAGTGGTCCTCGGTGTCCACCCGGATGCTGTAGACCGGCTGCACGCCGGCGTCGGCCAGCTCAGCCACCTCGGCGTAGTAGAACCGGCCGTCGACCAGCGGCTCGACCACGTCGAGCACCTCGGTGTTCGTGATCCGGGCCGCGATCTCGTCGCGGTCCCGCTCCCAGCGCTCGATCCGGTCGACGTTGTGCCGGCGCAGCCAGTCCCGCTCGGTCCAGCGCGTCGCGCCGTGCTCCCGGATGAAGTCACCGACCAGCGGCACGTGGTCACCGGAGAGCGCCGTGCTGGTCGCCGGCACCGCGGCCAGCTCCGACTCCAACTTCGCCTGCTTGCGGCCGAGGAAGCCGACGTGGGCGGCGAAGATCCGGGCGTCGCGGCGGTTGGTCACCACGACCTTGATCTCGCCGTTGTCGTACCGGCACTGCCGGCTGACCACGCCGAACTCCAGCAGGAGCTGCTGCACCTCGCGGGCCAGCCGCTCACTACGCGTGGAGTACGAGATCTGGATGGTGTTGCGCGGCAGCAGCGAGGACGAGCCGTCGCCCTCGAACAGCGCCTGGAGGAACGCCCGCTTGACCGCTGCCGGCCCCTGCCAGATGAACTCGGGGACGAACTTGGCCGCGCTGCGCGCCCCGACCATCTCGCCGAGGACGCTGGCCCGCAGAGCGGTGAGCTCCTGCACGTCGAGTTCGTGCAGCGTGCTGCCGGAGGCGATCACGCGCTCGCTGACGTACCGGGAGCCACCGACGGCCAGGTCGTAGGCGGCAAGGACACGGACGAAGAACTCCCGGTCGACGGTGTTGAAGCCCGCCCGCGTCTCTGAGACCCAGCCCTCGCTGACGAAGGCGCCCGCGAGCACCGCCGCCTCCACGTGCTCCAGCATCGGGTAGCCGATCTCGTCCGGCACCGTGCGCTGGAGGACCACCCGGTCACCCGGGGAGATCTCGGCGAGCAGCTTCCACAGCAGGGTCGGCACGCCGGCCACGTCCACCAGGCAGAGCACCGGGTGATTGTGGGTGCCGGTCAGCTCGTACCCCTCGCGGGTGCGCAGCCGCAGCGTCGGGTGCTCGCCGGAGTGGAAGAACCTGGAGGCGCGGACCAGGTCGCCGTTGCGGTCGCGGACCTTGAGCTCGATATCGGTCTCGCTGCTCGGCGCGGCGTCCGGCACGATGTCGCCGACCCGCACGCTGCCATCGGCGGCACGAATCCGGACATCTCCGGTCAGGCAGTAGCGCATGGCGGCAGCCGGGTCATTACCCGGCGAGCCGAAGTTGCCGTTGCCGTCGACCAGCGGGTAGCGCAGCGACCATGGCTGCGCCATCCGGACCAGCGCGTCGTAGATGGCCGAGTCGCCGTGCGGGTGGAACTGACCCATCACGTCGCCGACCACGCGGGAGCACTTCACGTAGCCGCGGTCCGGCCGGTACCCCGAGTCGAACATCGCGTAGAGGATCTTGCGGTGGACCGGCTTGAGCCCGTCCCGCACGTCCGGCAGCGCCCGCCCGACGATGACGCTCATCGCGTAGTCGAGGTAGGAGCGCTGCATCTCCACCTCGAGCCCGACCGGTTCGATCCGGTCGTGCGCGACGACGGCGGCGAGGGTCTCGGGAACCTCGGGTTCGTTCGGTGTGGACTCGGGGGTATCGGTCACTGTTAACCCTTATCAGACTCAGAGTCGGTTTCGTGCTGTGGATAACCGCTGTGGATAACGGCCGCGCTGTGGATAACTCTGTGGATCGGCGGGCCGCCCGGTGGATGATGACCGGGCCGGCCGCCAGCGTCCGTCAGATGTCCAGGAAGCGGACGTCCTTGGCGTTGCGCTGGATGAACGACCGGCGCGCCTCGACGTCCTCACCCATCAGCACGCTGAACAACTCGTCGGCGGTCGCCGCGTCGTCGAGGGTGACCTGACGCAGCGTACGCGTCGCCGGGTTCATCGTGGTTTCCCACAGCTCGGGGTAGTTCATCTCGCCGAGACCCTTGAACCGCTGGATGTCGTCCGGCCGGGCGTTCGGCTTCTTCTGCTGGCGCAGCGCGATCAGCCCGTCGCGCTCCCGGTCGGAGTACGCGTACTGCGCGTCGTCGCCCTTCTTGTTCCACTTGATCTTGTAGAGCGGCGGGGCGGCCAGGTAGACGTGGCCCAGCTCGACCAGCGGCCGCATGAAGCGGAACAGCAGGGTGAGCAGCAGCGTCTGGATGTGCTGGCCGTCGACGTCGGCGTCGGCCATCAGCACCACCTTGTGGTAGCGCAGCTTCTCCATGTCGAAGTCGTCGTGGATGCCGGTGCCCAGCGCGGTGATGAGCGCCTGGACCTCGTTGTTCTTCAGCACCCGGTCGATCCGGGCCTTCTCCACGTTGAGGATCTTGCCGCGGATCGGCAGGATCGCCTGGGTGCGCGGGTCGCGTCCCTGCTTGGCCGAGCCGCCGGCCGAGTCGCCCTCGACGATGAACACCTCGGACTCGCGCGGGTCGGTGGACTGGCAGTCGGCCAGCTTGCCCGGCATCGACCCGGACTCCAGCAGCGACTTGCGGCGGGCGAGCTTGCGCGCCTGCTGGGCGGCGATCCGGGCGCGGGCGGCCTGGGACGCCTTGGTGATGATGGTCTTCGCCTCGGCCGGGTTCCGGTCCAGCCAGTCGACCAGCCACTCGTTGCAGACCCGCTGGACGAAGCTCTTCACCGGGGTGTTGCCGAGCTTGGTCTTCGTCTGGCCCTCGAACTGCGGGTTGGTCAGCTTCACCGAGATGATCGCGGCCAGGCCCTCGCGGATGTCCTCGCCGGAGAGCTTCTCGTCGCCCTTGAGCAGCTTCTTGTCGGCGCCGTAGCGGTTGATGACGCTGGTCAGCGCGGCCCGGAAGCCCTCCTCGTGGGTGCCGCCCTCGTGCGTGTTGATCGTGTTGGCGAAGGTGTAGACCGACTCGCCGTAGGACTCGTTCCACTGCATGGCGATCTCGACCGCCATGCCCTCCTCCACGTCCTCGGCGTCGAACTGGACCACCGTCTTGTGGATCGGGTTCTTGGAGGCGTTGAGGTGCCGGACGAAGTCGGCGATGCCGTCCTTGTAGAGGAAGGTCACCTCGCGCGGCTTGCCCTCCACGCCCTCCGGGACCCGCTCGTCGAGGAGATGGATGCTCAGACCGCGGTTGAGGAAGGCCATCTCCTGCAGGCGCCGGTAGATGGTCTGGAAGTCGAAGTCGACGGTCTCGAAGATAGCCGGATCCGGCCAGAAGGAGACCGCAGAGCCGGTGCGGTCGGTGGTCTCGCCCTTGTCCAGCGGGGACGGCTTGGAGTTCGTGTACTGCTGCCGCCAGACGTGGCCGGACTTGTGGATCTCCACCGCCATCCGGGTGGAGAGGGCGTTCACCACGGAGACGCCGACACCGTGCAGGCCGCCGGAGACCGCGTACGCCTTGCCGTCGAACTTGCCGCCCGCGTGCAGCACGGTCAACGCGACCTCGACCCCCGGCTTCTTCAGCTTGGGGTGGATGTCGACGGGGAAGCCACGGCCGTTGTCGGTGACCCGGACACCGCCGTCGGCCAGCAGCACCACGTCGATGGTGTCGCAGTGCCCGGCCAGCGCCTCGTCCACCGCGTTGTCCACGACCTCCTGCACGAGGTGGTGCAGACCGCGCTCGCCGGTCGACCCGATGTACATACCCGGCCGCTTCCGGACCGCCTCCAGACCTTCGAGGACGGTGATCGACTCGGCGCCGTACTCCTGCTTGTCCTGCGCTGCCACCCTCGGCCACTTTCTCGCGCCGTGGCACGCCTCACGGCGTGCCGGGCGCGGGTTCGGCGGACAGGACGCGACGTCGGCGCGCGGACCGGCACCGGGGACAAGCCGGGGTACGGGTCGAACGCGCCGGTCGCCGCGGTTGCCCGCGGATCGCGATCGGCTCGACCCGACGTGGACAATGATCACGGGCCCGCACCGGGCCCGGGTTTCGTCGCACCGCACCGGGTCTTCGTCTCTCCGTCAATCTTACTGTGCGCGAACGACAGAACCACCACTCGGCACCCCTGCGAGGCGTCTGAGACCTCCGTAGCCGGCCGAACGTCGCCGTCCGCGACTCCCCCTACACGCCACGGCCCGATCGGCGGCGCGACCGGCCGAAGACCGCGCGTTGCTTCGCACCACGTCCGGGGTACGGTCACGGCGCGACCGGAACCGGCCTTGATCTTTGGCGGTCTGAACCGGACGATCGACCCGATCTACCCGACACGGCTTGAGAGGTGACGCCAGATGGGGCTGGACAACGTCGCGGTGCACTGGCCGCGGACCGGCCGCTTCTACGATCCGGTCGCGCCGGCCGAGTTCGTCGACTTCGGCGAGATCGTGGACATGCCCCGGATCTCGGCGCCGACCGCGGCGCTCGCCGAGCTGATCGCGAAGACCGGAACGGTGCGGGCGACCGCGTACACCGAGCTGGTCGACCTGCTGCTGGGCCTGGAGGGTGTGCTCTACGCCACGGACGCCGCCGCGGAGGACGAGGACCCGGTGATCGACCCGGACGGGTGCGCCTGGATCGCCGGGGGGATCGAGCGGTTCGTGGCCGGGCACCGCCAGCACGGCGAGACCGTGACCTTCGAGTCGGTCAGCGAGGTGCTGCGCGGCCTGCTCGCCGACGGTCGCCTCGCCGAGCAGCAGCTCCGGTGGCTCGACAGCCGGCTCGACGCGCTGCGCGACGACGCCGGCGCGTCACCGCAGTGGAACTACACCTGCCCCGAGCTGAGCGTGCTGGCCGCGTTCTACCGGCGCTGCGCCGACCGGGGGTTCGCCGTCTACGCCGAGTCCGAGGCGCCCCGGCGGGCCGGTCAGCCGTAGGTGTCGCGAGGCCCGCGGCCGCGTACCCGCCGGGGGCCCCGGGACCACGACGGCGCCGCCGGGCCGTGGATGTGCAGCCGGCGCACGACGTTGTGACCCACCTCGCGGCCGATCTGCTGGAGCAGCGACCCGGCGAGCAGGCGCAGCTGGGTCGCCCAGGCCGTGGAGCGGGCCTCCACGGTCAGCTCGCCGTCCTCCAGCTTCACCGGCCGGCTGTGCTGCGCCACCTCCGACCCCACGACCTTCTCCCACGCGCCGAAGACCCGGGCCTCGGCGGCGGGCTGCTGCCAGCCGCGCGCCTTCATGAGCCGGTCGAGCACCGCGCCGAGCGGCTGCGGATCGCGCGGGTCCGGTCCGGGCCCGGAGTAGCCGCGCAGCCGCCGCTCGGCGCCACCGCCCTCGCCGCCGGTCCCGCCGCGCCGCCGGCTCTTCGCCGTCGACTCCCGCCGGGCCTTCGCCGCGTCGAGCACCGCCCGTGCCAGTTGCGGCCCGGAGGCGCCCTCCGCCGGTCCACCGGCCGCACCCGCGTCGCCCTTCGACCCACCGGAGGCCCCGTCGCCGGGTTGCGGTCCGCCGGCTCCACGCCCGGTCCCGGACGCGGCGTCCGCGCCGCTTCCGGCCGCCCGTGGCGCACGGCCCGTCGTCCCACCGGCTCCCGAGGAGGTACGCGCACCGCGCGCCCCACCCCCGGTCACCCGGCCCGAGGCGGGCGACCGCTCCGGGTCCCCCGCAGCGCCCGGTCGACGCGGTTCATCCGGCACGACGCACCGTCCCCTCACCGACCGCGTACCGGGCACCCCGCAGGCGGGTCGGCACGTCCTCGTCGACCGCGCAGGTGACGAGCAGTTGACTGGCCCCGCCGACCAGGTCGGCGAGACGTTCCCGGCGGCCGGCGTCCAGCTCGGCGAACACGTCGTCGAGCACCAGCACCGGCTCGATGCCGTCGGCGCGCAGCAGGTCGTACCCCGCCAGCCGCAGGGCCAGCGCGTACGACCAGGACTCGCCGTGGCTCGCGTACCCCTTGGCGGGCAGCGGGCCGAGCGTGAGGGTGAGGTCGTCGCGGTGCGGACCGACCAGCGTGGTGCCCCGCTCGACCTCGGATGAGCGGGCCTCGGCCAGCGCGGCGGTGAGCGCCTCGGCCAGCGCGGCCCGGTCGGTGGTCGGCTCCGTCAGCTCCACTGAGGGCCGGTAGGTGATCCCCGCCGCGCCCCTGCCGGCGGCCACCGCGTCGTAGGCCTTCGTCACGTGCGGGCCGAGCGCGGCGACCAGCTCCAGCCGGCCGGCGAGCAGCTCGGCGCCGTGCCGGGCGAGGTGGGTGTCCCACACCGCCAGGGTGGACAGGTCGCCGCCGCGCGAGCCGCCGGTCTTGCGGGCCAGGTACGCGGTGCGCAGCAGGGCGTTGCGCTGCTTGACCACCCGCTCGTAGTCGGCGCGCACCCCGGCGTACCGGGGCTGGCGGCTGACCAGGAGGTCGTCGAGGTAGCGGCGACGCTCGGCGGGGTCGCCCCGGACGAGTTCCAGGTCCTCGGGTGCGAACAGCACCAGCCGCAGGGCACCGAGCACGTCGCGGGCCCGGCGGGCGGGAGACCGCCCCAGCCGGGCCCGGTTGGCCTTGCCGGGGACGATCTCCAGCTCCACCAGGAGTTCCCGGCCCTCGTGCACCACCGCGCAGCGGATCACCGCGGAGGTGGCGCCCATCCGTACCAGCGGGGCGTCGGTGGCGACCCGGTGCGAGTCCAGGGTCGCCACGTAGCCCAGCGCCTCGACGAGGTTCGTCTTGCCGACACCGTTGGGGCCGGTCAGGACGTTCGCCCCCGGCTCCAGGTCCACGGCGACCCGCTCGTACGAGCGGAAGTCGACCAGTTCGAGCCGGCGGACGTACACAGGCTGTGGATACCGGTCAGCGCTTGTGGACGGCGTGCCCGCCGAACTGCTGGCGCAGCGCGGCCACGGCCTTCATCGCCGGCGAGTCGTCCTGGCGGGAGGCGAACCGGGCGAAGAGGGAGGCGGTGATGACGTTGAGCGGCACGGCGAGCCGGACGGCCTCGTCGACGGTCCACCGGCCCTCGCCGGTGTCCTCGGTGTAGCCGCTCAGCTCGGCCAGCTCCGGGTCCTCGTCGAGGGCCAGGTCGAGCAGGTCGAGCAGCCAGGACCGGACGACGGTGCCCTCGCGCCACGACTTGAAGACGCCCGGGACGTTGGTGACCAGCTCGGACTTGGCGAGCAGCTCGTACCCCTCGGCGTAGGCGTGCATCAGGCCGTACTCGATGCCGTTGTGCACCATCTTGGCGTAGTGGCCGGCACCCACCGGGCCGGCGTGGACGAAGCCGAACTCACCGGCCGGCTTCAGCGCCTCGAAGATCGGCATCAGCCGCTCGACGTGCTCCTGCGCGCCGCCGACCATGAGCGCGTAACCGTTCTGCCGGCCCCAGACGCCGCCGGACACGCCGACGTCGAGGTAACCGATGCCCTGCTCGTTGAGGCGCTCGGCACGGGGGGCGTCGTCGCTGAAGCGCGAGTTGCCGCCGTCGATGATGATGTCGCCGGCGCCGAGCACGCCGGCCAGCTCGTCGATGGTCGCGTCGGTGACCCCGGCGGGGACCATGACCCAGACGGCCCGCGGCGACTCCAGCTTCTCCGCCAGCTCCGCCAGGCTGGCCACGTCGCTGACCTGAGCGTTGTGGTCGAAGCCGACGACTTCGTGCCCGGCGGCGCGCAACCGCTCGCGCATGTTGCCGCCCATCCGGCCGAGCCCTACCAGGCCGAGCTGCATCTGTCCCTACCTCCGTGCGTTCGGGTCTTCTCGGGCGCGATCAGCGGGAGACGCGGATCGGCATGATGAGGTACCGGTACCCGGGCAGGACCTCGCCATCCTCGCCGGCGGGTGAAATCACCGCCGGCTTGAAGGCATCGACGAACTGGAGCACGGCGAACTGGGCCCCCAGGTTCGCGAGGCCGTCGATCAGGTACTGCGGGTTGAAGCCGATCGTCAGCGGGTCACCCGTGAAGGTGGCCTCCATGGCCTCGCTGGCGCGCGCCTCCTCGGTGCCACCGGCCTCGACCACCAGGCCGTCGGCGCTGAAGCTGAGCAGCACCGGGGTGGCCCGCTCGGCCACCAGGGCGACCCGCTTGACGACCTCGATCAGCGTGCTGACCGGCACCCGCGCCTCGGCGTTGTGGGAGGCGGGGAAGAGTGAGCGCACCGGCGGGTAGTTGGCGCCGTCGAGCAGCCTGCTGGTGGTGCGGCGGGTGCCACCGGCGAAGCCGATCATGCCCTCGCCGGCACCGCCCTGGGACAGCGCCATGGTGACGTGGCCGCCGATCGGGCCGAGCGCCTTGGCGGTGTCGTTCAGGGTCCGGGCCGGCACGAGGGCGTTGAGGCTGATCTCCGGGTCGTCCGGGTTCCACTCCATCTCGCGCAGGGCGAGCCGGTAGCGGTCGGTGGCGAGCATGGCCATCGTGCTGCCGGAAAGTTCGATGCGGACACCGGTCATCATCGGCAGCGTCTCGTCCCGGCCGGCGGCGATCGCGACCTGGGCGACGGCGGCGGCGAAGGCGGCGGCGTCGACGGTGCCGGCGCTCTCCGGCATGTCGGGCAGGGACGGGTAGTCCTCCACCGGCATGGTCGGCAGGGTGAAGCGCGCGCTGCCGCAGACCAGTTCGAGGTGGGCGCCGACCGCGGCGATGTCGACCGGCTTGGCCGGCAGCGCCTTGGTGATCTCGGCGAGCAGCCGGCCGGAGACGAGGGCGGCGCCGTCGGCGTCGCCCTGCACCTCGACGCTGACCTGGCTGGAAACCTCGTAGTCAAAGCCGGAGACCTGGAGGTTGCCGTCGGTGACGCGCAGCATCACGCCGGCGAGCACCGGTACGGATGGCCGGTTGGGCAGGCTCTTCGCGGTCCAGGCCACGGCCTCGGCGAGCGCGTCACGCTCTACTCGGAACTTCATCAATGCCTCCGCGTCGACGTCAGCGACAACTCTCTCATGCCGACCGCTGCCTACCGTCCCGCCTGACCGGCGGGTACCCATCGCACCTTAGGGCGCGTGGGCATCGGCTGTGCGCCCGACCCCGTGGATCCAGGTGCCGGGGCGACCGCCGACGGCGGTGTCCGGCCCGATCCACAGGAAGTCCAACGGTGGTGATTGGTTTTTGTTCTTCTTAGAAGAGATAACCCATCGTCTTCATCGCACCTGTGCAAACTGTGGAGAACCGCCGTCTGCGCAGGTCAGACAGGTTATCCACCGGTGGTTTCCCTGTGGAGAACCGGGGGTACAACTCGTGCCCCGGTCCACAGCCCGCCGTCGTCCCCAGGCTGTCCACCGTTGTCCACCGGTTGTCCACCGGTAATCCACCGACTTTCTCCCCAGGTCTGTGGACACGTGGAAGCGGCTCGATGACCCTTATCCCCAGAACCTTCAACAGCTTGCCCACAGGCGGACCGTCGTCGGTGGACAACGGCGTGGTTGTCCCCAGGCGTCCACAGCTTCGTCCCCAGGGTTTCTCCACAACCTGTGGGTAACTGTCGGGGGGACGGACCGTAGTTGTCCACCGGCTGTGGACAACGAGTTGTGGACAACGACCCGGGCGGTGGACGGACACGGCCTCGATCCTGTGGCCTACACCATGTCGAGGGTCAAGCCGCAGGACTGTGGAGAACCGTCGGGCGGCCGTTCCGGGTACCCCCCGACGGGTCCGCAGACGCCGAACGCCCGGCCGGTGGTCCGGCCGGGCGTCGTTCGTCACGGTGGTCCGCTCAGGTGGTCTGCTCAGGTGGTCTGCTTGATCCGGTTGGTGAGTTCCGCGATCTGGTTGTAGAGCGACCGGCGCTCGGCCATCTGCTGGCGGATCTTCCGGTCGGCGTGCATGACGGTGGTGTGGTCCCGGCCGCCGAAGGCCTGGCCGATCCGGGGCAGCGACAGGTCGGTCAGCTCGCGGCACAGGTACATGGCCACCTGGCGGGCGTTGACGAGCACCCGGGACCGGGAGTGGCCGCGCAGGTCCTCCAGGCTCACGCCGAAGTACTCGGAGGTGGAGACCATGATCTGGTCGGCGGTGATCTCCGGGCCGGCGCCGTCCGGGATGAAGTCCCGCAGCACCTCCTCCGCCAGCGACAGCTCGACGGTGGACCGGGTGAGACTGGCGAACGCGGTCACCCGGATGAGGGCGCCCTCCAGTTCCCGGATCGAGTTCGACACCCGCGAGGCGATGAACTCCAGCACGTCCGGCGGGGCGTACAGCCGCTCCTGCGCCGCCTTCTTCTGCAGGATCGCGATCCGGGTCTCCAGGTCCGGCGGCTGGATGTCGGCCAGCAGGCCCCACTCGAACCGGGTCCGCAGCCGGTCCTCCAGCGTCGCCAGCTGCTTCGGCGACCGGTCGGAGGTGATCACGATCTGCTTGTTGGCGTTGTGCAGCGTGTTGAAGGTGTGGAAGAACTCCTCCTGGGTCCGCTCCCGGTTCTCCAGGAACTGGATGTCGTCGATCAGGAGGATGTCGACGTCCCGGTAGCGGCGCTGGAACGCGCTGATCTTGTCGTCCCGCAGCGAGTTGATGAAGTCGTTCGTGAACTCCTCGGTCGACACGTACCGCACCGAGCGGGCGTTGCCCAACGTCGTCGCGTAGTGACCGATGGCGTGCAGCAGGTGGGTCTTGCCCAGACCGGAGCTGCCGTAGATGAAGAGCGGGTTGTACGCCTTCGCCGGCGACTCGGCCACCGCCACGCTCGCCGCGTGCGCGAACCGGTTCGACGAGCCGATGACGAACGTCTCGAACATGTACTTCGGGTTGAGCCGGTTGCCGCCGCCGTCGGCGCCCGCCCGGCGGTCGTCCCGGCCGCCCGGCCGGTGATCCGCGCCACCCCGGCCCGGGCCGCTGTCCGTAGCACCGTCGCGGGGCATGGTCCGGATCACGTGCTGGTCCCGGGGGGACACCGAATCCTCGCGGTAGCGGGCGTCGAAGCCCCGGCTCTCGCCGAGCGGCGGGTCCAGGCGGGCGGCCGGCTCCTCGAGGTCCCGCCGATCCGGGCCACGCCGACCGGCGGGCCGGTCCGGTCGCGGGGGTTCGGCGAAGGCGGTGCTGAACAGCGGCTCCTGACCGCCCCGGCCGCCCGGGTCCGACCGGTGCCCGTCGTCACGTGCGTGCGGGATCTCCGCCAGGTGGTCGGCCCGACGCTCGGGCTGAGCCTGCTCCGGGATCAGGGGAAGCTGCTGCCGCCCGTCGCCGGTGTCCGGCCGCTCGTCGAAGGAGTTCGCTCCTGGACCCGCGGCGTAGTCGACCGGTCCGCCGGCGTAGTCGACCGGTCCGCTCTCGGGCGCCGGCTCGGGGGCACTGCGGTAGACGGTGCCGGCCGGGCGGCCGGAGCCGTCCTCCGCCACGCGCACCGTGACCGCCACCTGTATCGGCCGGCCCAACCGGCGGGTCAACGCCTCGGTGATCGCCGGACGCAGTCGCGACTCGATGACGTCGCGCGTGAACGCGTCCGGGACGGAGAGCAGAGCGGTGTCCTCGACGATGGCGCGCAGCCGGGTCAACCGGAGGTACGCCCGCTGCTGCGCGGAGATGATCTCGTCGGCGAGCTCGTCGGTCGTCGCCGTCCACACCTCGGCAAGGTCGGTCGTACCGGCCACCGTCGTGCCACCCCCTCGCCTCTGCTCCCGGACGCCGTCCGTCTTCCCGGTCGGCCGTCCCGGGCCCGCCGCGTTGGAGCGGGTGGAACATCACCCCACCCGGACGGCTGACCGGTCCTCGTCCACAAGTTATCCACAGCCTGTGTACGCACCGATTGTGGCTGCCCGCCTGACGCGGGTCGGACCTGCCCCCCTACCTGAACGGGCGCTGAAGCGGGTTCACCGTGCCGAACGATCCACTACCCTGTCCGGTCTTGCCCCATCGGCGAAGACCGCACCTGCCGACGCCGACCGCAATCGGGCACGGTAGCAGCGTTGTCACCGCACCATCAACCGCCGACGCGCAGGCGCCCTTGTCGGCATCAGCGAAAACGGCCGCTTCGGTCGTGCCGCCGGTCCGATGTTCGACCTGGTGGGAGTGTTTGACGGTCGTTGCACCCCTGCGTAGGCTGGAGCGGCTGCTCTCTCGCCCTCTGCTAGGGTGATGGATGCTTGCTGTCCGCGGTCGCGTCCCCGCCTCACCGAGGTCTCGCGTCGCCGGGCAGCACCGATCGGGGGCCACCGCCGAGGTGGCCTGGACCACCACACGACCCCGGCGAGCCCCTCGCCCGGGGCGTACGAAAACGGAGAGCCTGACGTGAGCAAGCGCACCTACCAGCCGAACAACCGCCGGCGCGCGAAGACCCACGGCTTCCGGCTGCGCATGCGCACCCGTGCCGGCCGCGCCATCCTCTCGACCCGTCGCGCCAAGGGTCGCACCCGCCTGGCGGCCTGAGGCCGTCCGGGCAGATCCGGGGACGTGGGCAGTCGTGCTGGCGGCCGCGCAACGCCTGCGGCGCAGCACTGACTTCGCCGCAGCGGTCCGTGGTGGCCGACGCGTCGGCCGTGGCGCGGTCGTCGTCCATCTGACCCTGCCGGCGGCACCCGGCCAGCCAGACCTGTCGGAGCCGGCGCGGAGTGACGTGGAGCAAGCCTCCGCGTCCAGCCGCGCCGGCTTCGTCGTGTCCAAGGCCGTCGGGAACGCGGTGGTCCGCAACCGGGTCCGCCGTCGACTGCGGCATCTGGTCCGGGAGCGGCTCACCGAGCTGCCCGCCGGCAGCACCCTCGTCGTCCGTGCCCTGCCCGCCGCAGCGGACGCACCGTACGCCCGGCTCGCGGGCGACCTCGACGCGGCGCTCGCCGCCGCGCGGACGCCCCGGGGACGGCGGTCGCGGTGAGCGCGCCGCACGAGGTTCCGCCCCCGGTGACAACCGGTGCCCGGGTGCTGACCGGCCCCATCATCGCGTACCGTCGGTGGATAAGTCCGGCTCTGCCGGCCCGCTGTCGGTTCTACCCGTCGTGCAGTGCGTACGCCCTCGAGGCGGTGGCCCGCCACGGCGCGTTCCGGGGAGCCGGCCTGACGGTCCGGCGGTTGTTGCGCTGCCACCCCTTCCACCCAGGTGGATTCGACCCGGTGCCGGAGCCGGGCGGTCGCCGCCGTGCCGATGTGACTGGAGCCTGAGTGTTTAGTCTCGACTGGATCTACTACGCGATTTCGTGGATCCTGCTGGCCTGGCATGGGGCCTGGGACCGCATCGGGGTGCCGGACGGCGCGGTGCTCGGGACGAACTGGGCGTGGATCCTCGCCATCATCTTCCTGGTGGTCACCGTCCGGGTGATCCTGTTCCCGGTCTTCGTCAAGCAGATCAAGTCGCAGCGGGCGATGCAGGCGCTCCAGCCGCAGGTGAAGGCCCTGCAGGAGAAGCACAAGGGTGACCGGGAGACGCTCCAGAAGGAGATGATGGAGCTCTACCGGAAGGAAAAGGCCAACCCGCTCATGGGCTGCCTTCCGATGTTCCTCCAGATCCCGGTCTTCCTGGGCCTCTTCCACGTGCTCCGCCGGCTCGACCCGGCGAAGGAGAACAAGACCCTCTACGGCTGGACGGTCGACCAGTTCAACAGCGCCTCGCAGGCGAAGATCTTCACCGCGCCGATCGCCGGCAAGTTCGGCTCCACCGCCGAGGAACTGGCGCGACTCGACGCCGACGGCACCACGGTGAAGGTCATGGCCGGCATCCTGGTGCTGGTCATGATGGGCACCACCTACCTGACCAGCCGCCAGATGATCCTCAAGACCGGCTGGGCCGAGGACCCGCAGCAGCGGATGATCCAGCGCCTGATGCTCTACGGCATCCCCCTGTCGCTGCTGATCTCCGGCGCGATCTTCCCGATCGGTGTGATCATCTACTGGGTCACGAACAACCTCTTCACTCTCGCCCAGCAGCAGTGGGTGCTGCGCAAGTTCCCACCGCCGCCGAGCGTTACCGCCAAGTCCGGCACCTCGGCCCGCACCCCGGTCCAGCCCGCCAAGACCGGCGGCCTGCTCAGCCGCAACAAGCCGGCCGCCCAGGTGCCGGCCAAGCCGATCGCGCCGAAGGTCGCCGGGCCGAAGCCGGGCGCCAAGCCGGTCAACCCGAAGAAGGGCCGCCCCGCCAAGCGGCAGGGCTGACCCTCCGGGCCGTCGTCGGGTGACCGGCGGCGGCCCGTTCCGCACCGTGCTGCCGCCGTACGGCCGGCGCCGGGGCGGAACCACCGCGCGCGGCGCGGACACGGGCGAAACTGCCCGTACAGACGTGCCCGTGGGCACCGGCGACCTCCCGCCGGCCACGGGAGACCAGCGGACCCGACGGTCCGGCCGAGCGACTACGGAGATGACACCGTGACCGACACCAGCACCCCCCGCGCCGACGACTCCCTGGACGCCGAGGAGACCGAGGCGATCGGGGCGACTGTGGCGACCGGCGACGACGACGCCGACGAGACCGAGGAGACCGGCACCACCGGCACGGAGAAGAAGGCCGCCGGCGAGAGCGAGCTGTTCCGGCAGAGCGAGATCGCGGCCGACTACGTCGAGGGGCTGCTCGACATCCTCGACTACGACGGCGACATCGACGAGCTGGTCTCCGGTGGTCGTCCGGTCGTCGAGGTGGTCGGCGCGCGCCTGCAGAACCTGGTCGGTCAGCGCGGTGCGACCCTGGAGGCCCTTCAGGAGCTGGCGCGTCTCGCTGTCTTCCGGCAGACCGGCTCCCCGAGCCGGCTGCTGCTCGACGTCGGCGGCTACCGGGCCAACCGCCGCAAGGAGTTGGCCGCCGTCGCGCGCAACGCCGTCGAGAAGGTCAAGGAGCACGGCGAGCCCGTCCGCCTGGAGCCGATGTCCGCGTTCGAGCGCAAGTGCGTGCACGACGTGGTGAACGCGATGAGCGGCGTGGAGAGCGAGTCCGAGGGCGTCGAGCCGAACCGGCGCATCATCGTCCGGCCGGCGGACTGACCGGGTGACCCACGACGACACCACGGCCGGTGCCGTGGCCGGCCCGGGCGGCACGCCGTCCGGGCCGTCGCCTGTCCGTGCCTCCTCCGACGAGGAAACGGCCGCGCCGGCCCGCACACCGTCCCCGGAGGACGCCGTCCTTCCGCCCGACCTGGCCGAGGCCGCGCGCACGCTCTTCGGCGACCGGCTGGACCTGGCCGCCGCGTACGCGGAACTGCTCGCCACCGACGGAGTGGTGCGTGGCCTGATCGGTCCGCGGGAGGCTCCCCGGATCTGGGACCGGCACCTGCTCAACTGTGCGGCCGTGGCGGAACGGATTCCACAGGGCGCGACCGTGCTCGACGTCGGGTCGGGCGCGGGCCTGCCCGGCCTGGTGCTCGCGATCGCCCGTCCCGATCTGACGGTGACTCTCATCGAACCGCTGGCCCGTCGTACCTCCTTCCTCATCGAGACGGTGGAGCGGCTGGGCCTGGCAAAGATGGTCCGGGTGTTCCGGGGCCGTGCGGACGAGGCGGCCAGCGGTGCGAGCGGTGCCGCCCCGCTGACCGGGGACGTCGTGACCGCCCGTGCGGTCGCACCCTTGGATCGGCTCTCCACCTGGTGCCTGCCGCTGGCCGTCCGCGGTGGACGGTTGATCGCGCTCAAGGGCGCTTCGGTGGCCGAGGAGATCGCCGAGCACGCTGGCACGGTGACGCGGCTCGGCGGCGGTACGCCGGAGATCCACCGCTGCGGCGAGGGCATCATCGACCCACCCACGACCGTCGTCGAGATCGTGCGGGAACGCATGGTCGCGCCGGTGCGGCCCAAGGCGCCGAAGCGCTCGCGTGGCGGGCGGTCCCGGCGCCGCTGACGTCTGCACCTCGTCTGCCCTGTCCTGCCCCACTGTTGAGTCGTTGAATCGGTACGGGGTGGACCGAAGGATGAGAACCCGACGTGGACCGGCCACGCCCGTGCGCCGTAGGCTGGCCGCGCGTCGATAGTGTGGAGCGGGTGGCGACGGACGTTCATCGGATCCCGCCCGCTCCCGCCGGACCGTACGCTCGTCAGGCGCGAGCGCACATGCGTCCGGTTGACGGGGTGCGGACCGACCATCCGAAGCGGGCAGGGATGACAGGTGCATGACGACGGCAGGTACGACGATCCACGCGTGACCGGATCAGCGAGCGATCCTGTTTCACGTGAAACCGACCACCCGAGTTGGCCGCGCGAGGTGCCGAGCGACGCGTCGACCCGGCCGGCGGACTGCGATCCGGTGGCTCGCCGGGAGCCGCCGGCAACCGGCGTGGCGCGGCCCGTCTCCGGCTCGGCACCGGCGCCCGCCGTCCGGAACGCGCCCGACGACGGCGGGGCGGTCCCTGCTCGTTTCGAAGTGGCCGTACCGCACCAGCCGACGCCCGCCGGCGTACCGGACGCGGCACCCGACCCCGTGCCCGTGACCGACACAACCACGACCCCACCCGGTTCCTACGGGCGTGTCGCAACCGAGGACGCGTACGTTTCACGTGAAACCCCGACGCGCGAAGAGGATGACCCACCGTTGGCTATGGAGGCGATGCGCGCCGTGCAGATCCTGAATCCGAGTGGCGAGGTGACGATGCCTCGGCCCGAGCGGACGCGGGTGATGTGCGTCGCGAACCAGAAGGGCGGAGTGGGCAAGACCACCACGACGGTGAACCTGGCAGTGGCGTTGGCCCTGCACGGCAACCGTGTACTGGTGGTCGACCTGGACCCTCAGGGCAACGCCTCCACGGGGCTGAACGTTCCGCACCACACCGGCGTGCCGGACGTCTACGACTGCCTCATCAACAGCGAGCCGCTGGAGGAGGTGGCCCAGGCGGTAGAAGGCATCCCGAACCTCTGGTGCGTGCCGGCCACCATCGACCTCGCCGGCGCGGAGATCGAGCTGGTCTCGGTGGTCGCCCGCGAGTCCCGGCTCTCCCGCGCGATCACCGGCTACCCGGGGCACTTCGACTACGTCTTCATCGACTGCCCGCCCTCGCTCGGCCTGCTGACGGTCAACGCTCTCGTGGCCGCGCAGGAGGTGCTGATCCCCATCCAGTGCGAGTACTACGCGCTGGAGGGCCTGAACCAGCTCATCAGCAACATCAACCTGGTCCGGCAGCACCTCAACCCGCGACTCGAGGTGTCCACGATCCTGCTCACCATGTACGACCGGCGGACCCGCCTGGCGGACGCCGTCGAGCAGGACGTCCGGAACCACTTCGGCGACAAGGTCCTCCGGGCGGTCATCCCCCGCAACGTCCGGGTGTCCGAGGCACCCAGCTACGGCCAGTCGGTGATGACCTACGATCCCGGTTCGCGGGGTGCCACGAGTTACTTCGAGGCCGCGCAGGAGATCGCCGAGCGGGGCGTCAAGGAGCCGGTGGGCCGGAATGCGTAGTGGGGACGAGGCGCGGGGAGGCGTGGCATGAAGAACCGTCCACGGGGCGGTCTGGGGCGGGGCCTGGGGGCGCTCATCCCGACCGGACCGCCACCGACCGCCGGCACCGGCGTGGTCGACCCCGCCGACGGGCCTGCTTTCGACACGTCGGCCTCGCCGATCCCGGCGACGCCCGCTCCGGACGTGTCCGCGACCGCGGTCACCGTCGGCAGCGGCCTGAGCCCGGTTCCCGGTGCGCGGTTCGCCGAGATCCCGGTCGACTCGATCGTGCCGAACCCGAAGCAGCCCCGGCAGGTCTTCGACGAGGACGCCCTGGAGGAGCTCAAGACTTCCATTCAGGAGGTCGGCTTCCTCCAGCCGATCGTCGTCCGCCAACTCGACGACGAGAAGTTCGAACTCGTCATGGGCGAGCGGCGCTGGCGGGCCGCCCAGGCGGTCGGGCGGGAGAACATCCCGGCGATCGTCCGGGACACCCGCGATGACGCCATGCTGCGGGACGCACTTCTGGAGAACATCCACCGGGCCAACCTGAACCCGCTGGAGGAGGCCGCCGCGTACCAGCAACTGCTGGACGAGTTCGGCGCCACCCATGAGGAACTGGCCCGGCGGATCGGCCGGAGCCGGCCGCAGATCTCCAACACCATCCGGTTGCTCAACCTGCCCCCGCAGGTGCAGCGGCGGGTCGCTGCGGGCGTGCTCTCCGCCGGCCACGCCCGGGCCCTCCTCAGCCTCGACGAGTCGGACGCCCAGGAGCAGTTGGCCCTCCGCATCGTCGCGGAAGGGCTCTCGGTACGGGCGACCGAGGAAATCGTGGCCCTGTCGCTGAGCGACGGCTCGTCGAAGAAGGAGGCGGCGCGGCGGCGACCGAAGCCGCATGCTCCCGCGCTCACCGACCTCGCCGACCGGCTCTCCGACCGGTTCGACACCCGGGTCAAGGTGGACATCGGCCGGAGCAAGGGGAAGATCACGATTGAGTTCGCCACGGTCGACGACCTGGAGCGGATCGTCGGCATCATCGGAGTCGAGCAGGAGGAGTCCGCGGAGGAGTGACGCCCTCGGACGCCTACGCCGGCCGCGTGATCCCTTCCGGGAGCACGCGGCCGGTTCGTTTGCGGCCCCACAGGGCGGGGTCTGGTGCCCTGGTCCGGGTCGGTGGCTGCTGCAACGGCCGCCGCCGGGGGTCCACGGCGTGGTCCGGCCCTCGCACCGGCCTCGCTCTGGCTTCCACGTGACGACGCCGATCGGGCCTCCGCCCGCACGCCCGCCAGGAAGCCCCAGGCCGCGATCGGAACGTGGGAGGGCGGAGTTGCCCCGCCCCGCCTGGTTCGTGCCACCACGGGCACCACAGACGGGTTAGGGATCTGATGGTTTCGCCGATCGCTCCTGACCGGTCCCCGGCTCCCCGGCGGCCGGGGGTGCCGCTCCCCGGCCGTGGCGCCGCCGTGCGCCGGCTCGACCGCACCGGTCGTGGCGCTGTCGAGGTGAGTCGCCCAGGACATCACCGCCACGCGGCGGCGGATGGTGGGCGTTACCGGCGACGGCGAGCCGTTTCCACCCGCCGGCCGGCGGCACCGCGACGCGGCGGCGGATGGTCGGGGTCACCGGCGACGGCGAGCCGTTCCCACCCGCCGGCCGGCGCCACCGGGACGCGGTTGAGCGCGATTCATCGGCGACATCAGCTCGACAGGCCGCCGTCGGAGTGCCTACGCCGGCGGCGTCGCGTCCGGTCGCCGACCGCGTGCTGGGACGCGGCGGCGACCGGCGCGAGTTAGCGCGCCTTTGTGACGGCAGCCCGGGACGGTCGCCACGGACGGCCGCCCGCGATGGCCGCCCGGCACGGCCGCCCGGCGGATGCGGTGTTGGCGTCTTACCGGACATGCTCTCCCTGGACCGCCGGTCCCCGTTTCACGTGAAACGGGGAAGTAGGGGAAGCAGGGGAAGGATCCCTTCCCCTGTCGGAGCCGATGCCTTGAGTTCCCGCCGCGGTGTAGGCGTGTCTGCGCCGTCAGGGAGGTCGAGATCAGCTCCACGAGGAAAGCCGATGCGAGCCTTCCCAGCGCCTACCGTCGTGCCGCAGGTTGCGGCTGCAGGGCAGCAGAGGACGCGACTTCCGAGGTTGGGTTTCACGTGAAACAGAGATCAGGAAGCCCTCGGCCCCAACCAAGTCGACGGTGGCGGGTCGACCTCTCCGGCGAACCCAAAAGTTATCCACACCCGTTGTCCACAGGCAGCACCCGTTTCACGTGAAACAACGCGTGAAACAGGCCGCTGACCTGTGGATTACGCGGTGTGGCGGGTGTCTCAGCAGCCTGTGGATATCGCTGTTGAGGAGGGTTGTCGGGTGATCCGGGAAGCGGCGGGGGCCGATGAATCGGGTAGGGACAGTGGCCCCGGGAACGACTAGGGTCAGCGTCGTGCACGACACCCCTCCCTCAGTCCCGGACTTCACCCAGTGGCCGTCCTTTCCGTTCGAAGGTGACCTTCGGGTCAAGAAGCTCAACGATCCGGTCCCGGTCGAGCCGCCCCGCAAGGGTGAGGGTCACCGGGAATGCACCGCTTGCAACGCTCCCGACGACGCGTACATCTGGGTGGGCGAGCGGTGGCGGGTCCGCGCGATGGACCGGCCGACCGGCCTGCCCATGGTGCTGATCCTCGAATCCCGCTCACATCTCGACCTGGGCGACCTGCCCAATCTGCTGGCCGCCGAACTCGGGGTCATGACGGTACGGCTCGAACGGGCCATCCGGTCCCTCGACGGGGTCGGCCGGGTACACGTGAACCGTTGGGGTGACGGGTCGGCGCACCTGCACATGTGGTTCCTGGCCCGGCCGTACGGTCAGCTCCAGCTGCGGGGGACGTTCCTGTCCCTGTGGGACTCCATCCTGCCGCCGATCTCCGAGGCCAGGTGGCGGGAGAACCTGGCGATGGTGGCCGCCTGGCTGGCCGAGTTCGGCGGTCGGCCGCTCGCCGAACCGCCGCGCATCCAGTGGCAGGCCCCGTCGAGCCTCGCGGCGGCGGCAGCGGCCCCGGCCGTGCCGGCCGACGAGGAGGAGCCCGTGTCCGTGATCGAATCCGACGAGGAGACACCCCTGCCGCCGCCGGGCGAGGAGCCCCTGGCGTCGTCGGACGACAAGACACCCCTGCCGACCACCGACGGCATCGTCACGGCTGCCGCAGAGGTCGATCGCACGGCGGACTGAGGGAGAAGAGCAAGGACCGGGAGGTCGCCGCTCTCAGCGGCGGCGGGCAGCCGCCCGGGTCACCAGGGAGCCGATGACGCGGCCGAAGTCCAGGCCGGCCGCCTGCACCGCCAGCGGCAGCAGCGAGGTCTCGGTCATCCCCGGCGACACGTTCACCTCCAGGACGTGCGGCTGACCGGCCGGGTCGACGATGAGATCGACCCGGCTGAGGTCCCGCAGCCCCAGAGCCGTGTGTGCGGCGAGGGCGACCTCGGCGACCGTGTCGGCCACCGCCGGATCCAGCCGCGCCGGGGTGTGCCAGGTGGTCCGGCCGGCGGTGTAGCGGGCGGCGTAGTCGTACACCCCGTTGCGCGGCACGATCTCCACCGCCGGGAGCGCGCGCGGGCCGTCGCCCAGGTCGACCACGGAGACCGCCACGTCCATGCCCGGCACGTAGCGCTCGACGAGCGCCGTCGAGTCGTACGCGAAACAACCCACCATCGCGGCCGGCAGCGCCGCCGCGTCCCGGACCACGGCGGCGCCCAGACCCGACCCGCCCTGCGTGGGCTTCACCATGAGCGGGAGGCCCAGCCGGTCGGCGATGCGGTCGAGAACCGCGACGGCGCCCAACTCGGAGAAGCGGTCGTGCGGCAGGGCGACCCAGTCCGGGGTCGGGATGCCGGCCTCCCGCAGCACCGCCTTGGCGGAGGGCTTGTCCCACGCGAGACGGGACGCGCGGGCGTCGCAGCCGACGTACGGGACGTCGCAGAGGTCGAGGACCCCGCGCAGCGATCCGTCCTCGCCGGTGGCACCGTGCAGGGCGATCACGACGGCGTCGGGCGGGTCGGCGGCCAGCGCCGGCAGCAGAGCCACATCGGCGTCGCGCAGTTCGGCCTCGACGCCGACGGCCCGCAGGGCGTCGAGCACCCGACGGCCCGACCTCAGCGAGACGTCCCGCTCGTAGGAGAGGCCACCGGCGAGGACAACGACGCGCAAATCGGTGGTGACGGTGGGATCGGTCACGACGGAACGGTCGGCAGCGGTGGGACCCATGCCGGAATCATGCCAAGTCGGGACCGGGGGCGTCCGAGCCGGCCCGGCCGCGCCGCACACCGGGACGGCCCACCGCCCCGAACACCCGCCGCATGGCGATGTCCTGCTCCATCACCCCGGCCAGCCGGCGTACGCCCTCACGGATCCGCTCCGGCGACGGGAACGAGAAGTTGAGCCGCATGTTGCCGGTGCCGGAGCCGTCGGCGTAGAAGCCGGTGCCCGGCACGTACGCGACGCGGGCGTTGATCGCCCGGGGCATCATCGCCTTCGAGTCAAGCCCGTCGGGCAGGGTCGCCCACACGAAGAGGCCACCGGCGGGGGTGGTCCACGTGGTGCCGTCCGGCATCAGGTCGGCCATCGCGTCGAGCAACGCGTCGCGCCGCTCCCGGTAGACCTCGCGGTACACCTTGAGCTGCTGCCGCCACGGCATGGTGGCCAGGTAGGTGGCGACGGCGGCCTGCGCGTAGCCGCTCGGGCAGAGGATCTGCGCCTCGCTGGCGATCACCAGCTTGTCGCGGACCGCGTGCGGGGCGAGGATCCAGCCCACCCGCAGGCCCGGCGCGAAGGTCTTGGAGAACGTGCTGAGGTAGAAGACCCCGTCGCGGCGCCGCGCGCGCAGCGGCGCCGGCGCGTCACCCTCGAAACCCAGCTGACCGTACGGGTCGTCCTCGACCACCAGCAGGCCGGCGCGCTCGCAGATGTCGAGCACCCGCTCCCGCCGCTCGTCGGTCAGCGTCACGCCGGTCGGGTTCTGGTAGGTCGGGATGGTGTAGAGGAACTTCACCCGGCGGCCGGCCCGCGCCTGCTCGGCGATCGCCGCCTCCAGCGCCTCGGGGACCAGCCCGTCGTCGTCCATAGCGACGTGCACCACCTGGGCCTGGGCGGCCTGGAACACCCCGAGCGCGCCGACGTAGGTCGGCCCCTCGGCGAGCACCACGTCACCCGGGTCGAGGAAGAGCCGGGCCACCAGGTCGAGGGCCTGCTGACCGCCGACGGTCACCACCACGTCCTCCGGGGAGGCGCCGCACGCGGCGTCGATCCCGGAGAGCGCCATCACCTCGCAGATCCGTTCGCGCAGCTCCGGTGTGCCCTGGCCGATGCCGTACTGGAGGGTGGTGGCACCGTGCTCGGAGCCGAGCCGGCCGAGCATCTCACCGACCGCGTCCAGCGGCAGGGCCGCGATGTATGGGGCGCCACCGGCGAGGGAGACCACCTCCGGCCGGCTGGCGACCGCGAAGAGGGCGCGGATCTCCGAGGCGGTCATGCCCCGCACACGACGGGCGTACCGGTCGGTGTAGTCGTCGAGCGTCGTGCCGGTCATGACATCACCTCGATGGCTGCTCGGGTGGTTCCCGCCCCGGGGTACCCGGGACACCGGCGACCATGGGCGGCTCGGGGCGCCGACTGTCGATACTAGTCGCCCCGGACCGGCTGGTCGCGGTGCCGGCGTCGGCCGTCCACATGCCGGACCGGGTCCCGCCGACGGGTGGGGTTTCGCGCGTCCCCTCCCGTCGCGTCCGATCGCGGCGTACGATCGCTCGTCGGGGGCAGGGATCGCGGCGGTGTCGTTCCATGCCGGTCTCACCCCGAGCCTAATGTGGGGATGCGCCAATGTCGCGACGTCTGGTCAGCTTGACCCTCGACACCCTGGAGGACCTGCCCCGTCCGTGCCGGCAGTGTGTCTACTGGGAGCTCGACCCGGTCTCGGCGGACCGCGCCTGTCAGGCCGGTGACCCGGGCCTGGAGAAGGAGGCCTGGGTCTCGCAGACGCTGCTGGAGTGGGGGTCCTGCGGCAAGCTCGTCTACGTCGACGGGATGCCGGCCGGTTTCGTCATGTACGCCCCGCCGGCCTACGTGCCCCGCTCGATGGCCTTCCCCACCTCCCCGGTCTCCCCGGACGCGGCACTGCTGATGACGGCCAACGTGGTCCCCGCCTTCGCCGGCGGAGGGCTGGGCCGGATGCTGGTGCAGGGTGTCGCCCGGGACCTCACCAAGCGCGGCATCAAGGCGATCGAGGCGTTCGGTGACGCCAAGTTCGGTGACGCGGCCGACCCGACCGGCACCTGCGTCGCTCCCGCCGACTTCTTCCTCTCCGTGGGCTTCAAGACAGTCCGGCCGCACCCGCGTTTCCCCCGGCTGCGGCTGGAGCTGAGGACCGCGCTGAGCTGGAAGTCCGACGTCGAGTACGCGCTGGAGAAGCTGCTCGGCTCGATGAGCCCGGAGACGCTCCTCCGCCCGGTCCGCCCGGCGCCCGCGACCCGCTCCACAACGGGGTGAGGGGCGCGGTCAGTCGACCACCGTGCCGGCGGCGACCACGGCCCGCAGTTCGCTGACGTCGATCGAGCCGGTCGGCACGTCCCGCTCGATCGGGAAGTACATCCGCTGGACGGCGGCGACGACGGCCTCGGCCAGGGTGTCCCGGAACCGGGGGTCGACCAGTCGTGCCCGGTCGTCGGGCGAGGTGAGGTACCCGATCTCGACGCGTACCGCCGGCATGCGGGTCAGTCGCAGCAGGTCCCACGCCTTGGCGTGCGTACGGCAGTCGCGCAGCCCGGTACGCGCCACGATCTCCCGTTGCACCAGCCCCGCCAGCCGTTCACCGGTCGCCGAGGTGACCCCGTTGTCGGTGCCGTAGTGGTACGTGGCGACGCCCTCGGCCGCCGGGTTGGCGTGCCCGTCGCAGTGCAGGGAGATGAAGACGTCGGCGCCGAGCGAGTTGGCGAGGTGGGCCCGCTCCACGTCCGGCAGGCAGGCGCGCTGCGCCGGTCCCCGGGTGAGCTGCACCCGCACCCCGGAGGCGGCGAGCCGCCCCTCCAGCCGGCTGGCCAGGTCGTACACCAGGTCCGCCTCGGTCCACCGGAGCGGGCCGTCGGGCACCACCACACCCGGGTCGGTCCCACCGTGGCCGGGGTCGACGACGACGGTCCGGCCGACGAGCGTCGGACCGGACTGGCGGATGGCGTCGGACTCGCGCAGCCACTGCGGCCGGCCGCCGACGACCTTGCGGCCGAGGCGGCGTAGCGCGTTCATCGTGTGCGGCCCGCAGGTGCCGTCCGGGGTCAGCCCGACCTCCCGCTGGAACTGGGCGACCGCGCGGGAGGTCCGTACGCCGTAGATGGCGTCCGCGCGGCCCACGTCGTACCCCATCTCCAGGAGGCGCTCCTGGAGCGAACGGACGTCCTCGCCGGTGAGCGGCTCGGGCACCGCGTGGTAGAGCGTGCGGGCGCCGAGCCGCCAGCGGGCGGCGTCGAGTGCGCGCCAGGTCTCCGCGCCGACCCGGCCGTCGACGCTGAGCCCCCGAGACTGCTGGAAGGCCCGGACGGCGCGTTCGGTGTGCGCGTCGAAGTCGTCGGCGTCGGGCGCGGCCGCCGGCCCGAGCAGGTCGAGGGCGGAGAGCACCGTACGGATCTCGGTGACCGCGGGTCCACGGTCACCGGGTCGGATCGGACGCACGCACGACCCCCTCTGCACGGATGCTGGCTGGCCGGGCGGCCCCAGGCTTGAGGTTATGCGCTCGGTGGCCGTGAGGTGGGCGCGCCGGAAAAATGACGTCGACCCCGCACCCGGCGGACCGGGTACGGGGTCGACGTGGAGACGTCCGGGCAGCTCAGAGCGCGGATTCGATGAGCTTGACCAGCTCGCCCTTCGGCTTGGCGCCGGCGATGGACTGCACCGGCTCGCCGTTCTTGAAGACGGTGAGGGTCGGCACCGACATCACCCGGTAGGTGCGCGCGGTCTCCGGGTTCTCGTCGATGTTGAGCTTGACGATGGTGACCTGGTCACCCATCTCGCCGGCGATCTCCTCCAGCAGCGGAGAGACCTTCCGGCACGGGCCACACCATTCAGCCCAGAAGTCCACCAGAACCGGCTTGTCGGACTTGAGAACCTCGCTGGCGAAGCTGGCGTCGGTGACCGCCTTGGTTGCTCCCACTATGACCCTCCTTGGGGATGTGTAACTGTTGGTCAGCCCTGCAGCGTGGCGATGAAGCGCTCGGCGTCCAGCGCGGCCGCGCAACCGGTGCCCGCGGCGGTGATCGCCTGCCGGTAGGTGTGGTCGACCACGTCACCGGCGGCGAAGACACCGGGGATGCTGGTCCGCGTGCTGGGCGCGTCGACCTTCACGTACCCCTCGTCGTCGAGGTCCACCTGCCCACGGAAGAGCTCGCTGCGCGGGTCGTGACCGATGGCCACGAAGACGCCGGTGACGTCGAGGACCCTCGACTCGCCGGTGTGCACGTTGCGGACCCGTACGCCGGAGACCTTGCCGTCGGAGCCGAGGACCTCCTCGACCACGGTGTTCCACTCCACCTTGATCTTCTCGTTGCCCATCGCCCGCTCGGCCATGATCTTGCTGGCCCGGAACGAGTCGCGGCGGTGGAGGATGGTCACCGACTCGGCGAAGCGGGTGAGGAAGCTGGCCTCCTCCATCGCCGAGTCGCCGCCGCCGACGACCACGATGTGCTGGTTACGGAAGAAGAAGCCGTCACAGGTCGCGCAGGACGAGACGCCGTGGCCGAGGTACTCCTGCTCGCCGGGAACGCCCAGCGGCCGCCAGGCCGAGCCGGTGGAGAGGATGACGGCCTTCGACCGGTACGCGGTCTCGCCCACCCAGACGGTGCTCAGCGCGTCGGAGCCGGTCTCGCCCGTGTCCTTCAGCTCGACCCGGGTCACGTCGTCGGTGAGGAACTCCGCGCCGAACCGCTCGGCCTGCTTGCGCATGTTGTCCATCAGCTCGGGGCCGAGGATGCCGTCGGCGAAGCCGGGGAAGTTCTCCACCTCGGTGGTGGTCATCAGGGCGCCACCGGACTGCACGCCCTCGATGACGAGCGGCTTGAGGTTGGCGCGCGCGGCATAGACCGCCGCCGTGTAACCGGCCGGCCCGGAGCCGATGATGATCAGGTTGCGGACCTCGTCCACTGCCGTCTCCCGAAGTGTGTGTTCGGCCCCGGCGCGCGCACCGGTGCCGATCCGATGCCGACGCCTCGCGCGGGTGCCGGCAGCCTGATGTGCAAAACGTCATCGTACGAACCGGGGATTCCCGAGCCGGTCATCCGGTGGGTCACGTCACGTGGACGGCCAAAGGCCCGGTGACCGTGTTTTCACCCTACCCGCGTACGGAAGCGCGCGTCCGAGCCGGACCCCGGGACGCCGCACTCCGGACCGCTCACCCAGGACCACTTCGCACCGGCGGCATCCGTGAAGCGCACCACCAGCGCCGCCTCGCCCTGGAAGCGGGCGTAGTCGACCAGCTCCACCACGAGCGGGGCGCTGCCGTGCTCGGCGGTGATCGCGGCGAGGCAGGCGCCGAGCGCCGCGGGATCGTCCAGCCGGTAGAGCGAGGCCGGACCGGCGACCCGACCCTTGTCGGTCTGCGCGCCCGGTCGGTCGTCCGGGGCCACGCTGGCCAACGAGCGGCTCTGGGTGAAGGACGGGGCGGCCAGCACCTCGGGCGCGTACTCGGTTCCGCTGCGTTGCGGTGGCCCGACCGTCCGGAACGCCGAGCCGCCAGCGGGGGCGGCCGCCTCCGGGTGGACGGCGTCCGACGTCGCGATGTTGCCACCGTCGCGCCCGGCCACCTGCTGGAGACCGAGCCCGACCACCGCGAGCGACGCCGCGGCCAGCGCGATCGGCCCGGCGACCCGCGTCCAGCGCCGCTGCCGTCGCCCCGGACCGGTCGCCGTGTCCCGATCCGGAACGGGTCCGGGTACGCCCGCCGGGCGTCGCCCGCCGAGCGGCTGTGCCGGCACCGGGTTCCCGATCGTGCCGCGGACGTGTCGGCCGGTACCGTCGCGCCCACCGGAAACGGCGTCGACCGGCTCGGCCACGTCGGCGGCGTCACCGTCGGAGCCGGCGTGCGCGAGGACGGCGGAGAGCCGGTCGGTCACGTCCGGTGGCATCGCCACCGCCGCCACCCCCCACGCTGCCAGGTCGGCCCGAACGTCCGCGACGGCCGGGGCGAGCAGGGCGTACGCCTCGGCCCAGGCGGGCACCTCATCGACCAGTCGGGCGACGGTCGCCTCGTCCGGGGTGCCGTCCAGCGCCCCGCCGACATAGTCGGCGAGCAGGTCGTGGTCGACCTCGCGGAACTCCCCGGTCGTCACGCGTCCTCCTGTCTGGCGTCCCGCCGGGACCGCCCCGACCCCGATCCGACGTTGCCGGAGGGCTGCGGGTTCCCGGGCGTGACGGCCGGCACGGTCGCCTCGGTCGTCACCGCGCCGGTCGGCGCCTCCCGGTCGGGGGCGGACCGGGGCCGCAGGTGACCCAGCGACCGGGCCAGCCGTGCCCGGCCCCGGGCGCACCGGCTCTTGACCGTCCCCTCGGCCACGCCCAGGATCAGCGCCGCCTCGGCGACCGGATACCCCTGCACGTCGACGAGAATGAGCGCGGCCCGCTGCTCGACCGGTAGCGCCGCGAGAGCGTCCCGGACGACCAGCGCGGTGTCGTGGTCCGGTGCCGGTGCGGCGGGCTCCACCCCGCCGGTCGCGGAGCCCGACGCGGCATCGTGGGCGCCGTCCGGCAGCGGCACGGTCCGGTGCGTCCGCCGGCGCCGGATGCGGTCCAGGCAGGCGTTCACCACGATCCGGTGCAGCCAGGTGGTCACCGCCGAGTCGCCCCGGAACCGACCGGCCGCGCGGTGGGCCGACAGCAGCGCGTCCTGGAGCGCGTCGGCGGCCTCCTCGCGGTCGCCGACGGTACGCAGGGCCACCGCCCAGAGCCGGTCCCGGTGCCGGCGGAACAGCTCGGCGAACGCGTCCCGGTCACCGGCCACGTGGGCGTGCAGCAGGTCGAGGTCGGTCGGGTCCTCCGACGACGGGACCGGTGCGCCGCTCGTGCCGCCCACCGGTCCGGTCTTCCGCCCGCCGTCCACGCTCACCACCGCGTCCTGCGGAAGCGGTGGCCGGGACGGGCTGGCCGGATCACGACCCCTGGACCGTGATTTCCTCGACGTCGATCTGGTAGCCCCGGTCGTTCGAGGGCAACTCGGTGATCCACACCAGGAGGTAGCGGTACTTCTGGTCGGCGTTGAAGCCGTCGAAGTTCATCGTGGTGCCGGACTGCGAGCCCTCGAACGGCTGGCCGATCTGCGTGCGCTGGTAGCTCGTCACCAGAGCCTCGTCGCCGGCGGAGGTGGACGGGTGCGTCGTGGTGCCGGCGTACAGGACGGCGGACGTGCCCTGGGCGGACAGGTTGACCTGCACCGACTTGACGTTGTGCGGTGCACCCAGGTCCAGCCAGACGCCCATGCCGGCCTTGCGGTTGCCGAACTTGGCCGTGGTGTAGGTGTCGGTGCCCCAGACCTTGTCCGGGTCTCCGTCGATCACCTTGTCGGCGTCGTCCAGCTCGTCCCGGACCTTGCTGTCGGGGTCGATGATCCGGGCTTCCCGCACGGTCAGCTTGCGCACGGCGGTCGCCGCCGGGGTGGCCTCCCCGTTGGCCGGCGGGTTGGAACTCGGTGCCGCGACCGGGTTGGTGCCGGGGCTCTTGTCGTCCCCGCCCAGCACACTGATGCCGATCAGGAGGCCCACCAGGGCGACCGCCAGCAGACCCGCGATGCCGATGGCGACCTTCCGCCCGCCGGCCACGGCCAGCGGCGACGGCTCGTCCTCCGTGTCGGCGGCGAACCGCAGCGGCCCGGCGCTGTCCAGGTAGTGGTCGTCGGCGGGGACGTCCAGCCGGCCCAACTCCGCGGCGAGCACGTCGGACGGCGGCGGGGCGATCTCCACGTCGAGCAGGTCCATGGTCAGGTCGTCGAGGTACGCCGGCACGCCGGCCCGGACCTGTCGGGGAGCGGCCAGCACCCCGGCGGCGTCCCGGACGGAGTCCGGGATCGACGCGCGGCCGTGACCGGCGGTGGCACCGTGCAGCGGCACCTCGGTGTGCGGCCAGTGACCGGTCAGCGCGAAGTAGAGGACACCACCGACCGCGCGGACGTCGATGTCCTGGCTGTCGGCGCCGTCGGTGCGCGCGTCGGCCAGGACCACCCGGCCCTCGTCGCTGATCATGACGGTGCCGGGGTGGACGTTGCCGTGCACCATTCCGGTGGCGTGGACGGCGGCGAGGGCGCTGGCCACGGCGTTGCCGATGGCGGTGGCCCGGGCCGGGTCCAGCGGTCCGTCGGCGACCAGCTCCCGCAGGGACTGCCCGTCGACCCACTCGCGCACCACGTACGCCCGCTCGTCCTCGTCGATCGCGTCGTAGACGCCGACGAGGTTGGGGTGGATGACACGGCTGGCCGCGACGGCGGCCTGGAGCATCTCGGTGGCGGAGTCGCCACCCGGGTAGCGCAGCACGACGGCGACCGGACGGCGAAGTATGACGTCGACGCCCCGCCAGACCAGTCGGCCCGCGCTGTCGTTGTTGATGTGCTCGACCAGCTCGTACCGCTCGGCGAGGACTTCACCGGCCGTGGGAGCACCGAAGGTCATGACCGGCGGAGCGCTCTCCTCCGCCTCCTGACCCTCGCCGACCTGGGTCACCCGTCCTCCCTCGGTGATCGTGTCGATCGATGGACCCCTGCTGCTGGGCATGTGGCTTCCCGCTCTGCCTTCCAAGGAACCAGCCGACCGGTGTCGGCGCGAGCGCCGGCGCCTGCCGTACCCGTTGACAGCGACCTTACCCGTGCCGGCCGTCTCACCGACATGTCATCTTCCCGCCGCCCCCGGCAGAGCTGCCGGTTGTCGATGGCCTGGTCCCGTTACGACCCTTGTCAACCACGTTGCTGGCACATGTACCAGCCAATCTAGAGGTTGACCGCACGTGGTCGCCGGAGGGGCCGGACCGGTACGGGCCACCGGCGCCCACGCTTCCGGGGTTCCCGCCGACCGGCCCCCCACCCTCAGCCGTCCGGTTGGTTATCCACAGGCCGACAGGGTTGCTGAGCGGCGGATTGCCGAGTTATCCACAGCCGCATCCCCAGCCTGGTGATCCTCGTTCACTCAGCGTGGGGTCCATCCCCGGCCCGGGCCGGGAGGGGTCAGCGGCCGAGTCGACTGCGGACCATGCCGACCACCTCGGTGATCTCGCGGATCCGCAGCACCATGGCCAGGCCGAGGTACGTCCCGCCGATGACCGCGCCGCCCACGACCAACTGGACGACCGCCTCCAGGCGGGTCGGCGTGTCGTCCCCGGGCAGGAGCCTGACCACGAGCAGGCCGACCAGCGCCGCGCCCAGCGCGGCGACCGCGACCCGGCCGAGGGTCCGCACGATGCCGCCGAGTCCGATGCGTCCCACCCGGGGGCGCAGCAGCCAGGCGGAGGCGATGGCGGCGGCGAGGTACGACACCGCGTTGCCGATCATCATCCCGGACGCGGCGAAGCTCGGGGAGAAGGCGGCGAACAGGACGATCTGCACGCCGGCCCGCAGGGCCACCACCGGGATGTTCACCAGGGCCGGCGTACGGGTGTCGGGGAGTGCGTAGAAGGCGAAGGTGAAGAGCTGGCTCACCGCGAACGGCACCAGCGCGACCGCGGCGAAGAACAGCACCGGGGCGGTCGCCCGCGCGTCGCTGTCGGTGAAGGCGCCGTACCGGAAGAGGGTGAAGGCGATCGGGCTGGCCAGCACCGCATAGCAGACCGCGATCGGCGCGAGCACCGCCGACACGGTCCGGGTGCCCCGGGACAGGTCGGCCGCCAGGTCGGCGTGCCGGCCGTCGGCGGCGGCGGCGCTCATCCGGGGCATCAGCGCGGTGATGATCGAGACCGCGATGATGCCGTGCGCCATCATCAGCAGCAGGAAGACGTTGTTGTAGATGAGCGGGCCGGCGTTGCCCTTACCGGCCCGGCTCAGCAGGTTGAACACGACGATCAGGCCGAGCTGGCTGACCGCCACGTAGCAGAACATCCAGGCGCCCAGCCGGCCCAGCTCGCCCAACCCGAGCGCCCGGAAGTCGAACCGGAACCGCCACCGGAAACCGACCTTGCGCAGCGCCGGGAGCAGGCCGGCGGCCTGGACGGCGACGCCGAGCAGGGTGCCGCCGCCGATCAGCAGGATGCGGCCCGGTGTCATCTCGCCCGGATCGATCGTGTCGGTCGTGAAGATCGCGATGTAGAGGCCGGCGGTCGCGATGACGACGATGTTGTTGAGGATCGGCGCCCACATCGGCGCGGCGAAGTGGCCACGGGTGTTGAGCACCGCGCTGATCAACGCGGACAGGCCGGTGAAGAAGATCATCGGCAGCATGAGGTAGGCCAGTCTGGTGACCAGCCTCTGGTAGTCCTGGCTCGACTCGTCGCTGGCGTACAACCAGGTCAGCACCGGAGCGATGGCCACCGCCACGAGCGCCGCCGCGCCGAGGGCGAGCACCGCCAGGGTCAGCAGCCGCTGCGTGTACGCCTGGCCGCCGTCGCCGTCGAACTTGCGCCGGCGTACCAGCACCGGGATCAGGACGCTGGTGAGGATGCCGCCGAGCAGGAACTCGTACACCATTCCGGGCAGGATCTGCGCGGTGGTGTACGCGTCACCGACCGCCGAGCCGAGCGCCGCGGTGATCGCCAGGGTGCGCAGGAACCCCGTACCCCGGCTCACCAGGCTGCCGGCCGCCATCACCGCGCTGTTCGTCGCGGCGCTGGCCTCGCCCACCTGCTCCTGCGGCGGCGCGGCCGACTCCATCGCCGGCTGGTTGAGCGGTTCGGCGGAGATGAAGGTGGCGCCGTCCGACGGCTCGCGACCGCCCGGGTCGTCGCCCCCCTGTGCGGCGTTCGCGCTGCGGTAGAGCCCGCCGCTCATCGTCTCGCCTCCCGGGTATGTCGAAGCCGGGCACCGCCCCGCACGCCCAAACCATAGTCAACCTCGACCTCTTACCCGCGCCCGGCGGACCAGTTCCCGTACCGGCCCGATAGGCTGGCGATCCCATGTCCGAAGCCTCCGCACCTCACGCCGCCGACCGTCGCGACCTCACCGCCGCGCAGCGCAACGCCGTCGCCGAACTCCTCCGGGTCTCCCCGGTCGCCGACGAGCTGGGCCGCCGGTTCGCGAAGGCCGGTCACGAGCTGCACCTGGTGGGCGGTTCGGTCCGCGACGCGCTGCTCGGCCGGCTCGGCGACGACCTGGACTTCTGCACCGACGCGCACCCGGACGAGACGCTGCGCGTCGTCCGGGGCTGGGCCGAGTCGATCTGGGAGACCGGGCGGGAGTTCGGCACCATCGGCCTCCAGCGCGACGGGCTGCGGCTGGAGATCACCACCTTCCGGGCGGAGTCGTACGACCAGGTCACCCGCAACCCGGTTGTCGAGTACGGGACCGACCTGTCCGAGGACCTGAAGCGGCGGGATTTCACGATCAACGCGATGGCGGTGAGCCTGCCCGACCACCGGTTCACCGACCCGCACGGCGGCCTCGCCGACCTGGCGGCCAAGGTGATCCGTACGCCCGGGACACCGCGGGAGTCGTTCGGTGACGACCCGCTGCGGATGCTGCGGGCCGCGCGGTTCGCGGCGCAGCTGCGCTTCGCCGTGCATCCCGACGTGCACACGGCGATGAGCAGGATGGCCGCCGACCTGGACCGGATCACCGCCGAGCGGATCCGCGACGAGTTCACCAAGCTGCTGTGCGGCGCGGACCCGATCACCGGTCTGCGGCTGCTGGTCGACACCGGGCTGGCCGAAAGGTTCCTGCCCGAGCTGACCGGGCTGAAGCTGGAGATCGACGAGCACGCCCAGCACAAGGACGTCTACGAGCACACCCTGACCGTGGTGAGCAACGCCGTCTCGTACGAGGAGGACGGCCCGGACTTCGTCCTGCGGATGGCCGCGCTGATGCACGACGTGGGCAAGCCCGCCACCAAGTCGGTCGGCCCGGACGGGCGGGTCAGCTTCCACCACCACGAGGTGGTCGGGGCCCGGATGACGAAGAACCGGATGAAGGCGATGCGCTACTCCAAGGAGATCACCTCGCAGGTGGTCGGCCTGGTCGCGCTGCATCTGCGCTTCTACGGGTACGGGCGGGGCGAATGGACCGACTCGGCGGTCCGCCGGTACGTGGCCGACGCCGGTGACCTGCTGCCCCGGGTGCACAAGCTGACCCGCTCGGACTGCACCACCCGCAACCGGCGCAAGGCGGCCCAGCTCGCGGCCGACTACGACGCCCTGGAGGAGCGGATCGCCCGGATCGCGGCCGAGGAGGACCTCGCCCGGGTCCGTCCCGACCTGGACGGCAACGCGATCATGGAACTGCTCGGCGTGCCGCCGGGACCGGTGGTGGGCCGGGCCTGGAAGCACCTGAAGGAACTCCGCCTGGAACGCGGCCCACTGGACCGGGAAGAGGCCGAGGCGGAACTGCTGCGGTGGGCCCGCGAGCAGGACCTCTGACCCATCGCACGACGGCGCCCGCCGGACCGCTGAACAAGCGATCCGGCGGGCGCTTCGTCATCGTCAGCCGGGCGGGCCCGACCGGGGGAAGGATCAGTTGGCCTGCTCCACCGCCGTACCGGCCACCGGGCGGCCGCCGTCCCGGGAGGCTGACAGCCGGCCCAGCAGCCCGGCCAGGTCGATGCCGGTGAGGTCGCTGCCCAACTGGAGCCCCTGCGCCACGTTGCCGGCCACCGACTTCGTCAGCGACGACGCGCCGTCGGTCGAGATGACGGTCATCTTGTCGATCGCGCCGATCGGGGCGCTGGCCGCCTCGACCACCTGCGGCAGCACCTTGACCAGCAGGTCGAGCACCGCCGCCTCCCCGTACGCCGCGAACGCCTCGGCCTTGCGCGCCATCGCGTCCGCCTCCGCCTCACCCTTGGCCAGGATGGCCGCGGCCTCGGCCTGCCCCTCCCGCTCGACCGCCTCGGCGATCGCGGACCGGCGCCGCTGCTCGGCCTCGCCCTCCTTGGCGCCCTCGATGGCGTTGGCCTCGGCGAGTGCCGCGCGCCGGGCCCGCTCGCCCTCACCGGTGAGGCGGGACTGCTCGGCGGCGGCCTGGGCGGCCGCGATGACCGCCTGGCGCTGCGCGTCGGCGTTCAGTACCGCCGCGTTGCGGGCCGCCTCGGCCTCCTGCTCCACCTTGTAGCGGGCCGCGTCCGCCGGCTTGCGCACCTCGGTGTCCAGCTGGCGCTGCTTCAGCTCGGCGTTGCGCTCGGCCACCTTCTGCTGCTCGGAGAGGATCGCCTGGTCCCGCTCGGCCTGCGCGAGCGGCCCGGCCGCCGCCGACTTCGCCTTGGCCGCGTCGATCTCCGCCTGGATGCCGGCCTGCTTGAGCGACAGGTTCCGGTTGGCCTCGGCGATCGCCTCCTCGGCGAGCAGCCGCTCCTGTTCGGCCTGCTGACGGGCGCGGGCCTCGGCGATGGCCGCGTCCTTGAGCACCCGGGCCGCCTCGGGGCGACCGAGATCCTGGAGGTAGGACCCCTCGGCCAGGATGTCCTGGAGCTGGAAGGTGTCGAGCACGAGGCCCTGGTTGGTCATCGAGTGCTCGGCCTCCTCGGCCACCGCGCTGGCGAACGCCGCCCGGTCCCGGATGACCTCCTCGACGGTGAGCCGGCCGACGATCGAGCGCAGCGCGCCGGCCAGCACCTCCCGGGTGAAGTTGTCGATCTCGTCCTGCTGGTGCAGGAACCGCTGGGCGGCGGCGCGGATCGCGTCCTCGGTGCCGCCCACCTTGACGATCGCCACGCCGTGCAGGTCGGTGCGGATGCCCTGCTTGCTGACCGCCCCCCGGATGCCCACGTCGATGCGCCGGCTGGACAGGTCGAGCGACTGGAGCTTCTGCACCACCGGCAGCACGAACACCGACGCGCCCAGCACCACCTTCTGGCCGGACATGTCGGTCGACCGGCCGCCGTCGGCGGTCTGCGTCGTACGGCCCTTGCGGCCGGTGACGATGAAGGCCTCGTTGGGCCCGGCGACCTTGATCCGGGACAGCACGAAGAACACCAGGACGAGGAACAGGAGGACCGCGCCGCCGATGGCGATGACGAGGAACATGGGCAGTGCCTTCTCTCAGGCGTCGGGAGGGGTTCAGTAGGTCTCGACGTGGACGCTGGTCTCGCTGAGCGCCTCGACCACGAAGATCCGGGCACCCACCGGGATCGGCCGGTCGGCACGGGCGTTGAGCTTCACCGGCGTGCCGGCGACGCGTACCCGGACCTCGCCGTAACCGTCGACGGGCACCGGTGTCACGACCAGGCCGAGCGCGCCGACCAGGTCGTTGCGGGTGGGTGTGGGGTCGGTCCGCATGTCGCGGGCCGCCCGGCTCAGGCGGGCCGCGATCCACGCGGTGGGCACGGCCGCGAGGACACCCCCGGCCGCGGCCAGCGCCACCAGGCCGGGCGTACGCGCACCGAGCAGCTCGTTGACGATGGCGCCGCCGAAGCCGAACGCCCCGACGAACCCGGCGACCGCCTCGGTCGAAACGGGCCCGTCGAGATCCGGTTGTCCGAGGTGGAAGAGCTCGGTTCCGAGCAGGGCGAGGGCCAGTACCGCGACCCCCACCACCCCGATGATGAGAAAGATCAGTGTCCCCGTGGCCACGATCCGCACGGTATCGACGTGGGGCAACACCGGTGGGTGACCGTACGGGCACTCACCGGGAGAAAGGACCGCTCAGCGCGGCGCGATGGTGAGGACCATGTTCGCCCCGAGCGCGCGGGGCAGCGCCTGCCTTGTCAGGGGTCGGCCCTCGGGGTCGGTCAGCACCATCTCGTTGGCCCTGACGTCGCGGTACAGCAGCCGGTCGTCGCTGATCCACGCCGCGTCGTCCGCCGGAGCGACGCCCACGATCCGGCCGGTCGCGACCTCGGCGATCTTCGGGCCGTCCTGTCCCTTGACGACCACCAGGCGGCCGTCCGGAGACCACGCCCAGGGACCGGCGGGGTCGCCGGGGACCGGTACGAAGCGGGTCGGGCGCCCGTCGTCGGGTGAGAAGAACTGCACGCCACGGCGGGCGTGCGGTTGCGCCTCGGAGCGGGGTGCGCCCCGATCCGTCTGCTGCAGCGCCACCTCCCGGCCGTCCCGTGCCCAGGTGAAGTAGCAGTAGTCGGTGCAGAGGTAGCGGGTCGTGTCCACCGGGAACGTCCGGTACGCGCCGGTGCGGACGGTCAGCACCCCCATCGAGAACCGCCCGGTCTCCTTGTCGAGGATCGTCACGACGATCCGTTGACCGTCGGGGGACCAGTGGGGGGTCATGATGTGCTCGCCCGTGGTCACCCACCGCACCTTGTCACCGCGCACGTCGAGGAGGCCGGTCACACCGGTGCGGTCGTAGTCGACGACGGCCGCCGTGTCGCCCTGCGGCGCCGTCCACATCTCGTCGTACCGGTCTTTGCCGACGTACCGGTTCCGTGTGCGGTCCAGGGCGTACGCCGTCTCCGCAGGCGAGCCGGTGGAGGTGGCACCGGCCAGCACCCAGCCGCCGGGCAGCGTCAGGCGGGTCCGGGTCCAGTCCCCGTCCGGCGGCGGCATGACGGAGACGGTCGGGGTCGGGGCCGGCGCGACGGGGGCGTTCCATCCGGCCGTGTCCGCCGGAGGATCCGGGCGCAGCACGAGGAACGGCACGGCCAGGACGGCGAGCGCGAGGAGAGCCGCGCCGCCCGCGGCAGCACGACGCCGCCGGCGGAGCTGCCGGCCCCGCCGGAGGGCACGACCGGCGAGATCCGGTACGGCCCGCGCCTCGCCGGCGAGTTCGCGGACGGCGGCCCGCAGGGCTTCGTCCCCGGTCGCGTTCATCGGGCCTCCTCCGTGATCCGACCGTCGAAGGCGGGCACGAGTTCACGCAGCCGGGACAGGGCCTTCGACGTCTGGCTCGCGACCGTGCCGGTGTGGCAGCCCAGCAGTGCGGCGGTCTGCTCGACGCTCAGGTCCTCCAGATATCGCAGGGTCAGCACGGCCCGCTGGCGTGGCGGCAGCGCCCGCATCGCGTCGCGGAGCAGCAGCCGCAGGTCGGCATCCTGCCCACTGTCCCGGACGCCGGCCCGCTCGGGCAGGACGGCGACGGGTACCTCCGGCCGGCGGGCCCGCCGGCGCCAGCCGGAGACCTGGTCGTGGTAGAGGATCCGCCGGACATAGGGCTCGGCGTCACCCCGGATCCGGGTCCAGCGCGCGTACGCCTTGGCGAGCGCGCTCTGGAGCAGGTCCTCCGCGCCGTGCTGGTTGCCCGTGAGGGCGTACGCGACGCGCAGCAGGGCGCCACCCCGTTCGTTGACGAACGAGGTGAACTCCCGGTCGGTTCCCTCCGTCACCGTCCACCTCCGACAACTCAGACGCTCGGACGTCCGGAATCCTTGCCCATGGGCGAGATCTAGTCATTGACAAGTTCGGCCGGGTCACGCAATCTTGTCATTGACAAGACGGAGGTGTCCCCATGTCTTCGGCAACCCTGACCACGGCCGGCATCCTGCTGGTCACCGTGGTGACCATCGCGTACGGCGGGCTGACCCTGCTCATGCACCTGGCCCGGCGCAAGGCCGGTTACCTGGACAACCCGGTACGTCGCGGCCTGTGGACGGCCGGGCACGCCCACGCCGGGGTGCTGGTGCTCTTCGCGCTCGCCGTGCTGCCGTACGTCGACCAGGCCGACGCGTCCGACGGCACCCGTACCCTCATCCGGACCCTGCTGGTAGCCGCGCCGATCCTGATGCCGCTCGGGTTCTTCCTGTCGGTCGTCCGACCGTCCGACACGAAGCCCAACAGGCTGATCTGGCTCACCGTCGTCGGTGGCGCGAGCCTGAGCGCCGGCTCCCTGCTGCTCGGGATCACCCTGCTCTGAGCGCCCGTCCGATCGGCGACAATGGGTGCATGCGTTGGACTGTGCTGGAGTCGCCGATCGGTGAGTTCTCGGTGGCCACCGACGAAGCGGCGGTGCGTGGGGCGCACTTCGGCCGGGTCGAGGGAGCCGCCGACGAGCCGATGGACGCGGTGTCGGCACAGGCGGCGGCAGAGCTGCGGGCCTACTTCGCGGGTGACCTGACCGACTTCTCCGTGCCGCTCGGAGCGCCGCGCGGCTCCGACTTCGAGCGGGCGGTGTGGGCGGCGATGACCCGAATCCCGTACGGGGAGACGCTCACGTACGGCGAGGTGGCCCGTGAGGTGGGTGACCCGGGAGCCGCGCGGGCCGTCGGGGTGGCCTGCAACCGCAACCCGATCCCGGTGCTGGTGCCCTGCCACCGGATCGTCGGGGCCGGCGGGAAGCTGGTCGGCTTCGGCGGTGGCCTGGACCGCAAGGTCAAGCTGCTGGAACTGGAGGCCGGGGTGGCCCTGAGGCGCGCCTGGTCGGGCGGTTGACGTGCGGACGGACGAGTTATACAACTCTGGTATGGCCTTCACCCTGAACCTGAAGCCCGAGGTCGAGCAGCGCCTCAAGGAACTCGCCGAGGCGGAGCACCGCTCGATGCACAAGACGGTCGAGGTGGCGGTTCAGGCGTACCTGGATCGGCACGAGCGCGACGAGTGGACCCGTCAGGCCGCCCAGCGGGTTCGTGAGCGTAACGCCGAGTTCTACGAGATGTTGGGCGACCGGTGACCCGGTCCTGGCCGGATGCGGAGGACCTGCTGCTCCTGCTCGCTGGTAGCACAGCGTCCCGAACGATCGTGCGCGACGGTGGGATCCTCTTCGCCTCGGCCGCGCGGCCCCACGCCCATCTGTTGCAGGGTCGGGTCTATCCGACACCGCTGGACCAGGCGGCGGCTCTCCTGCACGCGATCATGGTCTGGCGTCCGCTGGACATGTGGAACGCCAGTCTCGCCTGGACGGCAGCGGACGTCCGCCTGGAACGTTCCGGGTTCGTCCTGAACATGCCGGCGAAGGAACGTATGGCGCTGACCGACGCGCTGACCAGTGGCGAGGTCGACTCCGCCGAGGAGTTGGCGCTGCGGCTGTCGCCGTACCTGGAGATGTCGGCCTGAACCGACGTCGAAGGCCGGGTCCCACGCGGGACCCGGCCTTCGACGATGCTGCGGCGCGTCAGCGCTCGATGTCGCCCTTGATGAAGGACTCGACGGCGGCGTGCGCGTCGTGGTCGGCGTACTGCACCGGCGGGGACTTCATGAAGTACGACGAGGCCGACAGGATCGGGCCACCGATCTTGCGGTCGAGCGCGATCTTCGCGGCGCGGACCGCGTCGATGATGACGCCGGCCGAGTTCGGCGAGTCCCACACCTCGAGCTTGAGCTCGGCGTTGAGGGGGGTGTCACCGAACGAGCGACCCTCCAGGCGGATGTACGCCCACTTGCGGTCGTCCAGCCACGGCACGTGGTCCGACGGACCGATGTGCACGTCGCTCTTGCTCATCTCGTGCGGGATCTGGGAGGTCACCGACTGGGTCTTCGAGATCTTCTTCGAGACCAGGCGGTTGCGCTCCAGCATGTTCATGAAGTCCATGTTGCCGCCGAAGTTGAGCTGGTACGTGCGCAGCAGCTCGACACCGCGGTCCTCGAAGAGCTTCGCCAGCGCGCGGTGCACGATGGTGGCGCCGACCTGGCTCTTGATGTCGTCACCGACGATCGGCAGGCCCGCGTCCTCGAACTTCTTCGCCCACTCGGGGTCGGAGGCGATGAAGACCGGCAGGGCGTTGACGAACGCGCAGCCGGCGTCGATCGCGGCCTGGGCGTAGAACTTGTCGGCCTGCTCCGAGCCCACCGGCAGGTAGGAGACGACGACGTCGACCTGCGCGTCGCGCAGCGCCTGCGCCACGTCGACCGGCGTGGCGTCGGACTCCTCGACGATCTCGCGGTAGTACTGGCCGAGGCCGTCGAAGGTCGGGCCGCGCTGCACGGTCACGCCGGTCGGCGGTACGTCGCAGAGCTTGATGGTGTTGTTCTCGCTGGCGACGATCGCCTCCGCGAGGTCCATGCCCACCTTCTTGGCGTCGACATCGAACGCCGCGACGAACTGCACGTCCGAGACGTGATAGTCGCCGAAGGTGACGTGCATGAGACCCGGGACCCGGTCGTTGGGGTCGGCGGTCCGGTAGTACTCGACGCCCTGCACGAGGGACGAGGCGCAGTTACCCACACCGACGATGGCGACGCGGACGGAGCCCATAGCGTCTGCCTCCTTCTTCTCTGTCACGGCCGCTCATTCCTGGTCTCTCCAGGCGGAGGCGGGCTGGTGTTGTCTCGTCGGCCACCGGCCGTCCCGGGTTGCGGGACTGTCGGGGCACGGCCGGAGCGCTCGTTGGCGATGAGCTCCTCCAGCCAGCGGACCTCGCGCTCACAGGCGTCCAAGCCGTGGCGCTGCAGTTCCAGGGTGTACGCGTCGAGGCGCTCGGCCGCGCGGCCGAGCACGTCGCGAAGCCCTTCGCGACGCTCCTCTATCTTTCGGCGGCGACCCTCCAGAATGCGGAGGCGGGTCGCCTGGTCGGTCCGGGCGAAGAACGCGAAGTGCACGCCGAAGCCCGTGTCGTCGTACGTCTCGGGTCCCGCCTGTGCAATCAGTTGCGCGAAGCGTTCCTTGCCCTCCGCGGTGATTGTGTAGACCACCCGGCCTCGCCGGCTGGTCAGTGCGGGAACCTCCTCGGCAGTGGCGGGCGTCTCGGCGGCCTCGGCGATCCACCCCGCCGCCTGCAACCTGCGCAGGGTCGGATAGAGCGAGCCGTAGCTGATGGCCGCCCGGATCGCGCCGAGCTTGGCGGTGAGCTCCTTGCGCAGCTCGTAGCCGTGCATCGGAGCCTCCTGCAGCAGGCCCAGGATGGCGAGTTCGAGCACTGGCCATCCTTCCTTTACCCTGTGCGCGGAGTGCTAACCGCCGCGATGTATCGGACCGATACATCGCACGCTAGCGGATCACGGTGATCAGGGCAAACCCCGGTTCCGGGGTCTTCCGATCACGCATCGTGACCATGGTCGCCTCACCGAACGAGACCGCGTACCCTTTCCCGCATGCGTACGCAGCGCCAGGTCGTCGACTACTCGCTCCAGAAGCGAGCGGTGCTGCGTGAGCTCCTCGCCGGCCGGGTCGGCACCTACGACGTCTGCGACGCCTCGCCGTACCTGAAGAACGCTGCGCGGTTCCACGGCGAGCCGACCGACCAGCGGTGTCCGATCTGTCGGAGCGAGAACCTGACGCACGTCCACTACATTTACGGGGACGAACTCAGGCAGTCCGCGGGCCAGGCCCGGACCGTGGCGGAGTTGCCCGTGTTGGCAATGACGCTGCGTGAGTTCCAGGTCTTCGTGGTGGAGGTGTGCCTCGGCTGTGACTGGAACCATCTCGTCGAGCAGTACCTGCTCGGGCGGGACGGGCTGGCCGAGGACGGGCCGGACCAGGGCGTGGCGAGCGGCACGGCCGCCTCGGCGGCGTCCGTCGGACGGCGAAGGCGAGAGGCTCAACGGTGATCCCAGCTCGATCGGCTGATCCCGGCCGGCGTACGCACGCCCGGGTCGACCGACGGCTCGTTGGTCTGATTAGCCCGATTGATTCAGAACTGACACCTATGCTCCGGCACGTCGATGCGGCAGTGACAGGTGTCTCAACTCACGGCAACCCGGTGGCCGCGCAACCGCGCTCCACCGCGACCGGCAGGGTGTGAGGAATGAACTCGTACGGCGATCCCAGTTCCCCGCGTGGGCGGGCCCAGATTCCGGGCCAGCACGGTGACCCCGGGCAGGCCGACGACGCGTACCGCCGCTCCGGTGGCGACGGGCACGGAAACGGCTGGTCGGCGGCTTCGGAGGGGGCCGGCCGTGCCTCGGTCGCGCCCCGCGCCGCCTCCGGCGGCCGCGCCTCCGTCGGCGGCTCCGCCTCGGTGCCCGCCCGGGGCGCCGCCGGTTCCGCTTCGGTCGGTCGCGCCGGTCCGGGTCGCGCGTCCGTGCCGGTCTCCCCGGCACCCGGTGCCGCAGCTGGTCGGGCGGGCGCGGGTCGCGCGTCGGTGCCGGTGTCCCCGGCACCGGGTGGACCGGCCGGTCGGGCCACGGTCGGTGCCGCCGCGGTGGGCGCCGCCTCCGTCGGTGCCGCGTCCGCCGGTCGGGCGAGCGTCGGGTCGGCGGCGGTCGGCGGTCGGGCCTCGGTGGCCCGGGCCGCCGTCTCGCCCGCCTTCGGTGGCCCCGGTGGGCCCGGTGGGCCGACCGGCCCCGGTCGCGGTGCGCGTGGCGCTGGCGACCCGAACGCGGTCGCCCGGGCGAAGAAGCGCAAGCGCGTCAACATGCTGATCGCCGGGTTCGCCGTGTTCATCATGCTCGCCGGCATGGGCGTCGTCGGCTTCACGTACTACTCGACGACCGTGGTGCTGCCGAACGAGATCCCGCTGCCGCTCTCCACCACCGTCTACACGTCGGACGGCAAGACCCCGGTGGCGAAGCTGGGCAACGAGAACCGCATCTTCGTCACCATCGACCAGATCCCCCCGCACGTGCGCGACGCGGTCGCCGCCGCCGAGGACAGGAACTTCTACCGGCACTCCGGCGTCGACTACAAGGGCATCGCCCGGGCCGCGTGGAACAACCTCTCCGGCGGCGACAAGCAGGGCGCGTCGACGATCACCCAGCAGTACGCCCGCAACGCGTTCGAGAACCTCAAGGACGACAGTTACGGACGGAAGGTGAAGGAGGCGATCCTCGCCTCCAAGCTGACCGACGAGCAGTCCAAAGAAGAAATCATGCAGAACTACCTCAACGTGATCTACTTCGGGCGCGGCGCGTACGGCATCGAGGCGGCGGCGAACACCTACTTCAACAAGCCGGCGAAGAACCTGACGCCCGCCGAGGGCGCGGTGCTCGCCGCGCTGATCAAGCAGCCGGTGCCCAGCCCCACCCACAAGGGCTACGACCCGGCGGTCAACCCGCAGGAGGCCCAGGACCGCTGGAACTACGTCATCAACGGCATGGTCGAGGAGGGCTGGCTGGACGCCCCCGGCCGGCCGGCGCGCCCGACCGCGTACCCGAAGGTCCTTGCACCCAAGGACAGCAACGGCTTCGGTGTGAAGTCGCCGCGCGGCAACGTGATCAACTATGTCCGGCAGGAGATGGAGCAGTGGGGCATCTGCTCCGACTCCGGCGCGGCCGGCAAGCCCACCTGCGTGGACGAACTGCGCGAGGGTGGTTACCGGATCACGACCACCATCAACCCGAAGATGCAGGCCGCGCTGGAGGCAGCCGCCCAGCCGGACCGCAAGGGCTCGGTCCTCGAGGGCCAGCCGAAGAACCTGATGTCGGCGGCGGTCTCGATCGAGCCGAAGACCGGTCGGGTGCTCGCCTACTACGGCGGTGACAGCGGCGCCGACTTCGACTACGCCGGCAAGAACACCAACGCCAACGGCGACATCGTCGGTGGCCATCCGCCGGGCTCGTCGTTCAAGGTCTACACCCTCGCCGCGGCGATCGACGCCGACATCTCGGTGAAGTCGCGCTGGGACGCGACCCCGTTCAAGCCCGAGGGGTACGCCACGGAGATCCAGAACGCCGGTCGCGACGTGACCAAGACGTGCAACAAGTCCTGCACGCTGGAGGAATCGACGATCAAGTCGTACAACGTGCCGTTCTTCCACGTGGCCGAGGAGATCGGCGCGCACAAGGTCGTCGAGATGGCCAAGAAGGCCGGCGTCAGCACCATGTGGACGGTCGACCCGCCCAAGCCGTACAACCTGGTCAAGGAAGACTCCAAGGACCTGGCTCCGAGCAAGTTCGACCGGGTGGTCGGGTTCGGTCAGTACCCGATCACCGTGCTCGACCACGCCAACGGCCTGGCCACGCTGGCGAACGACGGCGTGTACAACAAGGCCCACTTCGTCCTCAAGGTCGAGAAGCAGAACAAGGAGACCGGCAAGTGGGACAAGGTGCCGGGGACCGGTGAGAAGCTCAAGGGACAGCAGCGGATCAAGGCCGAGGTGGCCCGCGAGGTGACCGCCGTGCTCAAGCAGATTCCGGAGAAGAACGGCGCCTCGCTGGACGGGCACGACGCCGCCGGCAAGACCGGTACCTGGGAGCACAACGGCACTCCACGTAACGCGCACGCCTGGATGGTCGGCTACGACAAGCACGTCGCCACCGCGGTCTGGATCGGCAGCCGGGACACGAAGAAGCCGCAGATCATCGACAAGAACGGCAAGGACATCGGCGGCAGCAGCTTCCCGGCGAAGCTCTGGAAGCGCTACATGGACGCGGCGCTGGACGGCAAGGAGAAGTACGACCTGCCCAGCATCGCCGGCATCGGCGACGACAAGGCCGGCAACGGCGAGGCCCCCGCGCCGCCGCCCCCGCCGCCGGGCGGCCAGCCGGGGCAGCAGCCCAACTGCGGGCCACTGGACCTGTTCTGCCCGGGCGGTAACGGCAACAACAACGGTGGTGGCAACAACGGCGGCCAGGTCCCGACCGAGCCGACCGATCCCGGAGGGGGCGGCGGCGGAGAGGGCATCCTGCCCAGCATCACACCCCGGATACGGGACTGATCGACGAACGCCGCCGGCGGCCGGAGCAGCAGCTTCGGCCGCCGGCGGCTTTTCGCGTACCGCGATGTTCGCGTCGGGACGGGACGCGGACCCCCGGCGTACGGCAGGATGCACCCTCATGAGCACGAAGCCGACGCGCGGCATCGACGACGCCGGTGCCCCCGACCACCCGTCCCGGTCCGACGACTTCGTCCGTGGGGTGTCCGGGGTGATCGGTGGCCCGCTGGGTGACCACGCGGTCGCCCTCGACCGGCCCGCCGGCCTCCAGCGGCGGTTCTGGACGGCCACCCGGATCGTCCTGGCCCTGGTCTGCCTGACCCTCGCCCTGCACTGGGTGCAGAAGTCGCCCTGCCAGGACGGCGCCTGGCAGAACAATGTGCAGTACACCCGGTTCTGCTACACCGACGTGCTGGCGCTCTACTACGCCGAGGGCCTCAACGAGGGCAAGGTCCCCTACCGCGACCACCCGGTCGAGTACCCGGTGCTCACCGGGTACTTCATGGGCGCGCTCGGCCTGCCGGTGCACGCCCTCGGGACCGACGACCCGTCGCTCAACCAGGGCCAGTGGTTCTACAACCTCAACGCCCTGGTCCTCGGTGCGCTCGCGGTGGCGACCGTCGCCGTGCTCCTCGCGCTGCGCCGCCGACGACCATGGGACGCCGCACTCTTCGCCCTCGCACCCGCGCTGCTGCTCACCGCCACCGTCAACTGGGACCTCCTCGCCATCGGGCTCGCCGCGTTCGGGTTGTTCGCCTGGGCGCGCAGAAGACCCCTCGTGGCCGGTCTGCTGCTCGGTCTGGCCGGTGCGGCGAAGATGTGGCCGCTGTTCATCCTCGGCCCGATCCTGGTGCTGGCCCTGCGGGCCGGCCGGATGCGCGCCGCCCTGACCGCCGTCGGCGCCGCCGTGGTGTCACTGGTCCTGGTGAACCTGCACGCCGCCGTGAACTACCGGGAGAACTGGGACCGCTTCTTCGAGCTGAACACCGAGCGGCCGATCGACTGGGGCACCCTCTGGTACATCGGCCGCTACCTCGACGGGAAGACGGGCGGCACGGCCCCCGGGGACCTCGGGCCCTTCGAATGGCTCAATGCCAACATCACGGCGCTCAACAACCTGTCGTACGCCCTGTTCGGGCTGGCCTGCCTCGGCGTGGCCGCGCTGGCGCTGCGGGCGCCGCGCCGCCCGCGCCTCGCCCAGCTCGCGTTCCTGGTGGTGGCCGCGTTCCTGATCTTCAGCAAGGTGTGGTCGCAGCAGTTCGTGCTCTGGCTGCTGCCGCTGGTGGTGCTCGCCCGCCCGAAGTGGGGGGCGTTCCTCGCCTGGCAGGTCGCCGAGATCTGCTACTTCGCGGCCTTCTACGGGGAACTGCTCGGCGCGGCGACCAGCCGTCCGGTCTTCCCCGAGGGCGTCTTCGTGCTGGCCGCGACGCTCCGGCTCGGCACCGTGGTGGTGCTCTGCGTGCTGGTCGTGCGGGAGATCCTGCACCCCGAGGACGACGCGGTACGCGCCACGTACGACGACGACCCGGACGGCGGTGTGCTCGACGGCGCACCGGACGTGGGCTGGCTCCGGCGATGGCGTGATCGCGCCACCGCCGGAGAGCCGGCGCCCGCGCCGGTCACCGCCCAGCCGGCTCAGAGCCGGTAGACGACCACCTCACCGATCTCCTCGCGGGTGATGCCCAACCCGTCGACCGGCGCGTCGATGCTGATCTCCCACGGCGTGCCGGCGACCTGGTCGCGCATCACCAGCACCTGGCGGACACCGAGGATGCGCAGGTAGTCGACGCTGGTCTGGTCGGGGAAGGCGATCGTCACCCGGCGCACGTCCTCGAGCCGGTCCGGGGTGAAGCCGCTGCCGCCGTTCACGATGTCCTGGAAGTGGGTGGTGGACCAGAGCATCACCGGCTGGTCGAGGTTCTGACTGCTCGGCAGCACCAGCAGCGGACCGTCCACGGCGCGCATGGCGGCGGGCTGGGCCGGCACCACGGGGTGCGGCGTGGCGTTGAGCCCCTCGGCGACGACCAGCAGCAGCGGCACCAGCGTGGCCAGCCGCAGCCACGGGCTCGGCCAGGAGGGGATGCGTTCGGCGGAGATCTCCCGGACCCGCTGGGAGAACGCGCTCACCGCGCCGGCCGCCAGCAGACCGAGGAACAGGGTCGTCCACAGCATCAGCCGTCCCGGCGTGCGCAGGCCGTTCCACCCGGGCAGGTGCTCGAAGAGCGGCACGTAGGTGAACGTGCCGTCGAAGAACTGCGTACCCATGGAGAGCACCATGCTCACCAGGACACCGGCGAGGAGCAGCAGCCGGTGTCGCAGCCGCCACACCGAGAAGAACAGGCCACCGGCGGCGAGCGCGTACAGGACGTAGCCGGGGAGCAGGGTCATCTCCGGGTGCCACGGCAGTGCCGCCCGCGCCCCCTCGTGCAGCCCGCCCCACACCCTCGACTCGGCCGGCGCGGTGAGGAACCCGCTGGCCGGGGGCGAGAACAGGTCGATGTCGCCGACCGTGCGTTGCGCCTGCGGGTGCAGCTCCGCGACCTTGAAGTACGGGATTGCCAGCAGCACGCCGACGCCCGCGAAGAGCGCCCCGCCGACCAGGTCCGCGGTCAGCAGCCGGACACCGAACGGCCGCTGCACCGGCCGGACGACCCACCGCCGCAGGCACCACGTCACGGCCGCGACCAGCACGGTCCCACCCAGGAAGTACGCGAACGGCAGGCCGATGCCGAAGCCCAGGCTGAGCTGCCAGGCGGCCACCAACCAGCCGGTGTAGACCCACCCGTCGTGGCGGCGCTCCGGCCGGTAGCCGTGGCGCAGCGACCAGCCGTGCCCCCGGGCCAGCATCGCCAGGGCGAGCGGGATGCCGCCGTTGGAGACCACGTGCAGGTGGCCGGCCTGGGCGAGCAGCCAGGGCGCGTAGGCGTAGCTCACCCCGGCGACCGCCGCGCCGATCCGGCCCGCGCCCAGTTGGCGCGCCAGGGCGTACGCCCCGAGCGTGGCCAGGGCGTGTGCCAGCACGAACATGATGTTGTACCGGAGTACGGCCGCCTCGGGGCCGCTGCCGATCATGCCGGCCGGGGCGTACCCGAGCAGGGTGTCGGAGAAGGCGAAGCTCCACGGCTCCGGGAAGAACGCGTTGGACTGCCACAGGTTGGCGGGGTTGGTCAGCAGAATGTGCCCCGACCAGGCCATCTGCCAGGCCTGGAGGCTCGGGTCCCAGTAGTCCTGCGGCAGCGTGTAGAGCGGGTACCGCAGCGTCGGCCACGTCATCAGCACGGCCAGCACCAGCGCGCCGAGGCTCGCCAACGTCCACTCGTGCGTCAGCACCCGGCCGACGTGCCGCGCCACCTGTCGCGGTCGCGTCGGTACCGGCTCCGGAGCGGGCGCGAAGGCGGCGAAGGGGTCGTCCTTCTCCGTACCGTCGCCGGTCTTCGTGGTGGCCCTGGCCTTGCCGGTCTCTCCGGCCCCGCTCTCGTCCGCCTTCACGGTCCCGGCCTTGCCGGCGTCGCCCGCGCTGGCCCCGGCCTTGCCGGCGTCGTTCCCGGTGGTGGGCTCTGACCCAGGCTTCGCGCCGGGCTTCGCGGCAGCTTTCCCGCCCCCGGTCGCGTCGGCCCGCGTCGCGGCTCCGGGCCGGTCGGTGGTGGCGTCGGCGTCCGGGGAGGCGTCGGTGTTCTCGGAGCCGGTGTTCTCGGAGTCGGTCTTCCCGGCGTCGGGCGTCCCGGTTGCGGAGGTCTTGCGGCGGCCGGGCTGCGGTCCGCCGGACGCGGACTGGTCGGTGGTCATGCCGTGCGGATCTCCGCACCGAGCCGCTCGCGGAGGAAGGCGATGTCGGCGCCCTGCCCGTCGACCCCGCCCGGGGTCTCCACGACGACCGGTGCGTCCGCCGCGCGGATCACCGCCACCACCAGGTCCGGGTCGATCGTGCCGCCGTCGAGGTTGTCGTGCCGGTCCTGACCCGAGTTGAACGCGCCCTTGGAGTTGTTGGCGTGCACCAGGTCGATTCGGCCGGTGACCGCCTTGACCCGGTCGACGAGACCCAGCAGGTCCTCACCGCCGGCGTGGGCGTGGCACGTGTCGAGGCAGAAGCCCACCTCGTGGTCGCCCAGGGCGTCCCACAGCCGGGCGAGGGCGTCGAGCCGCCGGGCGCACGCGTTGTCGCCGCCGGCGGTGTTCTCGATCAGGATCGGTACGCCGAAGCCGCCCGAGTCGGCGGCGTACGCGAAGGTCTTGCGCCAGTTGTCGAACCCGACCGCCGGGTCGTCCCCGGCGTTGACGTGCCCGCCGTGCACGATGAGCCCCTTGGCGCCGATGGCGGCGGCCGCCTGGGCGTGCGCCAGCAGAAGCTTGCGGCTGGGAATCCGGATCCGGTTGTTCAACGTGGCCACGTTGATGACGTACGGCGCGTGGACGTACAGGTCGACCTCGGCGGCCCGCAGCAGGTCCGCGTCCGCACGGGGTTTCGGGGCCTTCCACCCCTGCGGGTCGGAGAGGAAGAACTGCACGGCCTCGGCCGCTCTGGCGCTCGCCTCCGCCAGTGGGTCGGACGAATCGACGTGTGCTCCGATACGCATGCAGGGGAGCCTACGTCGCGTCCCCGACGAAAGGGTCGAGGGCGGCGCGACCGCCGAGGGGATCCGTCACCGGCGAGGGCCCGCGCTCGTTGAGGAGGTGGGATCGACGGTCAGCCGTACCGGGATGGTCGCGGGCTCGCCCGTTTGCACGGGACGGTGGACCGAGCCACGAGACGGCCCCCCGCCGCGCGGCCCGGCGCGGCGGGGTCGGCCCCGCCGGACACGGACGCGGAAAAACTTTGTCTGCGATTTTCCGGTTTCTCCGACAAGGTGACAAGAGTCGGGATAGTGTCGAATCACAACATGATAAAGCTCCGCGGGGCGTCCTCGGTCCAACCTCATCGGTGTGGTCGTTCCTCCCCAGGTCCCACCCAAGGAATGCGGACGGGACGCCCCGCGGCCTCGTGACACGGGGGCTCGCATCGACAGCGACGTCGAGGCGGGCCCCCGTCGCCGCGCGTTCCGGGCACCACCTCGTCGCCCGTCCCGGTCCGGACGCCCACCTGCGCGGGCATGATCGTCCGGACCGGGTATTCTGGTCCGGTTGTCCGCGTCCGGCCGGGTCCCCCCGACAACCGGCGCGGGCCACGACGCACGACCTCCTGCCACGGAAGGACCGTGGCCGCCTAGCCCACAGGAGGTGAGCACGTCTTGCGTCATTACGAGATCATGGTGATCCTCGACTCCAGCCTCGAGGAACGCACCGTCGCCCCGTCGCTCGACACGTACCTGAACGTGATCCGGACCGCGGGTGGCTCGGTCGAGAAGACCGATGTGTGGGGCCGCCGGCGCCTCGCGTACGAGATCAACAAGAAGGCCGAGGGCATCTACGCCGTCATCGACCTGCAGGCGACGCCTGCGGCGGTGGCCGAGCTGGACCGTCAGCTGCGGCTCAACGAGTCCGTGCTGCGCACCAAGGTCATCCGGCCGGAGATGCGCTAAGCGTCCGAGATGCGCTGAGCATCCAAACCCCGGTTCGCCCGGATCAGCCTCATCGGCACTGTCACACGGCTCTGAGAGTCTGTACGGCGGAACGATGAGTGCGCGAGGAGATGGTCATGGCAGGAGACACCACCATCACGGTCATCGGCAATCTGACCGATGACCCCGAGTTGCGGTTCACCCCGTCCGGTGCGGCGGTCGCCAAGTTCCGGGTCGCTTCGACGCCCCGGTTCATGGACAAGACCACCAACGAATGGAAGGACGGCGAGCCGCTCTTCCTGGCCTGCACCGTGTGGCGGCAGGCGGCGGAGCACGTCGCCGAGTCGCTCCAGCGGGGCGCCCGCGTGATCGTCTCGGGTCGACTGCGTCAGCGGTCGTACGAGACCCGCGAGGGTGAGAAGCGCACCGTCATCGAGCTCGAGGTCGACGAGATCGGCCCGTCGCTGCGCTACGCCACGGCGAAGGTGCAGAAGATGTCGCGCTCCGGTGGCGGCGGCGGTGGCTTCGGCTCCGGTGGTGGCGGCGGCGCTCAGGGTGGCGGCGGAGGCAACTTCGACGACCCCTGGGCCTCGGCTGCGCCGGCTCCCTCGCGCGGTGGTTCGGGCGGCAACTTTGACGAGGAGCCCCCGTTCTAATGGCGCCGAGCGCCCGCGATCGCAAACCAGGAGCAAGGTCAATGGCCAAGGCTGCGGCACTTCGCAAGCCGAAGAAGAAGGTGAACCCGCTCGACAAGGACGGGATCACCTACATCGATTACAAGGACACCGCCCTGCTGCGGAAGTTCATCTCCGACCGCGGCAAGATCCGCGCTCGGCGGGTGACCGGCGTGACCTCGCAGCAGCAGCGGCAGATCGCCCGTGCGGTCAAGAACGCCCGTGAGATGGCGCTCCTGCCGTACACCGCCACGGCCCGCTGAGAGGAGGCACCGACATGAAGATCATCCTGACTCAGGAGGTGTCCGGCCTCGGGACCCCCGGCGACATCGTCGAGGTGAAGAACGGCTACGGCCGTAACTACCTGCTCCCGCAGGGCTTCGCCATCACGTGGACCAAGGGTGCGGAGAAGCAGGTCACCTCCATCAAGCGGGCCCGTTCCGCGCGGGAGATCCGCGACCTCGGGCACGCCAACGAGGTCAAGGGCCAGCTCGAGGGCCTCAAGGTCAGCCTGAAGGCCCGCGCCGGCGACGGTGGCCGGCTCTTCGGCTCGGTCACCCCGGCCGAGGTCGTCGACGCCGTCAAGGCGGCCGGTGGCCCCGCGCTCGACCGCCGTCGGCTGGAGCTGCCCGGTCACATCAAGTCGACCGGCACCTACCCGGTGAAGATCAAGCTGCACCCCGAGGTGTCCGCCACGTTCGACCTCAACGTCGTTCAGGGCTGACACCCACCAGCACCACCGACAGGGCCCGCACCACATGGTGCGGGCCCTGTTCGCTGTTCCGTGTACGCCGTGCCGGACCCGTCCGGCGTGCGGGATCTCCGGAGCCCGTCAGCCGATCGGCTGGCCCGTCACCGCGCTGATCATCACCGTGGACAGCCCACCGCCCACCACCGCCGCCGCCAACGCCACGGTCACCGACCGCCATGTCGTACCGACCCGACGCAGCAGCAGCGCGACCACCAGGCTGCTCGCCAACGCCAGTCCCAGCCGCGGCATCGCCTCCGCCAGCGAGCCCAGCGCCCGCGACCGCGGTGAATCGCAGCCCCCACCACTGATGTCGGTGACGCAACCCGCCGGCGCCTGACCGTCCAGCGTCAGCAACCACACGAACACGACCATCGCCGGCAACAGGTAACAGGCGGCGGTGTACAGCAACGGCCGCCACGGCCCACCCGGATCGGGGTCGAGCAGGTCCTCCTCCAGACGGCGGGACCACGTGCCCGTACCCACCGACTCGATCCGCCGGCGTACCGCGCCGGCCGACGCCCCGCGCGCGGGACCCGCCGGCTCCCCGCGGGGACGCGGCGACGTACGCGGACGGGGAGCGGTGTAGGCGACAACCGGCGAACGCGGAGCCGACGCGGGCGGATCCATCCACCGCGGATCGTCACCGGCCAGCCGCGTGCCCGACCAGAAGCCCTCGCCCTGACCGTCCCGATCGGACCCGCCCCGCGTGCCGCCACCGCCCGAGCGAGGCGAGACGCCCCGGTCCCACCCGACGTCGTCGACGTGCCGGTCCCACTGACCGGTGGCGTCCGGCTGGTACCACTGGCCGGTGTCGTCAGGTCGGTCCCACTGGCCCGTGTCGTCGGCCCGGTCCCAGCGGGACGCGCCCACCGAACCGTCCCAGCGGTCGACCTCACCGGTCGACTGCCACGCGTACACACCGGAGGCGTCCCACGGGTCCACCGCCGGCACATCCGCCTCGGTCTCCGGCTCGACGGACCGGCGCGCCTCCCGGTCCCAGGGATCCACCGCCGGACGCGACTCCGCCCCCCGGCGGCTCCTCCGCGTCGGGCGCTCCACCTCACCGACCTCGCCGGTCACCTCGCCGGCGTCCTCCAGTCCCGACCAGACCACCTGCGGCCGGCGCGAGGGCGACCGCCGGGGACGGCTCTGCGGACCCGCGACCCCGGACACCGGATCGTCGTCGGCCCGCCGGCTGCCCACGTATCCCTGCTCCTGGGGGCGGTCGAACGTCCACTCGCGGGTGTGGTCCGACTCCGGCGCGGCACCGATCGCGGGAACCTCACGCCAACTCGTCTCGCTGGGCCGCCGCCAGGTGCTCGTCGTCTCGGTGCTCCGACCCCCCGACCACGGCCGCTCCGCCTCGTAGTCGTCCTCGTCGTCGTCCGGGGCCGCGTGCCGGCCGCCACCGTCCGCGCTGCGTACGCCGGACTCCAGGGCCCACCGCGGAAGGTACGCCTCGACGGGCTCCTGCTGGCCGCGTTCGATCGCCCGCCGACGGCTCGGGGTGCGGTAACCATCGGACCCGTACCGGTCTGCCGGACGCGGATCGGCGGGATAGTCCCAGGGAGCGACCGTTTGTCGCTCGCGCGGACCATCCTCTCCGCGTCCCCAGTCCAGGTGTCTCACGGCCGGAGCGTGACCCTTCTCAACCGAAAGCGCAATCCGCTGTGCAGGTGTAGCCGTTGGGGGAGATAGTACGGGACGAATGAGGCCACAGTCTGACCAAAATATTCTCCTCCACAGGGTGGGGACAACGTTTTCCCAGGTCAGAGCCATGGTCGGGCAGAATTCCCCAACCGTTGTCCACAACCTGTGCACACGCTGCGCACATGCACGCCCACCCGCGTCCACAGGTTGTCCCGAGGCTCGTCCACCGGTGCTGTTGAGGGGCTGACCTCGGTTTCCGTATGGTTGGCCACCGACCGGCCGCGCGATGACCCCCGATCGACCGGCAGGTCGGAGTGTCGTACCCGGCGGTGAAGCTTGGGACGAGGATCCGACGGCGTGGAGGGGGGACCGTGTCGGTCACCGACGACATGCGCGCGGAGCCGCGCTCCGGCGGGCAGCAGCAGGGCGCGCCGGCGCAGCGCGACGGCCAGTTCGACAAGACCCCACCGCAGGACGTCGCCGCCGAACAGTGCGTGCTCGGCGGCATGCTGCTCTCCAAGGACGCCATCGCCGACGTCGTCGAGATCCTCAAGACCAACGACTTCTACCGGCCGGTGCACGCCACGATCTTCGACACGATCCTGGAGATCTACGGGCGCGGCGAGCCGGCCGACTCGATCACCGTGGCCGCCGCGCTCGCCGACTCCGGCGACCTGGTGCGGATCGGCGGTGCCCCCTACCTGCACACCCTCATCGCGAGCGTTCCCACCGCCGCCAACGCCGCCTACTACGCCCGGATCGTGAGCGAGCGCGCCGTGCTGCGCCGCCTGGTCGAGGCCGGCACGAAGATCGTGCAGCTCGGCTACGGCACGAACAGCGGCGGCAGCCGCGACGTCGACGACGTCGTCGACCTCGCCCAGCAGGCCGTGTACGACGTCACGGAGCGCCGGGTCAGCGAGGACTTCGCGGTGCTCGCCGACATGCTCCAGCCGACGCTCGACGAGATCGAGGCGGTCGGCGCGCAGGGCGGCATGATGACCGGTGTACCCACCGGGTTCACCGACCTGGACCGACTGCTCAACGGTCTGCACGCCGGCCAGCTCATCATCGTGGCCGGCCGGCCGGGCCTTGGAAAGGCGCTCGCCCTCGACACGCCGCTCCCCACCCCCGACGGCTGGACCACGATGGGCGAGGTCACGGTCGGCGACCGCCTGCTGGCGGCCGACGGCACGCCGACCTCGGTCACCGCAGCCTTCGACGTCATGTACGGCCGGCCCTGCTACGAGGTGGAGTTCTCCGACGGCAGCGTGATCGTCGCGGATGCGGATCACCTGTGGAAGACCACGACGCGGGCGAGCCGCCGCCAGACCGGGCAGCAGTCCCGCCGGTACTGGCCGGAACCGTCGCTGGCGAAGGTCCGCGCGGCCCATGCCTCCGTCGGTGCGGACCCGGACCGCCTGGTCACCCTCGCGCAGACCCTCGAGCAGGTCGGTGACGAGTTCCGGAACGTCCTGCACACCGTCGCGCGGCAGGTCGGTGCCAACGGACGGATCAGCCGACCGGTCACGAGGGCCGGCAAGACCCGGAACTGGACGGCCCCCGGCTATCCGGCAGGCCCGCTGCTGACCGGCCTGCTCGACCGCGCCGAGCGGCAGGGCAACGCCGGCGTCCGCGTCCGGCACGACGGCGTGGTGACCACCGCCGAGATCGCGGCGACCCTGCGTACCGACACGGCGGACCAGCGGCTGAACCACGCGGTGGAGAACTGCGCGCCGCTCCAGTTGCCGGAGCGCGACCTGCCGGTGCCGCCCTACACCCTCGGCGTGTGGCTGGGCGACGGACACACCGGGGCGAGCCGGTTCACCACGGCCGATCCGGAAATGGTCGCCCACGTCGAACTCGACGGGTTCGTCGTCCGGCCGAGCGGACCCATGGTCTACACCATCCTGCTGCCGGAGCCGGCCGCATCTGGGGACCGCACCTGCGTCACGTGCGGCCGGTCGACCCGCGCCCTGCGCGAGAACCTGGCCGTCCGGCGGTGTGCCGAGTGCCGGGCGTCGGACGGCTCCTTCCTGGCGCTGCTGCGCCGGGCCGGCGTGGCGAAGGAAAAGCACATCCCGCCGGCCTACCTGCGTGGCTCCGAGGCGCAGCGTCGTGCCCTGCTGGCGGGTCTGATGGACACCGACGGAACGGTCGCTCCCGCCGGGAACCTTCAGTACACCTCCACGTCGCGTCGCCTCGCTGAGGACGTCCGGGAACTCGTGGTCAGCCTCGGTTACCGGTGCACTGTCACCGAGAAGAAGGTTCGTGGGCGCACCGAAGCGACGTCGACCGCGTACACCCTGAACTTCTCGACGCCGGAGCCGGTCTTCCGGCTGGAACGGAAGCGGGCGGCCCACGCCGCGCGTCGGCGTACCGCCTCGGTCGTGCGTACGACGTCGCGGTTCATCGTGGCCGTCCGGCCGGTTCCCAGCGTGCCGGTCCGCTGCGTGACCGTCGACAACGCGGAGCACCTCTACCTCGCGGGTCGGACGATGATTCCGACCCACAACAGCACCGCGAGCATGGACTTTGCCCGAAATGCGGCCATCCGCGCCAACCAGGCGGCGGCGATCTTCTCGCTCGAAATGAGCAAGGTGGAGATTGTCATGCGCCTGCTCTCCGCCGAGGCCCGGGTGCCACTGCACGTCCTCCGCAGCGGCCAACTCTCCGACGACGACTGGACCAAGCTGGCCCGCTGCATGGGTGAGATCAGCGAGGCGCCGCTCTTCGTGGACGACACACCGAGCATGAACCTCATGGAGATCCGGGCCAAGGCGCGCCGCCTGAAGCAGCGGCACGACCTGAAGCTCATCGTCGTCGACTATCTCCAGCTGATGACCTCGCCGAAGCGCACCGAGAGCCGGCAGCAGGAGGTCGCGGACCTGTCCCGTGGCCTGAAGCTGCTGGCCAAGGAGGTCGAGTGCCCGGTCATCGCGGTGAGTCAGCTGAACCGTGGCCCGGAGCAGCGCACCGACAAGCGCCCCCAACTGTCCGATCTGCGCGAAAGTGGATCAATTGAGCAGGATGCGGACGTTGTCATCCTTCTGCACCGGGACGACTACTACGACAAGGAGTCGCCTCGCGCGGGGGAGGCGGACTTCATAATCGCTAAGCATCGGAATGGACCCACGGACACGGTGACGGTAGCGGCCCAGCTTCACCTGTCTCGGTTCGTGGACATGGCGATCGTATGAGGGACGCCTCTCCTCGTTTGTCCTCGGCGCAGATCGAGGAGGCCGTGCGACGGGCGGCCTGCGGGGAGAGCCTCACCGGGATCGCGGAAACGTACGGCGTTAGTAGGCAGGCTATCCGCGGACTACTACGGCGGCGAGGCGTGCCTGCGCGTTGCCGCAGTTCAGGCTCGTGGGAAGTCGCCGCCTGCTCGATGCTTTCGTCGCATTCCTGAGGAGCCATGGAATCGACGGCCTCTCGGTGCGGCCCCACAAGGCGATCTTTACGGTCGGAACAACCTGTCGGCCAGCCGAAAGGATCGTGGCCTTGCTGTATGCAGACGCCCCTGTCGCGCTGCCCCGGAAGGCGGCCATCGCGGCGGCCATTTTTGATGACCGTGCCACTCTTGATAGGGGATAGGCGGTCGAGAATTCCCACGCGATGTGACTCCGTGCAAGAACTTCCCGGCCTGGTGCCGTCTCACCGGTGACAGGTTCGGCCCGCGTCGGCCGGCGACACCGACGTAGAGGTGGGTACTGGCGACGAGGAGCCTTACTCGCGGGAGTTGCAGGTGCACTGCTACGGCGGTCAGCCGAGCAGCGGGAACCAGCCGGCGACCTCGCCGAGCTCCATCCGGTCGTGCTCCGTCAGCGGCAGCCGGCCGGTCGCCTTCAGCAGGTACTCCTCGTCGTCCCAGCTCGCTGGTCGGACCGCGTCGTCGCTGAGCAGGCCGTCCATCGTCGCCACCGCCACCCGTAGCGCGGCCTGCCCCGGGCGGGGCGCGTCGGGCAGGTCGACCACCAGGTCCAGATGGTGGATCACGGCCTCGGTGGCGAGGGTGGTCAGCAGGTCGCGTACGCGGAGCACGTGACCCTGGGTGGTCACGCAGCTGTCGGGATCCGCGCGACCGGCGGCGCGGACGGCGGCGGGGGCGGTGTCGGTCCACACCCGGACGATGCCGCCGGGTCGGTGGAAGGCGGCGGCGGAGCGGCGGATCCACCAGGCGTGCCGCGTGTCGTCGTCGCCGGGCCGGAAGGACCGCCAGTAGCTGATGTCGTCGGTGTCGGGCGGGCCGTCGGCCGGGCTGGCCAGGGCTACCAGTGCCCGCTGGGCGTCGCCGACGACGTGCAGGAGCAGGTCCGCGACGAGCCAGCCCCGGCAGCGGGTGGGGCGTTGCAGGTCGGCGTCGTCGAGGTCCGCGACGGTCCGGGTGATGCCGTCGTACGCCTGCGCGAGCGGGATGTGGTGCCCACCGGACGTCATGCGACGCAGCCTCGCACAGCGGGTGCCGGTCGGCACGTGGACAAGGGGGAGCCGGGCCGGCGGGCTGCCGGCCCGGCCGCAGGAGCTCAGCCGAACATCTCGTCCAGGAAGCTCTTGTGCTTCTTGCGCTTGTAGTGGCCGTGGTAGCCGTGGTGCTGCTGCCCGTGGCCGTACGCGGGGGCGGGTGCCGGCGGGTAGCCGTGCGCGGGCGGCGGGGGCGCCGCGCCGTAGCCGGGCTGGTGCGGGGCGGGCGCGGGCGGCGGCGGAGGCGGCGGGTAACCGCCCTGGGCGTAACCCGGCTGCTGGGCGGGCTGCCCGGCGGGCGCACCACCCTGCTGGCGCTGCCAGTTAGCCTCCGCCTCGAACAGCTTCTCCAACTCGCCGCGGTCGAGGAAGATGCCTCGGCACTCCCCGCACTGGTCGATGACGACGCCGCTGCGCTCGTACTGGCGCATTTCTCCGTGACACTTGGGACAGGTGAGGCTCATCACCCGACGGTACCCGGTCTGCTCACGCCGTCGCGGTTAGCGCCTCGGTGACCTCGTCGTCGGAGACCTCGTGGAAATCGTCGTAGTAGCTGCTGACGGCCATGAACTCCGGCGGGTGCTGTGCGCAGACGACCTGGTCGGCTTCGGCGGCGAGCATCTCGTACGCCTCCTGGGAGCCGACCGGGACGGCGACGACGACCCGGCGGGCACCGAGGTGCCGGGCGACCTGGACGGCGGCGCGGGCCGTGGCACCGGTGGCGAGGCCGTCGTCGACGATGACGGCGGTGCGGCCGGTGAGATCCAGGGGTGGACGACCGGCGCGGTAGAGCTTCTCCCGGCGTTCCAGCTCGGCCTGCTCGCGGCCCCGGACCTCGGCGATGGCGTCCGCGTCGAGGCGGCTGGCGACCATGTCGTTGAGGACCTGCACGCCGCCGGGGCCGAGTGCGCCGAACGCGACCTCGGGTGCCCAGGGCATGCCGAGTTTGCGCACCACGAGCACGTCGAGCGGGGCGCCGAGCCGTTCGGCGACGACCTCCGCCACGGGTACGCCGCCGCGTACGAGGCCGAGGACGATGACGTCCCGGTCGCCGATCAGAGCGGTGAGCCGGTCGGCGAGCATCCGCCCAGCCTCGGCCCGGTCTCGGTACGTGGTCATGTCTTCAGGTCTACGCCCTGTCGAGGGATTCCGCCCCCCGGATGCCGGAACCGATGGAGGGAACCCGGGCGGCGATCGCGGGTGCCCACACCAGGAACGCGAGGGGGTAGAGGAGGTAACCGAAGCGGGTGGAGGGCATGAGCAGGATCGCGGCGAGCAGCCCGTACCCGCAGATGAGCGCGACGGTGGCGGCGTCGCGCGGTGGGCGGCGGGCGAGCCGGACGGCGATCGCCAGCCCGGCGGCGAGCAGCAGACCGGCGGCGATCGCGCGCCCGGTGGGAAGGGCGGTGGCGATCAGGTGGCCGGGGAACGGCGACTGGGCGGGGCTGGTGACGAGGCCGTGGCCGAGCGGGAAGCGGAGCACGTTCTCGACCAGGGCGTCCCGGTCGACCAGCAGCACCGGGAGCAGGGCGGCGGCGGGCAGGCCCAGCGCGCCGGTGGCGACGCGGAGGCCGGCGCGGCGGGTCAGGCCCCAGACGATCAGGACGAGCGCGACGGGCCAGGCGAACAGTTTCAGCGCTCCGGCGAGGCCCACCGCGATGCCGGCCCGGCCGGGGCGGTCGACGGCGGCGTAGGCGAGGGCCAGCAGGCAGAGGGCGAGGACGGGCAGGTCGTCGCCGCCGGTGGCGAGGGTGAGCGCGCAGACCGGCAGCACGGTGGCGGCCTGGACGGCGCGCAGCACCGGCGCGGAGGCGGGGGCGCCGGCGCCGCGGTGGCCCGGCCGGAGTGTGTGTACGGCCAGCGCCAGCGCGATCGCGGTGCCGAGCGCGAACCACACCCGGGCGTCGGTCCACCAGGCGTCGGCGGCGGCGCGGGGCAGGCCGAAGAGGGCCATGCCCGGCTGGTACGGGGTGTAGCCGAGAAGCTGCTCGCCAGGGGGCAGGGCGGCGATCGCGTCGTGGCCGAGGTACGGAGTGCCGGTGTCGGCGAGTCGTCGTCCGGAGTCCTCGACGACGAGGACCTCCTCCTGTGCCCGGTCGGTGCGCCCGCCGGCCCGCTCGACGCTCTGCAGGACCACCGGCAGCAGGGCGGTCGTCGCCCAGGTGACGGCGGTGACCGTCCACCGCGCGGGCAGCCCGGTCAGCCGGGCCGCCGCGTCGCGGCGGCGCAGGAGCAGTTGTCCGGTCACCGCGAGCGTGGCGAGGAGGTACCCGACGGCGGCGACCGCACCCCAGGCGCGGTGCGGGACCAGCGTGGAGGTGGCGGCGGTGACCGCGGCGAAGACGGCGGATACCGCGTACAGGCCGAGGTCGAGGGTGAGGCCGCCGGAGGCGGTGTCGAGGGCCCGCCAGCCGCGGCGGGTCGTCGGGGCGGGGGCGGTCACGGCCGCCAGTCTGGCAGAGGGCCCGGTCAGGCGGGCAGGTGCCGGTCGGTGCGGCCGCGCGTGGCCGGGCGGCGGCCGGGGGCGAGCCGGATCACCGCGCCACTGTCGTGCAGAGGCGGAACGAGGACGCCCGGGCTGCCACCGGAACCGCGGCGGAGCGTGGCGAGGAGGGTCCCGGCGGGCGTCGGCCGGGCGAAGAGGTGGCCCTGGCCGGCGGTGCAGCCCAGTTCCCAGAGCGCCCGGCGTTGCGGCTCGTTCTCCACGCCCTCGGCGACGACGGTGAGGTCGAGGCTGCGGCCCAGGTCGAGGGTGGACCGGATGACGGCGGCGGCCTCCGCGGAGGTCTCCATGGCGGTGACGAAGCTCCGGTCGATCTTCAGCTCGTGCACGGGGATGCGGGACAGCAGCGACAGGGATGAGTAGCCGGTGCCGAAGTCGTCCAGGGCCAGCCGGACGCCCTCGTCGCGGAGCCGGCTGAGCACGCGGTCGACGACGTCCAGCTGGCTGAGCGTCAGCGTCTCGGTCAGTTCCAGCACCAGCCGGTCCGGTGGCAGGTCGTGGGCGCGCAGGCGGGCCAGCACCGAGCCGGGGAAGCGGGCGTCGAGGAGGCTGCGTGGCGAGACGTTGACCGCCACCGGTACGTCGAAGCCGGCGTCCCGCCAGCTGCCCGCCGCGATGAGGGCCTGGTCGAGGATCGCCTCGGCGAAGGCCGGGAGCAGGCCGGACCGCTCCACGGCCTCCAGGAAGCGCAGCGGGTCGATCACGCCGTGGGTGGGGTGGTGCCAGCGGGCCAGTGCCTCGGCGCCGATCACCCCGCCGGTGCCCAGGTCGACGATGGGCTGGAAGTTCACCGTGAACTCGTGGTCGGCGACCGCGCGGGACAGGTCGCCGCCGAGGGTCAACCGGCCGATGTCGGCGGTGTCCCGGGTCGGCGCGTACGTGGAGATCCGCTGGCCGGCCCGCTTGGCCTGGTACATCGCCACGTCCGCGCGGCGTAGCAGCTCGGCGATGCCCCCGCTGGCCGGGGCGGCGGCGATGCCGCCGCTCGCCTCCACGCTGATCCGCATGCCGTCCAGGTCGAACGGCTCGTGAAGCGTCGCCAGCAGCGACTCCGCCCGATGGGCGGCCACCGCCGGGGCCGGCAGGCCACGCAGGAGCACGGCGAACTCGTCGCCGCCCAACCGGGCCACCAGGTCCCCGTCCTGGGCGGCGGCGCGCAGCCGCTCGGCGACCTGCACGAGCACCTGGTCGCCGGCGGCGTGCCCGAGCGTGTCGTTGACCTCCTTGAAGTGGTTGAGGTCGATCAGCACGAGCGCGGTGACGCCCTCGGCGTGGCGGCTGCTGAGCTGCTCGGCGCCCTGGTCGAGCAGGTGCCGGCGGTTGGCGAGGCCGGTCAGCGCGTCGTGGGTGGCCGCGTACGCGTGTTCCGCGGCGACCCTTGCCAGCTCGGCGTACGCCTGGGCGTTGCGGACCGCGGTGCACAGAGCCGAGGCGAAGGTACGCAGGGTGTACTGCTCCCGCTCGGACAGCTGCACCGGCCCGCGGAAGCGCAGGCGCAGTACGCCGACGTCGGCCGTGCGGTCGTGCCCCTCCAGCGGGGTGTCCAGCACGGTCCCGTCCACCGTGCCGGGATCCCCGGCCGGGCCGTCGTGGGTGATCCCGCCGGCCCCGCCGCGGACGGTCCGGCCGCCGTGGTGCAGCTCGATCTCCACCTCGTCGGCGGAGAAGAGCTCGGCGGCCTGGGTGACGGCGGTGGTGAGGACGGTGTCCAGGTCGACGACGTTGAGGGCGTCGGTGGTACGGGCGAGGCGTTGCCACGCATCGCGTTCCGACCGGTTCCGGACGCGATTGGAGTAGGCGAGGTGAAGACTCAGCACGAGCGGAGGGACGACGACTAGGAAGCTGGGGTTGCTGCGCAGGATGACAAGCGTCGAGACGATGACCAGGAATCTGGCTGCGACGCTGGCCAAGCGTAGGTCGTAGTGCTCCCGAAAAAGATCCCTGGCGCGAGTGCGGGTTGCCAGAGCGATCACGGGAATGGTCAGGACCTCATCCAGAAGAACGGCTGCAAGATAAGCTGCAAGAAGGGCTGGAACGAGGTCGATAAAGGGCTCGTCGCTGCCCCACCGCCAATCCGCCATGATCAAGATAAGACCTGCGGTGGCGGCCAGTAGCGAGTCCTTTGCCACACCGAATGCGAGCTTGAGTGGTGCCAGTCGCACGAGCGCCCGCGCGATTCCCATGCCGAGAGCGGTGGCCAGGATTGCCAGCGGGACCGGGGCCACGGCAAGGCCGATCATGAACGCGACCTCGGTCCAGGAGACGCCGTGGGTGGTAGCTCTGATCCGAATCCTGACGTTGACCTTGGCGGCCACGGTGACCAGGAAGGTCAGGGTTGTAAGAAGCGTCAGGGTTCGACTGAGGGGCTCGTCGCGCCGCGCGACCGCCCAGGTGGCACCGAGGAGGACCAGCGAGGCAGCGAACACGACGAGACCGACTAGCAGCAGAAGCCGCCTGTCGGTCTCGTTGTCGCGTTTCGTAACCTGAGTCACGTCTCCCCTGCACGGTCAACGCCTGCAGTGTGTGCTTCCACACTCTACGGACGTCCTTCACGCGCCGAAAGAGGCTGGTCACATCCAGTCGTGAGTCTTCATTTCCGGCCTCCGTCCCAGATTCGGTATGCGGTCTACTCTTTACCGACCCGGGGATCTTATGACGGTTGCAGCCCTCTTGGTACCGTTAGATGTCTTTTGCTGCATGATGCGCTAATGTGCGCGCTTGATGTTACTCACGGTTCTGATGTGAGGGCGACCGGTAAGGTTCGTCCGGCTCAATTATCAAGCATTTTCGACCGCCACTCCTCCCCCGGACGGATGCAGTGAATCGTGGGAGCTGGCTTTGGTTGTCGGCCGCAGTCGCCCTCAACGCATAGAGAAAATGTCGTCGCTCTCTGATATCTTCCGGAGGGCTCACGCTATTTGGCGTCTATGCGCTAATTGTGTGTTACGTACTAAAAGTCAGGGGGTTCAGCGGTGGAGGTACGACTCCTTGGTCCACTGGAGTTGCTGACCACGGTCGACTCACCTCTGGCGATCGGCACACCGAAACAGCGCCTCGTTCTGGCGATGCTGGCGACGGATGCCGGTCGGCTGGTCACCATCGATCAGCTTGTGGACGAACTCTGGCCGGTCGATCCGCCCGCTTCCGCAGTGGCGAACGTCCGTACGTACGCGGCGAATCTCCGGCGGCTCTTCGACGAGGTGTCGTCGTCCCGAGGGCTGCTGCTTCGGGAGACGGGCGGGCGCTGACCGGGCTGGCCGAGCAGCACGGCGCGGAGCTGTCGTCGTACCGGAAAGATAGGCTCCCGACCGTGACCGATCCCGCGCAGCTCACCCACGTCGACACCGCCGGTGCCGCCCGGATGGTCGACGTCTCCGCCAAGGAGATCAGCGGCCGGTCGGCCGTGGCCGCCGGTCGTCTGCGCACCACGACGGAGGTGATCGACCTGTTGCGGCGTGACGGCCTACCGAAGGGTGACGCGCTCGCCGTGGGCCGGCTGGCCGGCATCATGGGCGCCAAGCGCACGCCGGACCTCATCCCGCTGTGCCACCCCATCGCGCTGCACGGCGTCACCGTCGACCTCACGCTCACCGCCGACGCCGTCGAGATCACCGCGACGGCCCGGACGGCCGACCGCACCGGCGTGGAGATGGAGGCGCTGACCGCCGTGGCGGTCGCCGGCCTCGCGCTCGTCGACATGGTCAAGGCCGTCGACCCGGCGGCGAGCGTGGACGCCGTCCGGGTGCTCCGCAAGACCGGCGGCAAGACCGGCGAGTGGGTCCGACCGGAGGACCGGCCGTGATCCGGGCGCGGGTGGTCGTGGCCTCCAACAGGGCGTCCGCCGGGGTGTACGCCGACACCAGCGGCCCTCTCCTCGTCGCCGGCCTGCGCGACCTCGGCTGCGCGGTGGACGAGCCGGTGGTGGTGCCGGACGGCGACCCGGTGGGTGCGGCGCTGCGGGCCGCCGTCGCCGACGGGATGGACGTCGTGCTGACCAGCGGCGGCACCGGGATCAACCCCTCCGACCGCACGCCGGAGGTGACCCGGGCCCTGCTCGACCACGAGATCCCCGGGATCGCCGAGGCCATCCGTGCCCACAGCCGCGACAAGGTCCCGGCGGCGGCGCTCTCCCGAGGGCTGGCCGGCGTGATCGGCCGGACCCTGGTCGTCAACCTGCCCGGCTCGACCGGTGGCGCGCGGGACGGGCTCGCCGTGCTCGGGCCGATCCTCACCCACGCCGTCGACCAGCTCCGCGGCGGCGACCACCCGGCAGCGGAAGCGCCCGGCGGGGCGCACCGATAGGCTCGGCCGGTGAGCACGGAAACCGCATCGACCGCCGATCGGGTCGGCGCGCCCCCGCCGGCGGGCTGGGACGAGGCGCGCTCCCGGGTGTACGCGGTCGGCCTGGCCGCCGCGCTTCCGGCCGCGAGTCGCCCCCTCGCCGAGATCGACGGACACACCCTCGCCGAGCCGCTGACCACCCGGACGGACCTGCCCGCCTTCCCGACGTCGAGCGTCGACGGCTGGGCGGTCCGCGGTCCCGGCCCGTGGCGGATCGTCGGACGGGTGCTGGCCGGCAACACTCCCGCGCCGCTGGGCGAGGACTCCACGACCGTCGAGATCGCCACCGGCGCGATGGTCCCCGAGGGCACGACCGCGGTGCTGCGGGTGGAGGAGTCGACCCGTACCGCGGAGGGCCTCGTGGCCGGCACGCCGCGGCCCGCGCCGGAGTGGCGCGAGCCCGGCGAGGAGGCGTACGCCGGAGAGGACCTTCTCCCCGCCGGCACCCCGGTGGACCCGGCGCTGATCGGCCTGGCCGCCTCCTGCGGGCACGACAGCCTGCGGGTCCGGCGGCAGCCGCGCGCGGCGCTGCTGGTCTTCGGCGACGAACTGCTGACCGCCGGGCCGCCCGCCGCCGGGCGCGTCCGCGACGCGCTCGGGCCGGCGGTCCCGGCGTGGCTGCGCCGGTACGGCTGCCAGGTGCGCCCGTCGGACGTGGTCGGCCCGGTGGCGGACACGCTGCCCGCCCACGTCGCCGCGCTGCGGGGTGCGCTCACCAACGCCGACCTGGTCTGCACCACCGGCGGCACGATGCACGGGCCCGTCGACCACCTGCACCCGGCGTTGGAGGCGCTGGGCGCGGACTACGTGGTCAACACGGTGGCGGTGCGCCCCGGTTTCCCGATGCTGCTGGCCCGCCTCGTCGGCGCGGACGGTCGGGTCCGGTTCGTCGCCGGCCTGCCGGGCAACCCGCAGTCCGCGATCGTCGCCCTGGTGTCGCTGGTCGCGCCGTTGCTCGCGGGTCTCGCCGGCCGGCCGATGCCCGCCCTGCCGCACGCCACGCTCGCCGAGCCGGTGCCCGGTCGGGGCGCCTACACGCACCTGGCGCTGGTACGCCTCGACCGGGTCGCCGGCACCGCCCACCCGGTCCGGCACGTCGGGTCGGCGATGCTGCGCGGCCTGGCCGGCGCGGACGGGTTCGCGGTGATCCGTCCCGGCACCTCCGGTGAACCGGGCGACCGGGTGCCGGTCGTGCCGCTGCCCCTGCTGTCCGGGGAGCGTGCCTGGTGACCGCGCCCGCCACCACGTTCGGCACGGTGACCGACCGGCCGCTGGACCTCGCCGCGCACGAGGCGGCGGTCGCCGACCGCCGGGCCGGCGCGGTCGTCTCGTTCCAGGGCGTGGTCCGCGACCACGACCACGGCCGCGCCGTGACCAGCCTGGAGTACGAGGGTCACCCCACCGCCGAGCGGATCCTGCACGAGGTCGCCGCCGAGATCGCCGCCGACCCCGACGTGTACGCGGTGGCCGTGTCGCACCGCGTCGGCCCGCTCGCCATCGGCGACGTGGCCCTGGTCGCCGCCGTCAGCACCGCCCACCGTGCCGCCGCGTTCGCCGCCTGCGCCCGGCTGGTCGACGAGGTGAAGGCGCGGCTGCCGATCTGGAAGCGGCAGGTGTTCACCGACGGGACCGAGGAGTGGGTCAACTGCCCCTGAGGGCGACCACCCGCCGGTCCCGCGTCAGCGGCGGCCGTGGAACGTCGGCGTACGGCCCAGTCGGTCGGCGTAGAAGGCGGGCTCCGCCCCCGGACGCCACGGCAGGGCGGCGACCAGCACGATCAGCGCCAGCGCCAGCGAGTTCTCCATCAGGGCCCCGAACAGGCCGTCCTGGTAGTGCGACACCTCGGGAAGCTGGTGCTCGTACGGCCAGATCGGCGAGATCAGGAACAGCAGGTAGAGCACCACCGCCGCGACGCCGTGCCGCACACCGGTCAGCGTCGGGTACCAGATCGGGGAACGCAGCCCGTTCACGCCGGGCAGCCCGCCGTAGCCGGCCCGCTGAGCCGGACCGCGACTGGCCTCGTGGCGCCGGACCGCGGCGTCGGCCAGCACGATGATCGCCGGGATGACCCACACCAGGTGGTGGGTCCAGGAGATCGGGCTGATCACGCTGGTGGTGAGGCCGACCAGGGTGAAAGCGGTCAGCTCGTCGCCGTCGGCCCGCGCGTTCGCGGCCCGGGACAGACCGAGCGCCAGCATCAGCAGGGCGAACGACAGCCACAGCAGCCCGGGCGTCTCGATCGAGTCGTACAGCCGCGCGAGCAGGCCGGCGAGCGACTGGTTGGGCGTCATGTCCGCCGCGCCCACCCGCTCGGTCTGCCACAGCACACCCCCGAAGTAGGCGCGCGCCTCGGGGCCGACGACGGCGAACGAGCCCAGGGTCACCGTGATCACCGTGCCGACGGCCGTCGTCGCGGCCCGCCACTGACGGGTGATCATCAGGTAGAGGATGAACAGGGCAGGGGTCAGCTTGACCGCGGTGGCCAGACCGATCCCCACACCCGCCCAGGCGCCGCTGTAGACGAAGCGCAGCAGGAGCCCGTCGGTGGGGGCGACGTGGGTGCCCCGGCGGGCCCGCCACCGCAGACCGACCAGGTCGGCGATGATCAGCGCGAAGAGCAGCAGGTTCACCTGGCCGTAGCCGAGGGTCTCCCGCCCGGGCTCGATGGCCACGGCCAGCGGCGTCGCGATCGCCACGGTGAACCACAGTGGCCAGCCCAGCCGGTCGACGATCGGCCGGAGCAGGGCGGCCAGGACGACGGCCAGGGCGGCGATGCTGGCCGCCGCGTTGACCAGGCCCGCCGCGCCGACCGGCAGGTGCGCCATCGGCAGCATGACCAGACCGGCGAACGGCGGGTACGTGAAACCGAGGGTGGTGCCGGGTGCGATGAAGTCGTACAACTCGTGGCCGCTCGCCCACCACACCACCGCACCGTGGTAGATCTTCATGTCGAAGAAGTTGTACGGCCGCCCGAAAGCGCCGATGGCGAGCCATGCGGCGTAGGCGACGGCGGCCACGATGCCGGTCCGTACGACTGTCCTGCGATCAATACCACGCGTTACGCGGCGGACTGGGGCGAGGCGGTCCACCCGTCTACCGACAGTCGTCGGCATGGTGTGGCCACCCCCGTATAAATGTCGTCGCACCCGTCCAGGTCCTGCACGGAGCCTAGAACGGTCCTCCACGTCTGCGCCTCCCGCGTTATGCGACCGTGTCCGATCCCACACAAGTTTTTGACATTTCCGCCGCGTTAACTGCGTCCGGGTGGTTCAGGAGATTCGCGGCGTTGGTGGGGGTGGTGGCTGGTGGAGGGGAGGATCGACGCAGGTCAACCCGGCAGTCGTCGAGCCGTCGCCGCCGATCGTACGGCGATCCGGGCCTCTCGGCGGGCGGTACGGACAGCTCGCTGCACCGAACGTCGGGAGTGGCCGATCCGGTGACCGGTCCGCCACCGCAGACTCGGCTTGCCCTCGGTGTCGGCGGCGGCCAGCAGCAGCCCGCCGAAGAGACCGAGGTTCTTCAGGAAGTGGATCTGGTTGTTGTTGCGCGTGGCCGGGTCGTCGTTGCTCCAGAAGGGATGTCCGGCGATGGTGACCGGGACCAGCGTGCCGGCCAGGACCAGCGCGGCCGGCCGGGTGAAGCGCCCGGTGGCGAGCATCAGCCCGGCACCCAGTTGAACGGCGGCGTTGACCCGGATCAGTGTCTCGGTGTCGGTGGGGATGCGGGGATTGGCCCTCTGGAGCAGTGGCGTGACGCGGTCCGTCACCGGCTTGGCGGCGGGAGCCAGCCGACCCGGGTTCTGGAAGTTCTTCACCCCGCTCACCACGAAGATGCCGCTCAACATGGTACGGGCGAGGGAGCGCACAGGCTTCATGGATCAGTCATACCCCGTCGCGAGCCGTGCTACCCGTGCAACCGCCGATCCGAACCGGTCATCGTGAACGTCGCGCCACGCCAAATCGAGCGACCGTCTCGGATGGACCGGCTACGGCGGGTAACGTGCCCGGCGTGACGACACTGCGGCTCCGCCCGGAGGACCCGGCCGACACCGGCGCGGTCCGTCGGGTGCTCGCTGCGGCCTTCGCCCGTCCCGACGTGACCACCCCACCCGAGGTGGGGCTGGTCGACGAGCTGCGCGGCAGTGAGGCGTGGCTGCCCCCACTGGCGATGGTCGCCGAGTACGGCGGTGAGGTCGTCGGGTACGCGCTGCTCACCCGGGTCCGGGTGAAGTCCGACGGGCGCAGCGCGCCGGCCCTGGTGCTCGGCCCGGTGGCCGTCGCGCCGCACCGGCAGCGGATCGGCCTCGGCACGTCGGTGGTGCAGGCCGCCCTCGACGCGGCGACCGAGTTGGGTGAGGGGCTGGTCGTGGTGCTCGGCGATCCCGCGTACTACCGGCGGTTCGGCTTCGGCCGCGCCGACGCGATGGGACTGACCAGCCCGTGGTCCGGGCTCGGTGAGCCGTGGCAGGCGCTCGCGCTTCCACCCGCCACCAGCGGCGACGGCCCGCCGCCCCGGGGCGAGGTCGACTTCCCACCCCCCTGGGCCAAGGTCTGACCCTGCCGGACCCCGGTGACCCCGAACGGGTGGTCAGGCCGGTTGGGTGCGGAGGTAGCGGCCGAAGTGTGGAACGGTGAAGGCCACCGTGCCGCGCTCGCCGGAGTAGATGAGGCCCTTCTTGATCAGCGCGTCCCGGGCCGGGGAGAGGCTGGCCGGCTTACGGCCCAGCGCGCGGGCGATCTCGGCGGTCGGCACGGCGGCATCCATGTCGTCCCGTCCACCTCCGTCGGCCTCGCCCTCCACCAGCGACAGTGTCGCCATCGCCCGCATGTACTCGCGTTCCGCCGGGGTGGCCCGCTCGAAGCGGGAGCCGAAGAAACCGACCGCCAGCTCCGCTTCGGCCTCCGGCGCGGCGACCCGGACGTCGGCGGCGGTAATCGGCGAGCGGGGGGCATGGTCCCAGGTGGCCTTCCCGTACGCCTGGACGAAGTACGGGTAGCCGCCGGACTTCTCGTACAGCAGGTCCAGCGCCTTCTGCTCGTACTCGACCTCCTCCCGCTCGGCCGGCGCGCAGAGCGCCTGGTCGGCGGCGATCCGGTCGAGCCGGTCGATGCGCTGGTAGCGGAAGAGCCGCTCGGAGTACGACTTCGCGGCGCTGAGCACGGCCGGGAGGTGCGGCAGCCCGGCACCGACCACGATGAGCGGTGCGCCCAGCTGGGACAGCTCGTGGCAGGCGGCGCAGAGCGCGGAGACGTCCTCCGGGCCGAGGTCCTGCATCTCGTCGATGAACACGGCGATGCCGGTGCCGACGTCGGCAGCGATCGAGGCCGCGTCGGTGAGCAGCTCGACCAGGTCGATCTCGATGTCCCCGGAGTCGGCCCGACCGTGTGCCGCCGGTACGTCGATGCCGGGCTGCCAGCGGTCGCGCAGCTTCGGCGCGGCGGCGCCGCGGCCGGTGGGCGCGGACCGTTGGGCGAACGCCTTCAGGACGCCGAGGAAGGCGTCGATCCGGTCCGGGGCGCGGTGCCGGGGTGCCAGCTCGCGGACCGCCATGTGCAGCGCTGCGGCGACCGGCCGGCGCAGGGACTGGTCCGGTCGGGCCTCGATCTTGCCGGTGCCCCAGAGATGGTTGATGGCCTGCGAGCGCAGCGTGTTCAGCAGGACGGTCTTGCCGACGCCGCGCAGCCCGGTGAGCATCAGGCTGCGTTCGGGCCGCCCGCGGGCGATCCGTTCCAGCACGACGTCGAAGACGTCCAGCTCGCGTCCCCGCCCGGCGAGTTCGGGCGGGCGCTGGCCGGCGCCCGGGGCGTACGGGTTGCGGACCGGATCCACGCATCGGAGAGTATCGGGCCGTCTAGCGGCGAGGCTAGACATCCGTAGATGCGGCTACCGGCGTGTCGGCCCTCCTCGACACAAAACTAGGGCTGTCTAGCGTCCACGCTAGACAGCCCTAGTTTTGGTAATCAGCGGTTGGTAATCAGCGGCTGCTCGTCAGCGCTCCCGGAGGCAGAGCACGTAGTCGAGCAGGTCGACCGGGTTGTCGTGCACGTAGTTCACGGTCGCATCCGGTGCCCGGGTGGCACACCGCTCGCCGTCTACGGTGGCCGGGATCCGCAGCAACACCTCGTACGTGTCCGGACCGCACGGCACCTTGCGCAACTCGGCGTCGTCCTCGGTGCCGTCGTTGACCACGCAGTCGCCCCGCGCGAACTCCGCCTCGTCGTCCTCGGTCGGACTGGGCTCCGCCGTGGTCGGCGCGGGCGTCGGCGCCCCGGTCGGATCGGCGGGTGCCGTGGTCGCCGGCGCGGAGACCGACGGGTCGTCGGAGTCGTCGGCCACCTGCCAGACCGCCCAGCCGGCGAGAGCGAGGCACGGGCAGAGCAGGAGCAGCGCCACCAGCCCGATGATCAGCGCGATCCGGCCACCCCGCCGGTTGCCGGAGGGCGCCACCGGTGGCGGCGTCCCGTACCCGCCCGGGCCCGGCCACGGCGTACCCGCACCCGGGGCGGGCGTCGGCCCGGCCGGTGGGAACGGACCCGGCGGCGGGTAGCCCGCGCCGGAGGTCGGCGGCTGCGGCGGGCCCGCCGGTGGTTGCCCCGGACCCGCCGGCGGCTGCCCCCACAACGGTGCCGTGGGCGGCTCGCCGCCCGGCGTGGGCTGTCCCCAGTGCGGCACGGTGGGCTCCCCGCCCGTCGGTCGCGGGGGCTGTCCCCACTGCGGCAGCGTCGGATCGACCGGCTGGTTGTCGGACGGTCGGCGGTACGGGTCGTCAGGCTGGCCGGGCGTTCCGTTGGTCATCTCTCCCCCTGGCGGGTGCGACGGCTCAGCGCTGCTTCAGACAAAGCACGAAGTCGAGGGTGTCCAGTTCGCTGTCGAAGAAGTACCAGTTGGTGTAACCCTCGACCTTGGCGCACTTCGCGGCGGCGTCCTTCTCCCCGGTGGTCGCGCCGTCGATCCGCCGGAGCACCTCGTACGTCTTCGGGCCGCACTCGCTGATCAGCAGCTTCGGCTTGCCGCCGGCCGGCCCCTCGTTGCGGACGCACTGCCCCGCCTTGGCGAACCGCGGATCGGCCGACGACTCAGGTGCGGGCGCGCTCGGCGCGCTCGGCGTCGGCTCCGACCCGCCGGCCGGTTCGGTGGTCTCCACGGCGGCGGGCGCCGGCTCGGTCGGCCCGGCCGTCGGCGCCGGGTCGTCGCCGCGACCGAGCAGGTAGAGCACCGCCGCGCCGCCGACGACCAGGGCCAGCACCGCGGCGAGCACCGCGATCACCGCACCCCGGGACCGCTTGCGCTCCGCCGGGGGAACGGGCGCGCCGGCGTACGCGTACGGCCCGGCCCCGGGATCCGGGTGGGACGCGTACGGCTGGTCGCCGGTGCGGTACGGCTCCGCGCCGTACGCGGGCCCCGCGCCGTAGCCCGGACCGGACCCGTGACCCGGAGTGCCGCCGGGGCCGTAGCCGGGCCCACCACCGGGGCCGGGGCCGTAGCCGGGCGTGCTACCGGGGCCGTAGCCGGGTCGCGGGTCGGGGCCGGCGTAGCCCGGCTGACCCGGGCCGTAGGGCGCGTCCCCGTAGCCGGGCTGCGGATTCCCCTGGCGCTGCGGGTACGGGCCGTTCGGGTCGTCCCAGCCGCCCGGGCCGGATCCCCCGCCCTGTGGGCCGGGTCCGTCACCCGGTTGCTGTCCCCGCCACGGGTCTGGTCCCGCCCCACCCGGGGGTCCGTAGTTCGCCATGCACGCCCTCCTGCACGAGTGGTGAGAGGCCGGCCACCAACACCGGACGCCGACGCCCCCGCCACCGTAGCGTGGTCCAACGATGAGCTCACCTCCGCCAAGTGCCGCACCGTCCGCCGAGTCCCCGCCGTCGGCCACCGGTCCGCACCGCCCCACCGCCGCGCCGGTTCTGATCTGGACCGCATTGGTGCTGGTCTACGTCCTGTGGGGCTCGACCTACCTCGGCATCCGGATCGCCGTGGAGACGATGCCACCGCTCGGTTCGGCGGCGGCCCGGTTCGCCGTCGCGGGCCTCGTGCTGGCAGCCGTGCTGCGGCTGCGCCGTGGCCCCGGCGCGCTGCGGGTGGACCGGCGGCAGCTCGGGTCGGCCGCGCTCGTCGGGGTGCTGCTGCTGGCCGGCGGCAACGGCCTGGTGGTGCTCGCGGAGTCCGGCCCGCCCGGCGTGGCACTGCCGTCCGGAATCGCCGCGCTGCTGGTGGCCACCGTGCCGCTGCTGGTGGTGCTGCTCCGTTCCACCGTCGGCGACCGGCCGGGCCTGTGGACGTTCGTCGGAGTGACGCTGGGCTTCGCCGGCCTGGTCCTGCTGGTGCTGCCGACCGGCGGGACGGACGCCGTTCCGCTCGTCGGTGCGCTGACCGTGGTCGCCGCGGCCACGAGCTGGTCGGTCGGCTCGTTCCTGGCCGGACGGATCCGGATGCCCGCCGACCCGTTCGTGGCCACCGTCTACGAGATGGCCGCCGGTGCGGCGGTGCTCGCCGTCCTGGCCGCCGGCCGTGGCGAGTTCCGCGGCTTCGACCCGGCCGCCGTGTCCACCCGCTCGTGGCTCGCGCTGGCGTACCTCATGGTCGCCGGCTCGCTGGTCGCCTTCACCGCGTACGTGTGGCTGCTGCACCAGGCGCCGATCTCGCTGGTCAGCACGTACGCGTACGTCAACCCGGTGGTGGCGGTGGCGCTCGGCGCGCTGTTCGTGGCGGAGCCGGTCACCCCGCAGGTGCTGCTCGGTGGCGCGGTGATCGTCGCCGGCGTGGCGCTGGTGGTCACGACGGAACGACCCCGCCGGCAGTGAGCCGCGTTAAGAGGGGTCCCTTCCTCTACACCAGGCGTTAAGAAGGGGCCCTTCCTTACACCTCAGATGAGGCGGAGCTGGCGGTCCTTCGGCCGGCGGGGTTCGGCCTCGCCGAAGCGCTCGAACAGCCCCGGGTCGATGACGTCGAGGAACGGCGACGGGCGGCACTCGCGTTCCGACCCGTGTCGCACCCGCCGCGCCGCGTGGCTGACGTAGAGGCGGTCCTGGGCGCGGGTCAGCCCGACGAAGAACAGCCGGCGTTCCTCGGCGACCGCGTCCGCGTCCGGCTCGGAGCCGGGCCAGCGCAGCGGCAGCAGCCCGTCCTCCGCGCCGACCAGGAACACCACCGGGAACTCCAGGCCCTTCGCGGCGTGCAGGGTGAGCAGGGTGACCGCCTCGGCGCGCGGGTCGAGCGCGTCGACCTCCGCGCCGGTGGCGAGCTGGGACAGGAACAGCTCCAGGTCGTCGCCGCAGCGCCGGGCCAGCGGGGTCAACAGGTCGACCGCGGAGCGGACGTCCTCCGGCCGGACCGCGCCGGCGCCGTCCAGCGTCGGCACCGCGAAGCGCTCCGCGACCACCTGTCCGGCGAGGCGTACGCGGGCGGCCAACGAGCCGTCCAGCCCGTCGGCGTGGCGCAGCTCGCGCGCGATGGCGGCCACGCCGGGCCGGTCGCGCAGCCGGTCGTGCGAGCGCTTCTGCACCGGGATGTTCGCCCGGGACAGGGCGTCCACGATCGGCGCCGCCTGGGAGTCGGTGCGGTAGAGCACGGCGATGTCGGAGAACGACAGCGTGGTGGACCGGCCGTCGATCCGGCCGGAGTCGAGCGAACGGTGGGACAGCCCGCCGACCAGCTCGTCGACGGTACGGACCACGAAGTCGGCCTCGTCGGCGACGGAGGCCGCGGAGTAGCGGCCGACCATCGGGGCCTCCGGGTCGAGCCGGGCCGGGTCCAGTCGCCGGCCGCGGACCAGCGACGACGGCGCGATGGCCTGCACCGCGGCGGCCAGGATCGGCGCCGAGGAGCGGTAGTTGCGGTTGAGCCGGACCAGCCGGGCGTCGGTGAAGTCCTGCGAGAAGCGCAGGAAGTACCCGACGTCGGCGCCCCGGAACGAGTAGATCGCCTGGTCCGGGTCGCCGATGGCGCAGAGGTTGCCGTCGGCGGGGCTGAGCAGCCGCAGCAGCTCGTACTGGACGGCGTCGACGTCCTGGTACTCGTCGACGAAGATCCACCGCCAGCGCTCCCGGTAGCGCTCCACCAGCTTCCGGTCGCCCCGCAGCAGCGCCACCGGCAGGGTCAGCAGCTCGTCCAGGTCCACCAGGTCCTGCTTGCGCAGCAGCGCCGTGTAGCGGGCCGGGTCGTCGCCGGCCTCGCTCCGCGCCGCCGCCCGGTCCGCGTCGTCGGCGATCCGGAAGTCCGCCGGCACGCCGGCGGCCGCCGCGTTCTCCCGCAGGACGGCCAGGCCGAGTGAGTGGAACGTGCCGACGGTGACGTCCTCGGCGACCGGCCCGAGCAGCCCGTCGAGGCGGTGGCGCAGCTCCTCGGCGGCCCGCCGGGTGAACGTGATCGCCAGGCACTGCTCCGGGAAGACGTTCAGCTCCGCACACAGGTACGCGATCCGGTGCGTCAGCGTCCGGGTCTTGCCGGTGCCGGGCCCGGCCACGATGAGCAGCGGCCCGCCCGGTGCGGACGCCGCCACCCGCTGCATCGCGTCCAGCCGGTCCAGCAGGCCGGTGCCGACCTCCTCCATGCCGGCCAGCATCGGCTCGAACGGCTCGTGCGGCGAGGGCGGGGGAGCGATCGGGGGTGGGGGCGGCGGCGCGGCCCGGCGCTTCGGCGCGGCCTTCACGGCCGCCGTCGGGCGCCGGGGCTTCGCGGTGCCGGCCGGCTCCGCGGGGCGTCGCTGCGCGGGCACGGGTACGTCGAAGAGTGTCTCCTGCGCGGCGGCGTCGCCCGGGCCGCCCAGCTCGGCGGGGTCGAAGAGGGAGATGACGCCGTACTCGCCGTCGTAGCCGGGAACCCGGCGTACGTCGCCGCGCCGCAGCCGGCCGATCCCCTCGGCGAGCAGTTCGCCGCCGACCCGGCCGATCTCGTCCAGTGGCGTACGGGTGAGGATCTCCAGCTCCGGGCCGAGCGCGGCGACCAGGTCGTGGAGCTTCCCCTCGACCTTCTTCGACCGGGCGCCCACCCTGTTGATCTCCCCGAGGATCTCGGCGAGCTGCACCAGGTGGGTGACGTCCGGGGCGTGCGCCGGTCGGTGCCCCTCCGGGCGGTCGGCCAGTTCCTCGACCCGGCTCAGCACCCCGACGGTCAGCGGCCTGCCGCACTCCGGGCAGCGCCCGCCCGCCTCCCGGGTCCGCTCCGGCGACCAGTTGACGCCGCAGAGCCGGTGCCCGTCGGCGTGGTACTTGCCCTCCTCCGGGAAGAACTCGATCGTCCCGGCCAGCCCTTCCCCGGTCCGCAGGGCCTCGCGGATCGCGAAGTAGTCGCGGGCGGAGTCGAAGACGGTCGCCTCCCGGGCCAGCGCGGGGGGCGAGTGTGCGTCGGAGTTCGACACCAGCCGGTAGCGGTCCAGGCTGGCGACCCGCCAGTTCATCTCCGGGTCGGACGAGAGGCCGGTCTCCACCGCGAAGATGTGCTCGGCGAGGTCGGCGTAGCAGTCGGCGATCGCGTCGAAGCCGGACTTCGAGCCCAGCGCGGAGAACCACGGCGTCCAGATGTGCGCCGGCACGAGATAGCCGTCGGCGCTCGCCTCCAGGGTGATCTCCAGCAGGTCCCGGCTGTCCAGGCCGAGGATCGGCCGGCCGTCCGAGCCGAGGTTGCCGATCCGCCCCAGTGCCGTGTTGAACCGGGCCACCGCGTCCAGGTCGGGCAGGTAGATCAGGTGGTGCACCTTGCGCGTCCGGTCGTCACGCTTGTAGATCGTGGAGATCTCCACGCTGAGCATGAACCGCACCGCGTCCGTCTCGGCCTCGCTCGCCAGTCGGGGCGGGAGCCGCCGGGCGATGTCCCGCTCCGCCTCCGGGCTGAGCCGGTGCAGGCCGGGCTCGGCCGGGTGCAGCGTCTCGCGCAGGTGGTCGTACCAGGCGGGGTGGGTGAAGTCGCCGGTGCCCAGGACCGCGATGCCTTTGCGCCGGGCCCACCAGCCCAGGTTCGGCAGGGTCAGGTCGCGGCTGCACGCGCGGGAGTACTTCGAGTGGATGTGCAGGTCCGCGACGAAGGGCGGGAGGCCACCGGGGGGTGCGGCGCTGAACGGAGGCACGCCGCATCCTGTCACGACCGGCCAGACACCGCCCGGCCGCCACGCTCGGAGGTGAGCTGCGCTATGCCGATCGAAGCTCCACCAGGGTGATCTGGGGGTTGGCCCCGACCCGGACCGGCGGGCCCCAGAAGCCGGCGCCGTTGGTCACGTACACCTTCGTGCCGTCGACCTCCCCGAGCCCGGACACCACCGGCTGCTGGAGCTTGACCAGGTAGTTGAAGGGCACCATCTGGCCGCCGTGGGTGTGGCCGGACAACTGCAGGTCCACGCCGAACTTCGCCGCGTCGAACGCGGCGACCGGCTGGTGCGCGAGGAGCACGACCGGGCGGCTCGGGTCGCGGTCACCCAGCGCCGCCGCGTAGTCCGGCGGCCCGGCCACGCCGGTGCCCGCGGCCGTGGCGTCGTTGACGCCGGCCAGGTCGAGCACGCCGCCCCGGGCCGCGATCTCGACGCGCCGGTTCTGGAGGACGCGCAGCCCGAGCCGGTCCACCTCCCGGACCCACTCCTCCACGCCGGAGTAGTACTCGTGGTTGCCGGTGACGAAGTAGCTGCCGTACCGGGAACGCAGGTCGCGCAGGGGCGCCGCCGCCGGCCCCAACTCGGCGACCGAGCCGTCGACCATGTCGCCGACGACCGCGACGATGTCGGCGTCCAGGCGGTTGATGGCGGCCACGATCCGCTCGGTGTGCGCCCGTCCGCGCAACGGGCCGAGGTGGATGTCGGAGACCGTCGCGATCCGCAGGCCGTCCATGCTGCGGGGAAGCTTGGCCAGCGGGATCCGCACCCGGTCCAGCTCCGGCGGGCCGAGGGCGTTGCGGATGCCGTACCCGGTCAGGCCGGTGGCGGTGAGCCCCGCGAAGATCGCCGCACCGCGCGTGAGCAGCAACCGGCGGTCCGGGTCGTGGTCGGCCGGGGTGACGGCGTCGGTGGCCGGCGGGTCGGCGGGGCCCGCGGCCCCGACCAGGGCCGGTTCCGGCGCGGCCGTGGTCGGCTCGGCGGCGGTCAACCGGCGGCGCACCACCAGCCGGGCCACCAGCATCGGAATCTCCAACGCCACCATCAGGACGAGCAGGTAGAACATGACCGCGAGCCAGAGGTAGCCCGGCCACGCGAGCCAGTAGAGCCCGGCCTGGGTGCCCGCCATCGTGGCCGGCACGAGCAGCGCCAGCACCAGGGCGGTGATCCCGCCGACCCGCCGCCAGCGCCCCGGCACGGTGGTGTCCCGCACCAGCCGCTTCCAGAGGTAGAGGTGGATCAGTCCGGTGATGAGGCCGAGTGTGGCCACGAACCCGACTACCGCCAACACGTGGGCCTCCCTCAGCCGCCCGCGAAGGGGGGCAGCACGTCGATCGTGGCCCCGGCCGGAAGCGGTGCCTGACGATCATGACAGGTCACGCCGTCGACCAGGAAGCTCGCCACCCGCAGCACGCCGGCCAGCCGGTCGCCGTGCCGCGCGGACAGGTCGATGAGGAGTTCGTCCAGGCAACGACCGGCGGATGCGGTCTCCTCGGTGCGGCCGGCCGCCGCGCGCGCCCCCGCGAAGTAGCGGACGGTCAGCGTCCCGGCCGCCCCCGGCCGCTCCGCCGCGGCCGGTCGTGCGTCGTCCACGCTCAGCCTCCGATCGCCGACATCGGCCGGGCCGGCTGCAGGAAGGTCGGGTCGTCGATGCCGTGGCCGGCCCGCTTGCCCCGCGTCGCGGCCTGCCACCGCCCGGCCAGCTCCGCGTCGTCCGCCCCGGCCCGCAGCGCACCGCGCAGGTCGGACTCCTCGGTGGCGAAGAGGCAGTTCCGGATCTGGCCGTCGGCGGTCAGCCGGGTCCGGTCGCAGTCGCCACAGAACGGCCGGGTCACGCTGGCGATCACGCCGACCCGGGCCGGGCCGCCGTCGACCAGCCACGTCTCGGCCGGCGCCGCGCCCCGCTCGGCCGGATCGGCGACCAGCGTGAACTCCTGCTTGAGGGCGGCGAGGATCTCGTCGGCGGTCACCATCGTCGTGCGGTCCCAGCCGTGCTGGGCGTCCAACGGCATCTGCTCGATGAACCGTTGCTCGTAGCCGTGGTCGAGGGCGAACCGCAGCAGGGCCGGCGCCTCGTCGTCGTTGACGCCCCGCATCAGCACCGAGTTGACCTTGACCGGGGTGAGCCCGGCGTTCGCCGCACCGGCCAGCCCGGCCAGGACGTCGTCCAGGCGGTCCCGCCGGGTCAGCCGCGTGAACCGCTCCCGGTCCAGCGTGTCGAGCGACACGTTCACCCGGTCCAGACCGGCGGCCCGCAGGGTCGGGGCGAGCCGGTCCAGGCCGATGCCGTTGGTGGTCAGCGAGATGCGGGGGCGAGGCTCCAGCGCGGCGACCGCCGCCACGATGCCCACCAGACCGGGCCGGATCAGCGGCTCGCCGCCGGTGAACCGCACTTCGGTCACCCCGAGCTGCTGCACCGCCACCCGGATCAACCGGACGATCTCGTCGTCGCTCAGGAGCTGCGGCCCGGCCAGCCAGGGCAGGCCCTCGGCCGGCATGCAGTACGTGCAGCGCAGGTTGCACTTGTCGGTCAGGGAGACCCGGAGGTCCCGGGCGACGCGGCCGTACCGGTCGACGAGGACGCCGACGGTCGGCGGGGCGGCGCTCACCCGTCGACCGTAGCGCGCCCGAGCCCGGTCAGGGCTTCCCGGGCGGTCCGGGCGACCGCATCGCGGTACGCCCCGCCGAACTGGGCGGTGTGCACGAGCATCAGGTGGAGCTGGTGCAGCGCCACCCGCTGACGCCACCCGTCGGCGAGCGGCCACGCCTCGTCGTACGCGGCGATGATCCGGTCGTGGTGCGGGACAGCGCCGAAGAGCGCGAGCTGCGCGAGGTCGGTCTCCCGGTGCCCGCCGTGCGCCGCCGGGTCGACCAGCCACACCCGGTCGTCGGCGCCCCAGAGCACGTTGCCGGGCCACAGGTCACCGTGGATGCGGGCCGGCGGCTCGTCCCCGCCGACGTCGGAGATCCGCGCGACCACCGCCTCGACGGTTCCGCTCTCGGCGCCGGTCAGCGCGCCGTTGTCGACCGACATCCGCAGGTACGGCAGGAGCCGGCGCTCGGTGAACCAGCTCGACCACGGGCCCCCGTGCGGGGTGTTGTCGGCCGGGAGCGCACCGATGAAACCGGGCCACGCCGCCCCGAACGCCGGCGCACCGGCCCGGTGCATCCCGGCCAGGTCCCGGCCGAACCGCTCGGCCGCTTCCGCACTCGGCTCGCCCGGATCGACCCATTCCAGCGCCAGCAAATCCGGCAATGCCACCACCACCTCCGGTACGGCCACCGTCCCCGCCTCCCGCAGCCAGCGCAGTCCGGCCGCCTCGGTGGCGAAGAAGCCCTCCGGCGCCGGCCGGGCGGCGGTCTCCGGCCAGGTTTTCGCGAAGACCGAGTGGCCGTCGTCCAGGGTGAGGCGTGCGGCGGAACAGATGTCGCCCCCCGACACCGGCGTCTCCCGGATCCGCTGGTGGGTCAGGAACGTCGGCAGGTGCTCGGGGTGCGTCCGCAGGTACGCCAGATCCATGCAAGGCAACGTAACCCCTGACACCGACGACGGGAGGACCGCCGCCCGCAGGCGAAACGGCGTGAGCTGCGGGAACACGCTGCGTGACTGTGGATGACCCGCGTGTCGTCCACAGGGCCTGTCGGAGCGCCCCGCAGGACCGCAGGCTGCGGACATGACCTCGACCGACGCCCCCCGGCTCGCCGTCCGTTCCCCCGCCGACCTCGTCGCCGCCGTGCCGTACCTGCTCGGTTTCCACCCGACCGACAGCCTGGTGGTGGTGGCGATGCGGGGCCGCCGGGTCACCTTCGCCGCCCGGCTCGACCTGCCCGCTCCCGCCGACCCCGTCACACCCGCCCGGCACCTGGCCGTCGTGGTCGCCCGCCAGGCCGCCGAGACCGCCACGGTGCTCGGCTACGGGCCGGCGACCCGGGTCACGCCCGGTGTCGACGCGATACGCGCCGCCCTCGCCGACGAGGGCATCCCGGTCCTCGACGCCCTCCGGGTCACCGACGGCCGGTACTGGTCGTACCTCTGCGCCGAGCCGGAGTGCTGCCCGCCCGACGGCACCCCGTACGACGTGTCGGCCAGTGCGGTCACCGCGGCGGCGGTCTTCGCCGGTCAGGTCGCCCTGCCCGACCGCGCCGCCCTCGTCGCGCAGGTCGCCCCGGTCCAGGGGGCCGACCGCGCCGCCCTGACGCGGGCGGCGGAACGCGCCGAACGCCGGCTCACCGACCTGCTCGACCGGGCCTCGCGCACCGACCTGACGTCGGGCCGGTCGGTACGGGTCGCCGGAACGGCCGCGGTGCGCCTCGCGCTGCGGGGACAGCGGCGGGGGCGACGACTCACCGACGACGAGGTGGCGTGGTTGGCACTGCTCCTGACCGACGTGACGGTCCGGGACTTCGCCTGGGAACGCACCGACGGTCGGGACGAGGACATCGCGCTCTGGGCCGATGTGCTCCGACGCGCCGAGCCGGAGTTCGTCGCCGCTCCGGGCGCCCTGCTGGCGTTCGCCGCCTGGCAGGCGGGGCAGGGTGCGCTGGCGGCCGTGGCCCTGGAACGGACGCTGGCCCTGCACCCCGACCACTCGCTGGCCCGGCTCCTGGACGACCTGCTCCGGCACGGTGTACCACCGGCCCGGCTGGACGGATGGCCGGCGGTCGGTGTCCCCGGTGTGGTCCGCCGTCGGCGGCGGAGAAGTGACCGTGGCCCCCGCTGACCATCCGACGAGTGGTGGTGCCACCCGCCGCCACGGTGCTGCCGGCCGGGTGGAGCATCCTCGCCGTCGACCGACCGACCACGGCCGGCGACGGCGACGTCGGACGGACGTGCCACCGCGTGGAACGATGTACGCGATCTTCGTGCCGACGGACGAGTCCGTCTGCCTGGAACGGCCGGAGGATGATCAGGTGGTCGCACACCGAACGGTTCCGGCGTGAGCGCCGGCCTGCTGCTGTCCCTCGCCGGTCTGGCGCTGGTCGACAGCACCAGCATCGGCACCCTCTTCATCCCGGTCTGGCTGCTGCTCGCGCCGGGGCCGGTCAGCGTCCGGCGGATCCTGACCTACCTGGGCACCATCACCGCCTTCTACTTCGTCGTCGGCCTGCTCCTGTTCGCAGGCGGCAGCCGGCTGGCCGACGCGCTCGGAGGAGCGCTCGACAACCGGCCGGTGCTCTGGGCGCAACTGGTACTCGGTGTCGCGTTGTTCCTGCTGAGCTTCCGGTACGGCGGAAAGCGGAAGACGCGTACGGGCGGTGTGCTGCGCTGGCGGGACCGGGCCACGGCCGGCGACGCCTCGGCGCGGTGGCTGGTCGGGCTGGCCCTGTTCGCGGCGCTCGCGGAGGTGGCGACGATGCTGCCGTACCTCGGCGCGGTCGGCCTGCTGGCCACCTCCGGCGTGGGAGCGGCCGGAGTCGTGGGCCTGCTCGCCGGCTACTGCCTGGTGATGGTGCTGCCCGCGGTCCTGCTGCTGGCCGCGCGGGTGGCGCGGCCCGGGCGGATCGAGCCGCTGCTGGCCCGGCTCAACGACTGGATCACCCGGACGTCCGGCAGCACGCTGGGCTGGGTCCTCGCCATCGCCGGCTTCCTGCTGGCCCGCGACGCCGCCACCCGCCTCGACCTGTTCGACGCGCTCGACCGCTGGGGATCGTGACGCGGCCGGCGGCGCGAACGGGTCCGCCGCGGCGACGGCGTCACGTCGTGACGCGCTCCGGGTGGGCGTAGACGTTCATGGTCCGGTCCCGCAGGAAGCCGACCAGGGTGATGCCGGCCTCGTCGGCGAGGTCCGCGGCCAGGGTGCTGGGCGCGGACACCGCCGCGAGCAGCGGCGATCCGGCCATCCAGGCCTTCTGCGTCAGTTCGAAGCTGGCCCGCCCGCTCACCAGCAGCACGTGCCCGGCCAGCGGCAGCCGCCGCTCACGAACCGCCCAGCCGACCACCTTGTCCACGGCGTTGTGCCGGCCGACGTCCTCGCGCAGCACCACCAACTCCCCGTCGGCGGCGAACAACCCCGCCGCGTGCAGGCCGCCGGTGCGGTCGAAGCCCCGCTGCGCCGTACGCAGCCGCTCCGGAAGGTCGGCCAGGACCGCCGCCGGGACACGCAGCGGGTCGTCGGCCACCGCGAAGATCGACCGGGTACGTACCGCGTCGATGCTCGCCTTCCCGCACACCCCGCACGAGCTGGTCGTGTAGAAGTTCCGCGCCGGGTCCGTGGTGGGTTCCGGCACGCCGGGAGCGAGCGCGACGTCCACCACGTTGTACGTGTTGGGTGTCTCCGTGCCGGCGCAGAGTTGCGCGGTGAGCACGTCGTCGGTCGACCGGATCAGGCCCTCGGTGAGCAGAAACCCGATCGCCAGGTCCAGGTCGTCGCCGGGCGTCCGCATGGTGACGGCCAGCGGTCGACGTCGACCGGGACCGGCCGCGCCCACCCGGATCTCCAGCGGTTCCTCCCCGGCGAGGCTGTCCGGCCGGCGTACCGGTGTGCGGCCCTCGGCCACCGCGTCGAGGTCGATCCGGAGTACGCCCCGGCGGCCAGTCGCCCGTCCCATCCCGCCATCCTGCCTCGCCCACGCCCCCGCGGCACCCGCTCCCCGTCCCGCACCGGTCCCGTGCGACGCGGCACCTGCCACCAAAAGATCAACTCGACGTCACTGATACCGAGTCGATCAACACGTCTCCGGAGGGCGTCGCGGGGTTACCGTGTCCGGATGGGTGGATACGCGGCGGTGGTGCTGGCGGGTGGCGCCGCCCGACGCATGGGTGGGACGGACAAGCCGGCCCGACCGGTCGCCGGCCGACCGATGCGGGACCGGGTGCTGGCGGCGGTGCCGGACGCCGATCCGCGGATCCTGGTCGGCCCGGCGCCCGGGACGTCGGCCGGGGCGTCGGCCGGGGCGCTGGTCGGTGGCGGGCAGCCGCCCGGCGGATCAGTGGCCGCGCTCGACGGGGTACTGGTCACCCGGGAGCAACCCCCCGGCGGCGGACCGGTGGCCGCGCTCGCCGCCGGGCTGGATCTGCTGCCGGCGACGACCACCGTGGTGGCGGTGCTCGCCGCCGACCTCCCGCTGCTCACCCGCGATGCGATCGGCCACCTGCTCGGCCACCTCGACGCTCCGCAGCCCGCCGAAGCGACCTCGGCCGACACGCGGGCGTCAGCGCCGGGCGGGAGTGACGCCGCGACGATCGACGGGGTCTGCTTCGTCGACGCTGACGGGCGGCGGCAGACCCTGTGCGGGGTGTGGCGGGTCGACGCGCTGCGGGCCGCCCTGGACCGGCTCGCCGCCGAGCGGGGTGGGGTGCTCGCCGGGGCTCCGCTGCGGGCGCTGCTCGCCGGGCTGACCGTCGTCGAGGTGCCGTGGTCCTCGGACGGCCCGCCGCCGTGGTTCGACTGCGACACTGACGAGGACGTACGCCGGGCGGAGGAGTGGGCGCGATGACGGTGATGGACGACTGGATCACGGCGGCCTGCGCCGAGTTGGGGCTCGACCCCGCGCAGGTGCCGGTGCCCGCCGTGCTCGACCTGGCCCGGGACGTGGCGCACCAGGTTCTGCGGCCGGGCGCGCCGGTCAGCGCGTACCTCCTGGGGCTCGCGGTCGGTCGTGGCGCGGACCCGGCCGGCGCCGCGGCCCGGCTCCGCGACCTCGCCGCCACCTGGCCGGTGGAACTCGGCGCCGAACGTCCCGGCGAGAGTCCGGCCTGACCGGTCCGCCGACGGTGTCCGATCCCGGCCGGCGTTGATTCGTGACCCCGGTTCCGTGGGTAGGGTGACCTTGACGGACGGAGGCGATCATGACGGCAGACCACCCCTCGGCGCCGGCTGGTGAATCGCCCGGCAGCCTGCCGGAGCACCACGAGTCGATCCTGCTCGACGAGCCGACCACGGCAGACCTGCGGGAGAAGGTGACGCAGGCGTGGCGGGAGTTCGCGCGGGCGCTGGCCGAGCGGCTGGCCGCGCTGCCCGGCGGTTCCCACGTCGGGTTGACCCTCGACCCGACCGCCTCCGGTACGGGTGACGCCGTCTACTCGATCAGCATCGACGTGGGAGCGGACCGGGCAGTGGCGGCCCGCGCGGTGGGCAACGCGAGCCTCCCGGAGGGCTACCGCCTGGACCGGGCCGCGGTGGCGGACATGGTCGCGCTGGGCTGGTCCCCGCCGGGCGTGCTGGAGGGCTCCGGCGAGCACTTCGGGCTGCACGGCGGCGCCGAGGAGACCACCAAGCTGGCGGCGCTCTTCTCCCGGACCCTGCGGGACGTCTACGGCGCCCCGCACCCGGCCTTCCTGGTCTACCTGATCCACGACGCCGAGGGCGAGCCGCTGGAGAGCGGGCCGCTGGGCACCGCCCGCAGCGAGTTCGGCCCGGACCGGAACGTCGAGGCCGACCTGGACGAGGCGCTGGCGAAGGCCGCCGCGCAGCCCGCCGGGGACGACGTGCTGGGGCTGCCGGAGCGGGTCCGCACGGTCGTCTCGACGATGCTCAAGTCGGACGAGGACCGCCTCCAGGTCGACTCGGACGGCGACATCACCATCCGCGCCGGCTCGGCCATGGTCTTCGTACGGGTGCGGGACAACCCGCCCCTGGTCGACGTGTTCTCCCCGATCCTGACCGAGGTGGAGCCGACCGAGCGGCTGTACGTGAAGCTGTCCGAGCTGACCAACCGGATGCCGATCGGCCGGCTCTACTGCGCCGACGACACGGTGTGGGCGTCGATCCCGGTGTTCGGGCGGAACTTCCAGGCCACCCACCTGATGCTCGCCGTGCAGGTGATGACCGGTCTCGCGGACGAGCTGGACGACCGGCTGCACGGCGAGTTCGGCGGCAAGCGCTTCTTCGGCGAGGGCGACAAGCCTACGAAAAGCGACCAGGGCGAACACCGCACCGGCATGTACCTGTGACACCCCTGCCCCGCTGACGGTGGGTGGAGCCCGGTAACCCCGAATGAAACCGGGCCCCACCCACCGGGGGAGGGAGGGTCAGGTCGAGGGGAGCCAGGTGAGGCTCCGGGCGGTGGTCGGGTCGCTCGCCCGCAGGCCGGTCTCGGAGACCGTCCACAGCACGCCGCCGACCAGCAGCGACCGTGTGACGGACGGGTGGGACACCGTGCCGTGTTCGGTGAGAGCGTCGCCGGTCACCCGCAGCAGGCGTACGCCGTCGCCGACCGGGACGGCCACCAGCCCGGTCGACGGGTCGTGCAGGAAGGCGTGCGGGTCGTACTCGGCCGCCGACACGCCGTCGGGGTCGTGCCACTGGTCCAGCCGGGTCGGTCGGGTCGGGTCGCGCACGTCGAAGAGGGAGACCTGTACGCCCCGCACCCGCCCGCTGGTGTCCGCCTCCTGGCCCACACCGAGCAGCCGCCCGTCGGCCACCGGGTGCAGGTACGACGAGTAGCCGGTGATTTTCAGCTCTCCGGTGACCCGCGGCGCGGCCGGTTCGGTCAGGTCGAGGGTGTAGAGCGGGTCGGTGCGCCGGAACGTCACCACGTGTGCGGTGGCGCCGAGGTAGCGCACCGAGTAGATCCGCTCTCCCCGGCCGAGGCCGGTGACCGTGCCGACCGGGACGAGTGTGGCCCCCTGCTGCCGCAGCACGTGAACCCCGGACTCGGAGGTGCGTCCGCCGGCCTCGGTGGTGGTCGCCACCCGCAGGTGACCCTGCCACTCCGACATTGCGTACCGGTTGACCAGCCAACCCGGTACGGAGCCGGCGGCGGCGTACCGGGGGCGGCCCGGTGCGCTCGTGTCGAACCGGTGGATGTCGGTGGCCAGCTTGCCGCTGGGGCGGATCCAGCGTCGCGGGTCCGGCCGGTCACCCACCTCCCGCGCGCCGGCCAGGTAGAGGCTGTCCCCGGTGGCGTAGACGGCGTCCGCGTGGGTGGCGATGCTGACCGGGTCGCCGTCACCGAGCCGGCCGCCGCCGAGGTCGAAGCTGAGCACGGTGAGCACGCCGGAGCCGGTGGCCCGTTCCGTCCGGGTCAGCCGGTCGCAGCCGATCCGCCCGGTGTGCCGCTGCGAGCCGGCCGTCCACTCGTACGCCGGCAGCCAGGCGTCGAGGCCGGCGGTGGCCACCACCGCCCGGTTCGCCTCGGTCGCGCGGGCGTCGGGGTTGTCCTTCCGGCCGTCGAAGGGCGGGAAGATGACGCGGGCGGCGGACCGGACCACCACGCGTGCGGTGCCGCCGGTCTGGCGGGCGTCCAGCCGGTGGCCCTGGATCCGGTACGTCCCGAGCACGCGCGGAGTGCCGGCGAGGTCCACCAGGATCAGCTCGGTGCCGCCGAGCCTCGGGCCGTCGAGTCGCTCGCCACCCGGCCGTACCGGCGTGGGGACGTCGGAGAGCACCAGCGCCCGGTCGCCGTGCAGCAGCAGCTCGTTGCGTCCCCAGCGGTTCTCCGGGTCGGCGGTCAGGTCCAGCCGGCCGACGACGCGGCGGGTCGCCGGATCGACCACCCGCAGGACCTGGCCGGTGACCGTGACGATGCGCCGCCCGTCGGTCTTGACCAGGTCGGGTTCGTCGACGCCGACCTCCTGGATGTTGGTCGTGGAGTGCTCGGGGGCGTCGCCGTCCGCGCGGGCCGCTCCGGCCAGCATCGGGCCGCCGAGGCGCCTCCCGGTCCACGTGGTGTCCTCGCCGGAGAAGCCCCACGGGCCGACCGAGGCGGAGGCCGCCGACCGGAGGTCGGCCAGCGCCTCGGCGCAGGACTCGTAGGAGACCGGTCGGGGGGCGGACATCGCCGGATCGGCAGCGGACGCCCCAACGGCTCCGGTGGCCGACCGGTCGGCGGCCTGGAAGGTGGTCGCGCTCCCGGAGAGCAGGGCGAGGGTCAGCAGCGCCCCGCCGGTGAGCATGCCCCGTTTCATGGTCGATCGGACGCGGCGGACCCCCGCCGGGTTCCGGAGAATCCGACCGATCGGCAGCCGGTGTTCCCGGCAGGTGTTCGGGTCAGCCGGTGGACGGGCCGACGCCCGGGGACTCGACCAGCCGGGAGAGCACGATCGTGCTGCGGGTCGAGGTGACGAAGGACTCGGCACGCAGCCGCTCCAACGCCGCCTCCAGGTGTGCGATGTCGGCGGCCCGCAGGTGCACGAGGGCGTCGGCCTCGCCTGAGACCGTGTACGCCCCGACCACCTCGGGGTGCCGGCGGACGGCCACGCCGATCTGCACGGGGGTGGTCCGGCCGGCGCAGAACAGCTCGACGAACGCCTCGGTGGTCCAGCCGACGGCGGCCGGGTCCACGACGGCCGTGAATCCCTTGATGACCCCGGCGGACCGCAGCCGGTCGACCCGTCGTTTGACCGCCGGTGCGGAGAGCGACACCCGTTGTCCGATGTCCGCGTACGAGGCACGGGCGTCGGCGACGAGCAACGCAATGATCCGCTGGTCTACGGCATCTATCTGCAACGTTCCGCCTCTGGGAAGCAACGGTTCTGGCTGTTACCAAAGTTCTACGGTACCTACCCTTAGTCACCGTGAACCAGCAGCGAGTCTCGCGAAAGCGGACATATCTCATGTGCTCGCCTGAGCACTTCGCGGTCGAGTACGCGATCAACCCGTGGATGGACGTCACCACCGCGGTCGACGCGGAGTTGGCGGTCAAGCAGTGGGACCGTCTGCGGGAGACCCTGGGCGGCCTCGGTCACGACGTGCACCTGCTGACCCCGGAGCGGGGCCTGCCGGACATGGTCTTCGCGGCCAACGGCGCGTTCGTCGTCGACGGCACCGTGTACGGCGCGCAGTTCAAGCACGAGCAGCGGGCCGCCGAGGCCGCCGCGCACCGGGCCTTCTACGAGTCGCAGGGCTGGCGGTTCATCGCGCCGAGCGAGACCAACGAGGGCGAGGGTGACTTCGCGTACCTGCCGGAAGCCCACGGCGGCCTGGTCCTCGCGGGCCACGGCTTCCGCACCGAGCTGCCGGCGCACGCCGAGGCGCAGGAGGCGCTCGGCCGGCCGGTGGTGTCGCTGCGCCTGGTCGACCCGCGCTTCTACCACCTGGACGTCGCGCTCGCCTCGATCGACGACGAGAACGTCGTCTACTACCCGGGCGCCTTCTCGGCAGCCAGCCAGAGGGTCCTGACGCAGCTCTTCCCGGACGCGGTGATCGCCGACGACTCCGACGCGCTCGCCTTCGGCCTGAATCTGGTCAGCGACGGCCTCAACGTCGTGCTCAACAGCGAGGCGACGCGGCTCGCGGGCAAGCTCAAGGCCGCCGGCTACCACCCGGTGCCGGTGGAGCTGGGTGAGCTGAAGAAGGGCGGCGGCAGCGTGAAGTGCTGCATCGCCGAGCTGCGCCACTGACCGGACGCGACGACGAAGGGCCGGCCCCACCCGGGGCCGGCCCTTCGTCGTACGGGGCTCAGCCGAGCGTGGCGAGCTCGTTGATCAGGACGTTGGAGAGCACCTGACCGTCGAGCTGGACCTCGCGGAGGTACCACTTCTGCTGCGGGGTACGTGGCTGGTTGAACTGCCAGGTGCCGCGCGGGCTGTCGATCTGACCGATCTTGCCCAGGGCCAGGTTGAGCTGCTGCGAGGTGGGGTTCTCCCCGGCCAGGCGAATCGCCTGGTCCAGCACCTGCGCGGCGTCGTACGACGCCATCGCGTACGTGGTCGGGGTGGTGTTGTGCTTCTTGCGGTACGCGGAGGCGAAGACCCGGTTGGCCGTGTTGCTGAGGTCGGCCGAGTAGTTCAGCGCGGTCTGGATGCCCAGCGCCGTCGCCGGGCTCTCGGCGAAGCTCTCCAGCACCCGGCCCTCGGTGAGGAAACCGGGGGCGTAGACCTTGCCCCGGTAGCCCTCGCCACGCAGTTGCCGGATGAACTCGACCGCCGTCGCCCCGTCGTAGTGACAGAAGATCGCGGTCGGTTTCGGTGTGCGGTTGATCGCCCGCCTGATGTCCGACACGAACGCGCTCTTCGACGGGTTGGCGACGTCCTTGGTCCACACGACCGCGTCCTTGATCCGCCGGTCGGTCTCGCCGAACTCCACCCGGAAGCCGCGCAGCACGTCCTGGCTGGCCGGCGTCTCCGGCATGATGATCGCGACCTGTTCCGACGGTTTGAGCTGGCGGCGCATGTGCTGCCCGAGGGCCCGGCCCACCTCGTCCAGCACGTACGAGGTGCGCCAGATGTAGACGACGCTCTGCAGGCTGGTCGGCGACGCGTTGGAGCCGATCAGTGGCACCCGGGCCTGCTCGACGGTGTCCCGGATGCCGAACATGACGGCCGGGTTGGCCACACCGGTGAGGGCCAGCACCCCCTGCTTGAGCAGCGATTCGACGGCCGCCTTGCCGGTCGCTCCGCTCGCGCCCTCGTCGGCGGTGAGCAGCTCGACGGGGTGCCCACCCAGTCTCCGGTCCTGCAGCTCCAGGAAGAGTTGGAACCCGTTGGCGATCTCGTCGCCGATCGCCTTGAACCCGCCGGACGTCGGCACGACGAGGCCGATCTTGATCGGGCGTCCGTCGCCGAGCGAGGCGCCTCCCGGGTCCTCGTCCGAGCCGCAGGCGGCCACCAGTCCGGTCGTACCGAGCGCGGCCAGCAGCTTGAGTGCTCGCCTGCGGTTCATTTGCGACACCGAGTTCCTTCCCCCGGAAGCGTTGCTGGGCGGTCAGCGCCCCTCCGGCGTTCTACCTGGTTGACGACGCTCCGTCAATCCCTAGTGATCTTTAAGTAGATTCCGCAACCCAGTGGCAACGTGCGGCCACGCCTCCGACTCCGGGTCGATGAGCCCGAAATGCTCGCAAAACGGCAGCTCAACGAGCGCGACTTCGGCACCGGCCGCCTGTCCGGCGGCGACAAGATCGCGACTCATGGCGACCGGCACCTGCCGGTCCAGCGTTCCGTGGACGACTACTGTGCGTTGCCGAAGCGGCACCAGCATCCGTGGATCGGCGGCCGCGTACCGCTCGGGCACGTCGTCCGGGCCGCCACCGAGGAGCGCGGCCACCGCGCCGGAGTCCAGATCCAGCCGGTACGCCTCGGCCAGGTCCGACACCGGGGCCAGGGCCAGGACGCCGGCCACCGCGGCGGGCGCGGTCGCCGCCACGTACAGGGCGAGGTGGCCGCCCGCGGAGTGCCCGACCAGGACCGGCGGACCGGGAGCCACCCGCCCGGGCAGCGCCTCCGCCGCGAGCCGGGGCAGCTCCGTCACGCCGGTCAGGACGTCCGTGAACGTGCCGGGCCAGCCGCCGCCGGGCTGGCCGGTCCGGCGGTACTCCAGTTGGGCCACCGGGTGCCCGAGCGCGGCCAGGGCGGTGGCCAGTGGTCCGGTGTGCCGGCGGTCGTACTCCGCCCGCCAGAAGCCTCCGTGCACCACCACGACGAGCGGCCGGGCCGGACCGGAGCCGGCCGGGCGGCGCAGGTCGGCCACCTGGTCCGGATGGTCGCCGTAGGCGATGGTCGCGTCCGGCGCCGGGGTGGGACGGCTGAGCACGGCGCGTGGGTCGGCGGACATGGCGCGACCGTAGCGCGGCTCACGCCGCGGATGCCCGCCGGGAGTCGGTCCCGAGGCGCACGGGCGGGCTCGGCTGGGTAAAGATGGGTGCCATGACCCAGACGCACTCCGCGGGAGAGAACGACGAGCCGGAGCAGGACGGCACCGGACACTCGGGCACGGTCGTGGTGATCGGCCCGGACGGCCAACCGGTCGGCACCGTGCAGGCCGACGAGGGCGGCGGCGAGGACCCGACCCGACTGGTCGAGCAGCCGGCCAAGGTGATGCGGATCGGCAGCATGATCAAGCAGCTGCTGGAGGAGGTCAAGGCCGCGCCGCTGGACGACGCCAGCCGGCACCGGATGCGGGAGATCCACGAGCGCTCGATCGTGGAGCTGAAGGAGGGGCTCGCCCCCGAGCTGCGGGAGGAGCTGGAACGCATCTCGCTGCCCTTCACCGAGGAGAAGGCGCCCAGCGAAGGCGAGCTGCGCATCGCGCACGCCCAGCTCGTCGGCTGGCTGGAGGGCCTGTTCCACGGCATCCAGGCGGCCCTGGTGGCACAGCAGATGGCTGCCCGGGTGCAACTGGAGCAGATGCGCTCCGGCCGGCAGGCGCTGCCCAGCGGTCCCGGCGGCGTGATGCCGGGCATGCCCGGCATGGGCCAGCCGCAGGGCGGCGAGGGACACAGCACCGGCCAGTACCTGTGACCGTCGGCGGCCGGCCGGTCGCGGGCCGGCCGGCCGCTCACCCCACCCCGAAAGCCTTCTCCAGGTACGCGGCCACGCCGTCGGACGTGTTGGCCGCCGTCACCTCGTCGGCGACCGCCAGGACGGCGGGGTGCGCGTTGGCCACCGCGACCGCCCGGCCGGCCCAGGTGAGCATCGGCAGGTCGTTGGGCATGTCCCCGAAGGCCAGCACGTCGGCGGCGTCGATGCCGTGCCGGGCGCAGTACCAGGCCAGCCCGGCCGCCTTGGTCACCCCCGCACCCGAGATCTCGACGAGCCCCGAGTACGACGAGTGGGTCGCCTCGGCGAGCCCGGCCACCGCCCCGGCGACCAGCGCGACGAAGGCGTCCGGGTCCTGCTCGCCGGCCCGGGCCAGCAGCTTCACCGCCGGGGCGGCCAGCAGCTCCTCCGGTGTCGCCACGGCCCGGATCGCGGCGTGGTCGGCGTCCCACCGCAGCGGGTAGTGCGCCTCGTGCCGCATCTCCCGGCTGTCCACGATCTCCACCGCGAAGCTGATCTCGGGCACCTCCGCCCGCAGCCGCCGGGCCACCTCCGCCAGCAGGTCCGGGGCGAGCGGATCGGCGCGCAGGACCTCGTCGTCCACCGGGTCGTAGACGACCGCCCCGTTCGCGCAGACCGCCGGCAGCGGTTCGGCCAGCTGCTCGTACACCAGCTTGAGCCAACGGATGGGGCGGCCGGTGACGAGGACGACCGGCGTGCCGCGCGCGGTGAGCCGCGCGAGCACGGCGGCGGTACGCGGACTGAGCGTCCGGTCGTCCCGGAGCAGGGTGCCGTCGATGTCCGTGGCGATCAGCCGGGGTCGCTCTCCCATCAGCGCGACAGTAGCCGATCCAGGTACACCGCCACACCGTCGTCGTCGTTGCGCAGGGTGACCTCGTCGGCGGCGGCACGGACCGTCGGGTGAGCGTTGGAGACCGCCACCCGCGACCAGCCGGCCCAGGAGAACATCGGCAGGTCGTTGGGCATGTCACCGAAGACCAGCACCTCGGCGGGGTCGACGCCGAGGCTCTGCGCCACCACGCTCAACCCGGTCGCCTTGTCGACCCCCGGCGGGCAGATCTCGATGAAGCCGAGCCCGGCCTGGGTCAGCGTGGCCACGTCGGACGGGATGATCTGCCGCGCGACGTCCAGCAGCTCGTCCACGTGGTGGTCGGCGGTCCGCGCGAACGCCTTGATCACGTCACAGGAGAGGCACTCGGCACGACTGCGCGCCTCGAACCGGTCCTGGTAGGGCCAGCTCGGGTGGTAGTCGCCCCAGAGCGGCGCGTCGTGCTCGTCGGACGCCTCGACCATCACGGTCAGCGGCCCGGCCGCGGCCTCCAGGTCGGCCAGCAGGGCGGCCAGCACGTCGCCGCGGAGACGCTCGTCGCGCAGGACCACCGGTCCCGTGGGGTCGCTCTGGTCGACCACCCGGCCGCCACCGGCCATCACCAGGAAGTCGGCGGCGCGGATGTCGTTGCGGGTCAGCTCGGTGAGCCGGGGACCACGGCCGGTGGCGCCGACCACCGGGATCCCGGCGGCCCGCACCCGGTCGAGCACCTCGTGCGTGTACGCGGAGACCGTCTCGTCGCTGCGGACGAGCGTCCCGTCGAGGTCGGTGGCGATCAGCTTGGGCAGGCCCGGGCGGGTCATGGTTCCTCCTTCGCCCGCCGCCGTCGCAACCAGCCGTTCCGGTGCTCGGACCCGGAGTGACGGCGGGCAGCAACCGTACCTCGTGGAACCGGTCGCAACCATGGCTTCCAGGCGAATCGGATACCAACGCCCGGGGCACCTCCGGTGGCCCGCCGGTCAGGGCCGGCGGCGCAGGTCAGGAGGGAGATTCCGGCCGGGCGAAGGGGATCGTGGGCGCGACGGTCAGGTCGGCCGGGGCGGGCAGCTCGGCCTCCGGGTCGTCGGCACTCCAGCGACGTCGACGGGGGGACGCGGTGGTGCCCACCGCCGCGACCGGAGCGTCCGACGGTGTCGGCCAGAGCGCGGCGCCGAGGAGGACGCAGGCGACGAAGGCGGTCACCAGCCCCCGCCCGTACTCGATCGCGAACCCCTCCTGCTCGCCGTAGTACAGGGCGCGCCGGTCGGTGTCACCCAGGTGCGTGGCGGCCGCGGCGAGCAGGGCCAGGAGGGCCACCGCCAGGGCGAGACCGACGATCCGGGCATTCGGCCGTACGGGCGGGGTGCCGCGGAGCGCGAGCGCCACCGCGCAGCTCAGCACCAGCAGTCCGACGAGGTATCCGGTGCCGAAGCCACCCATCTCCGAGACCCCCTCGGGCACCCGGATCAGCTCCCCGTTCGGGCCCGAGTTCGGCAGGGTCAGCACCAGCCACTCGCCGACCAGGGAGGCCAGCGCGGCCGCCGCTCCCAGACCGGCCAGCACGACCGGCAGCCGGCGGTCCCGGGCGACCCCGGCGAGGGACCGCCCGAACCGGCCCCGGGGTTTCCGGTCGGCGCCGCCCCACTCCACGACGGCGGTGCCGTCGGACCGGTCGTCCTGCCGGGGGATGGAGATCTCGTGCGACATCGGTCACCCTTCCGCGTCGGCGGACCCACGCCGAATCATGGCACAGCCGGCACCCGACGGGTCGAACCGCGCAAGCCGGCGGCCACCCGGTCGGTCGCCCGGCGGTTTTCTTTCGACTAGCGTCATCGCCATGCCTATTCGTACCGCTTCCGCACGTTGGCAGGGCAACCTCACCGAGGGGTCCGGCACCGTCCGCACCGGCAAGGGCGGCCTGGAGGGGAACTACTCCTTCAAGTCGCGCTTCGAGGAAGGTGAGGGCACGAACCCGGAGGAGCTGATCGGGGCCGCGCACGCCGGCTGCTTCTCGATGGCGTTCTCCAAGGCGCTCGCCGACGCCGGTTCGACCCCCACCTCGGTGGAGACGACCGCCAAGGTGCACCTGGACAAGACCGACGCCGGCATGACCGTGACCCGCATCGAGCTGGACACCGTCGGCGCGGTGCCCGGCATCGACGAGGCCGAGTTCGCCAAGCTGGCCGAGGCCGCGAAGCAGAACTGCCCGATCTCCCGCCTGCTCTCTCCCGGCGCCGAGATCACCCTGAACGCCCGCCTCGTCTCCTGACACCCGTCCCTCGCCGTTCCGCGCCCGGCCGCCGGCCACGCGGAACGGCGGGGCGGGGACAATGGGGCGGTGGCCGTGGAGATGAGCCGGGAGCGGTTCGAGGACCTCGTGGGTGAGGCGCTCGACGAGGTACCGGAGGAACTGCTCGCCCTGATGAGCAACGTGGTGATCCTCGTCGAGGACGACCCACCCCCGGGCGAGGACCTGCTGGGCCTGTACGAGGGCCACGCCCTCACCGACCGGGGCTGGGACTACTCCGGCGTCCTGCCGGACCGCATCCTCATCTACCGCAACCCGATCCTGCGCATCTGCGACAACGACGACGACGTCATCGACGAGGTCGCGGTGACCGTGGTGCACGAGATCGCCCACCACTTCGGCATCGACGACGAGCGCCTCCACGAGCTGGGCTGGGCCTGAGAGCCGGCGTGGACGGGGCTGAGAGTCCGCTCAGCCGATGGCCGCTGCTTGCGTCCCTGACCTACCGTCGCCGGAGAGGCACCGGCGACTTCAGGAGGCACTTCCATGCGCAGCGAACTCTTCTCCGCCGACAACCTGGAGAAGGAGTCCGCGCAGCCCGGCATGCGGCTGCAGAACTCCAAGATGCTGAAGATCGAACTCAACGGCGAGGCGATGGCCCGGGTCGGCTCGATGGTGGCCTACCAGGGGCAGGTGCAGTTCCAGGCGCTCGGTTCCGGCGGGCTGGGCAAGTTCCTCAAGCAGAAGCTCACCGGCGAGGGCGTACCCCTGATGAAGGTGTCCGGGCGCGGCGACGTCTTCCTCGCCGACTTCGCCAAGGACGTGCACGTCATCGACCTGGAGCCGGGCGACGCCCTCTCCATCAACGGCTCCAGCGTGCTCGCCTTCGACTCCACCCTCCAGTACGACATCCGCATGGTCGGCGGTGCCGGCATGGCGTCGTCGTCCGGGCTGTTCAACTGCGTCTTCAGCGGCCACGGCCGGATCGCCATCACCACCAAGGGCACCCCGGTGGTCCTCAACGTCGACGCACCCACCTACGTCGATCCGCAGGCGGTGGTCTGCTGGTCGGCCAACCTCCAGACCGGCTACCACCGCGCCGAGCAGCTCGGCCTCGGCACGCTGCTCGGCCGGCGTACCGGTGAGCAGTTCACGATGAGCTTCGCCGGTCAGGGCTTCGTGGTCGTCCAGCCCTCCGAGGAGCCCCCGATCATGGGCAGCGGCCAGCAGGAGCAGCAGGGCGGCCTCCTGGGCGGCCTTCTCAGCTGACGCCCCGGCAGGTGTCCCGCCGCACGGCGGGACACCTGCTCCTCAGGTGAGGTCGCCGGCGCGGAGGCGGGCCAGCCAGGCGGAGGCGTCGGCGTAGTCGGCGTCGGACAGGCCCGCCGGGGCGGGGACCGGCCGGTCACCCGTCGCCGGAATCCAACGGTGCCGGGGGTACGACCCGAGGAATCGCACGTCGGCGCAGACACGTCGCAGGCCCTGCAACGCCTCGCCCAGGCGTACGTCGGCGACGTGGCCGCTGCAGTCGAGGAAGAAGACGTACCGGCCGAGCGCCTCGCCGGTCGGTCGCGACTCGATGCGCGTGAGGTTGACGCCCCGGACGGCCAACTCCATCAGCACCGACAGCAGCGCACCCACCCGGTCGTGGGCGATGTAGACGGCGAGCGAGGTCACGTCGTCGCCGGTCGGCGGCGGGGGCGGGCCGGGGCGGGACACCAGCGCGAACCGGGTCACCGCGTCCGGATGGTCGGCGATCTTGTCGGCGAGCAGCTCCAGCCGGTGCCGGCTCGCCCCGATGGGGGCGCAGATCGCGGCGTCGTACTCCCCGGCGGCGGCACCGGCCGCTGCCGCGCCGTTGGAGAGCACGTCGACCACCACCGCGTCCGGCAGGTGCGCGCGCAGCCAGTTCCGGCACTGGGTGGACGCCTGCGGGTGCGCGGCGACCGAGCGGATCCCCTCGGGCGTCGTGCCGGGCCGGGCCGCGAGCACGAACTCCACCGGCAGGATCACCTCACGGGTGATCACCAGGGGCTCCCCCTCGGCCAGCTCGTCCAGGGTCACCCCGACCGCGCCGCCGATCGAGTTCTCCATCGGCACCAGGGCCGCGTCGGCCTCACCGGCCCGTACGCTCTCCAGCGCCTCGCCGACGCTGCGGGCGGGCGTACGGGTGCCCCGCTCGGCGGCGGGCACACGGTGCAGCGCCTGCTCCGCGAAGGTGCCCTCGGGCCCGAGGTAGACGAAGCGGGTCGGCGGCGTTCCGGGCATGCCGTCAGCCTACGCACCCGGGCCGGCGGCCGGGTCGCCGTCGCAGGCCAGGGTCCGGATGGCGGGCGGCCCGGCGGCGCGGACCTCGACGGTGCAGACGTCGGTGCCGGCGGTCACCAGACGCGGTGACCGGGACGGGCCCTCGGTCACCACGTGCAGCTGTTCGTACCCGGTCACGTCGAGCACGGTGTAGTGCCAGTCCCCGGCGCAGAGGGGACCGGTCCGGACCCGGACGGTCGCGTCGCGGGGGAGCAGACCGGCCCGGCCGCGCACCAGCTCGGTGACCCGCTGCCCGGACGGGCCGTCGGCACAGGCCACGGCGGTGAGCCCGGCGGACGGGGTCGGGCTGGTCAGCCCGGTCGCGGGCAGGCCGCCGGGCACCGTCGGGGCGGGCGGCGTGGAGGGTACGCCGGTGGGGCTCGCCGCGGCACTGCCGGACGCCCGAGGGGTCGGTGAGGCGGTCGGCTGCCGCAGCTCGGGAGGGGCGCCACAGCCGCCGGCCGTCGTCACGGCCAGCGCCGCGACGACGGCGAGCCGGACCGGTCGGGCAGGTGGGTGCGGACGCCGGCACGGTGTGGACCGGCGGAACAGGGTGGGCGGCACGGGCCGGTCCTCGGGGAGATATCGGGGAACGTCGCTGCGGCCGGGGGTGGCCGAGCCCATCGTAGGAGGATCGGACGGCGGGGTGAAGGTCAGGTGAGCACGCGGTGCCCGGCGCGCTCCAGCGCGATGACGGCCTCGCTCAGCCGTACGGCGGGAACCAGCAGGTAGTCGGTGTCGTACGTGGAGAAGGCAACCACGCTGACGCGGGCCGCGGCCATCGGATCCACCAGCGACGCCAGGGTGCCGGACACGGCGAGGTCCAGCGGGCCCGACACCCGCAGGCACCGCCAGGAGGTCTCCACCACGGCCTGTTCGGGTGCCCGTTCGGCCGGACAGATCACCGAGATCCCGTCGGCGGTCCAACTGACCGTCACGACGTCGCCGTCGCTCAGGCCGCCCGGGAGGGTGGGCGGCAGGGAGGAGGCGGCCGCCAGGCGGCACACGGCGTACTCCCCCGGCAGCAGAGCGATATCGAGCATGAGGGCACCTTACGGCCTCGGTGAGGGCCCGCCCCAGCTTCGCCGCGTGCGTCGAACGCCACACCGGGTCGCAGGTCAGACCTCGGAGAAGAACGTGAGGGATCCGGCGACCCTCCCGTCGCTGAGCACCGGCGTGGAGATCGCGTCGACGGTCGCGTCGTGGTCGTCCTCCGAGGCTGCCTGGATGCGGAGCAGCCCGCGCGCGAGGCGACCGGAGGTGAGAGCCAGCATCGGGGGGATCTTGTCGATCTCAGCCTCGGTCAGCTCACGGGGGTTGGCGGTGAAGTCGAGCAGCCGCAGGCCCCCGTCCAGCAGCGGAAACCCGACGAGGTCCTCCGGGGCGCCCAGGCAGAGCAGCTCGCAGCCGGAGGCGGAGACCGCCACCACCTTGGTCTCGGCGTCGATGAGGAGGCACGGCTCCTCGGCGCGGGCGACGGTCGTCGACCACTGCCCGAAGTTGTCGGACTCCTGCTCCGTCGATGTCCCTGCCGCCGGCACGAACGCTTCCGAGAGCGAGAGTTCGACGTGGGCCACCGCGCCTCCTATGTACACCGACGGTATGTCCACGCTAGCCGGTCGCGACTGCGGGCCGCAGGCCGCGCTGGACTCGCCGGACCGCCGGTGGTGCCGGGTGCCCGGGCCGAGCGGCCGGCGACGGCGCGACCGACGGGTGCCGACCGCATCCGGGCCGCGTGGCGTCGCGGCTGACGTTACCGCCGGCCGGCCGGCTTGTCAGTGGCCGTTCGGCCCTCCTCGTACCACCGGTAGTCGGCAGCGGGACGGTACGTGCCGTTCATCCACGTGGACGGGTGCTGCGCGACCCGGGAGAGCTTCTCGGCGGTGGCCGGGCTGATCCGGCTGCCTCCGGCCACGAGCAGGCGGTCCAGCTCGCGGTGGGTGGCCATGAGGCAGTCCTTGGGCAGGCCGTACACGCTGATGACGCCGGAGCCGACGAACGTCAGCACCGGCGTCACCGGGATCGGCAGCCCCACGGCCTGGGAGAGGGCCTTGCTGGCCCGCTTGGCGTCCCGCCGGGCCTCGGCCACGTACGGGGGGCGCTTGCCGTTGATCTGGACCACGTCACCGGCCACCAGCACCCGGGTCCGGCCGTGGTCGGCGATGGTGACCGCGAAGAGCCCACTCGGGCCGATGGCGAGGAAGCCGGCCCGGTCGTCCTGGCCGGTCTCCAGCAGGAGGTCGCTCACGTCGGTGCGCGGCCACTCGATCACGTGCCAGGCCGGACCGAGGTGGTCGAGCTGGCCGAGCGCCCGCGCGCCGGCCGCCTCCAACCGCCGTGCGCCCCGTTCGGCCCGCCGCCGGCGCGCCCACTCCAACGGGGACGGACGGACCGGCGCGAGGACCCCGGCGCTCTCCGCGCGGGGGTGTGGCACCGCCACGGGCGGCAGTGCCCGGGCGGACGGTACGGTTCGACGAGCGGGAAAGACAGTCATCGCGACCTCCGGCAAAAGGTCCCTCGAAGTTATCTTCTCACTACCCTACGTTGCTACTCCCCCGGGTCGGCAAGTTGGAGCGCCGGAGTGAGTGCGGATGAATGCCATATTCATCCACAGTTGTTTTACCGGATACCGCCAAACCCTGCCTACGCTGCGAGGCGTGACCCACTACGTGGACAGCGAGGTCGCCCGGCTGGGCACGGTGATGCTGCACCGCCCCGGCCCGGAACTCGCCCGGCTGACCCCGCGCAACAACGACTCGCTCCTCTTCGACGCCATCCCGTGGGTGGGCCGCGCGCAGGAGGAACACGACGCCTTCGCCACCGCCCTGCGCGAGCGCGGCGTCGAGGTCCTCTACCTCGCCACCCTCCTGGCCGAGACGCTCGCCGTCGCGGACGCGCGCGCCGAACTCACCGAGGAGGTGCTCCGCTCACCCCGCCTCGGCGACTCCCTGCGGGCCCGCGTCGCCGACCACCTGACCTACCTGGACCCGGTCGCGTTGGCCGACGTGCTGATCGCCGGGCTCGCCCACGAGGAACTGCGGATCAGCCGGGACCGCCCGGGCGGCCTGGTCTACACCCTGATGGACCGGCACGACTTCGTCATCGACCCGCTGCCGAACCTGCTCTTCACCCGGGACTCCTCGGTGTGGATCGGTGACCGGGTCGGCGTGACCAGCCTCGCCATGCCGGCGCGGCGGCGGGAGACCACGCTGACCGACGCCATCTACCGGCACCATCCCCGCTTCGCCGGCACCGAGTTCGTCTACCACCCGGAACTGGAACACCTGGAGGGCGGCGACGTGCTGCTGCTCGCCCCCGGGGTGCTCGCCGTGGGCGTGGGCGAGCGGACCACCCCGGCCGGCGCGGAGCGCCTCGCCCGACAGGTCTTCGCCGCCGGCCTGGCGCACACCATCCTGGTCGTACCGATCGCGCAGGAGCGGGCGACCATGCACCTGGACACCGTCTGCACCATGGTCGACGTCGACGCCGTGCTGATGTACCCGAACATCGCCAGCACGCTCATGGCGTACACCGTCGTCGCCGGCGCGGACGGCGAGAATCCGCGGGTGGACGGCCCGGCGCCGTTCCTGCGGGCCGCCGCCGACGCGATGGACCTGGACCAGCTCCGGGTGATCGACACGGGCCTCGACCCGGTCACGGCGGAACGCGAGCAGTGGGACGACGGCAACAACACCCTCGCCCTCGCGCCCCGGCTCTGCGTCGGCTACGAACGCAACACCGAGACCAACGCGCAGCTCGAACGCGCCGGCATCGAGGTCATCCCCATCGCCAGCTCGGAGCTGGGCTCGGGCCGGGGCGGCCCGCGCTGCATGTCCTGCCCCCTCGTCCGCGACCCCCTCCGGGGGTGAGGAAGGGGCGCCGCGCGGTCAGCGGAGGGTCAGTTGGCGGCCGAGGAGGCCGTGCCGGGCGCGGCGACCAGCGGCGTCCAGGCCGGTTGCGTCGGCGAGAGCCTCGGCGTACCGCTTGGCGAAGTCGGCGACCGGCTGCTCCCAGTCGGCGGCCGGGACGTCCTCGGGCAGGTCCCAGACGGGGACCAGCCGTCCGTGGGCGCGGAACATGCCGGCGAACTTCGTCCCTTCGCCGAGGGTGAGGGTGCCGGCGACGCTGAGCCGGGCCAGCGCGTCCAGGGCGGCGTCCTCGTCGTCCGGGAGCACCCAGCGCACGTGCGCCTTCTCCGGGACCTGGCACCAGTACGCGGCCCGCGCGGCGGCCAGCCGGACCGTCGGGTAGATCGCCGCGTTCGCCCGCTCCAGGGACGCCTGCACGGTCGGATCGTCGGCCGCGCCCGGGTCGAGCCAGAACTCGAAGCCGTCGTGCATCGTGATCTCCAGCGGCCCGTCCACCAGGATGTCCTGGAGCCGAGGGCCGGGGCCGGGCATCGGCGGTACGGCGACCTGGCCGCCCGGCTCGGTACGCAGCGCGCACAGCAGCGCCTCGGCCAGGTCGCGGGAGACGTCACCGGACTGCTGGTGGCGCTGGAGGCCGATGAAGACCCGACCGTCCGGCTTCGTCATGGCCGGCGCGGCCATCGGGAGCACGGTGGCCAGGACCACCTCGCGGTCGCCGAACTCCTCCACCAGCGCGGGGGCCAGCTTCAGCGGGGCCGAGGCGGCCGGCACAAGCTCGCGCAGGGCGATCCACTCCGGTTCGTCGGCCAACCCCTCGAACGGTCGGGGGACGAAGATGTCGCGCACCTTCTCCCGCTTCGGGGTGGTGTCCGCTGCTCGCTGGCTCTTTCGACGCTTGCTCACGGCGAGACAGCCTAGAGGCCGGGAGCGGGCCGGGTGGGGAGGACCCGCCTTCAGCCGGCGACCACCAGATCCGGACGGGGGCCGGCGACCGGGTCGAACTCGGCCCAGACGCTCTGGCCGAGGCCGTCCCGCTCGACCCCCCAGCGGCTGGCCAGCCCGGAGACGATGTGCAGGCCGCGGCCGTCGGCGGCCTCCGGGTCGGCGGCCCGGATCTTGGGGCCCGCACCGGCGCCGCCGTCGGTCACCCGGAGCAGGATCCGCTGGCCGTCCGGGGACGCCCCCAGTCGCCACGACACCCGGATCACCCCGCCGGGCAGCGGGTCGGCGTGCCGGACCGCGTTGCCGACCAGCTCGGCCAGGACGGCGACCAGGTCGGCCAGTCGGCTCGCCGGGACGATCGGGGCCAGTTCGGCGGCGAGCCGGTGCCGGGCCAGCCGCGCTCCCGTGCCGTGGTGAGGCACCACCACGCACCATGCTCGTTCGGACGCTCGCGTCGACACCTCGCCCCTCCACGCCCCCGTGGCCACCACCGGTCACCCGCGGGGCAGCCGCACCTCTGCGACCGTACCGCCAGCGGCCCTCGGTCGGAGGGATACCCATCCATTCTGTAGTTCAACGATCCGGCGGACGAGGTAGAGACCCAGTCCGGCGCCCGGGTAGCGACGGCGGTCCCCGGACTCGCCCTGCCAGAACCGGTCGAAGGCGCGTTCCACGTGCTCCGGACGGATGCCGATGCCCTGGTCGCTGACCCGGAAGGAGACGGTCTGCCCGTCGCAGGACGCGGTGACGGTGATCGGGGTGTCGGGTGGGGAGTACTTTCCGGCGTTGGTGCTCAGCTCGGTCAGCACGGTGGCCAGGCTCGGCCGGTGACCGAGCGCCTTGGGCAGGTCGGCCGGCAGGTCGACCACCATCCGGTGGCGCAGGTCGGAGGGCAGGTCGGCGATCGCGGCCGCCAGGGCGTCACCGAGGTCGAACGGCGCGGGCGGCTCCTCGCCCGGCCCCGCGCCGGTGGCCGAGGAGAGCAGCCGGTCCACCAGCCGGGCCAGCTCGTTCGCCCGCTGCCCGATGACGCGGGCGGCCTGCCGTCGGTCCGCCTCGGTCAGGGACTCCCAGTGGTCGGTCAGGGTGTCCGCGTACCCCTTGATGACGGTGACGGGCGTCCGCAGCTCGTGGCTGGTCACCGCGACGAAGAGGTCCCGGTCGTGGTCACGGCGCTGCTGGTCGGTGATGTCGCGGAAGGTGACCACCCGCAGGATGCCGGGCCCGGGCAGCTCGCCCGAGGTGATCCGCAGCCAGCGGCCGTCCGGCAGCCGGTGGTCGAGGACCTGCCCGGACGGGGGCAGCGGGAAGGGCAGTGGCTGGTTGAGCGCCTGGGTGGCGGCGATGCCGGTGACCTCGGCGCCGGCCGGGTTCCACAGTCGGACCCGGTTGTCCCGGTCGACGACGGCCAGCCCGTCCGCGAGCGCCGCCACGACCGGCCCGTCGCCGTGCACCGGCAGGCCGCTCTGGTCCCCGTACATGTGGGCGATGCAGGAGGCGAGGTAACCGACCACCCCGTGCTGCCCGGCGTCCGGCTCGGTGCCGCCGGCCGGGTAGAGCGCGTGCAGGCTGCCCACGGTCAGCCCACCGATCTCGGCCCGGGAGACCACCATCGTGACGAGGTCCCGGCCGGCGAGTTCCGCGGCGAGCTTGCCGCGGAGGTGGTCGGTGCGGACCTGCTGGACCCGGTCGCCGGAGAGCAGGCAGACGGTGGCCGGGTCGTCGACCGGCAGCGGCCGGCCGACGGTCCACTCGACGGCGCCGGTCGCGGCGATCACCCGGCCTCCGGTCGGCGCGAACTCGACGAAGGCCATGCCGGCCGCCCCGAGCGCGGACTGGGCGACGCGGAGGAGTTGGTTGAGGACGGGGAGTCCGGTGTCCCCGGAGTTGATCATCTCGATCACCACGGTGTGGCCGGCGACGAGGGCGGGGAAGTCGATACGCTCCGGCATGGGGAGAGTCTGCCCCCTCGCCCGGCTCCCGGACACCCCCGCGGGGGGCGGTCACCGACCGAGACGGGCCAGTGCCATCGCCGGTCGGTCCGTGATGACCCCGTCCACCCCGGCGGCCAGGACCAGGTCCAGGTCCGCCGGGTCGTTGACGGTCCAGACGTACACCTGGTTGCCGGCCGCCCGCAGCGCGGGCACGAGCCCCGGACGGGCCCGGACCAGCGCGATGCCGGGGCCGACGACGCGGGTGCCGAGCGGCAGCCGGCCGGGCCGCAGCCAGCGGGGAAGGACCTCCAGCAACAGCACCGTCGGCAGCGCGGGGGCGAAGGAGCGGATCCGGCGTACGGCCAGCGGGGAGAAGGACATCACCGTGACCTGGACCAGATCGTCCGGCGCGGGCCGGTGGAGGCCGTAGCGGTGCAGCAGTTCGACCAGCCGGCGCTCGACGTGCGCACCGTAGCGCGAGGGGTGCTTGGTCTCGATCAGCAACCGTACCGGCCGGCCGGCGGCGCGGACGGCGTCCAGCAGCCGTTCCAGGGTGAGCAGCCGGGTCCGCGAGTCGTCGAGGACCTCGTCGCCGTCGGCGGGCACGGCGCCGGGGTGCCACGAGCCGAAGTCGAGACTCTCCAGCTCGGCGAGCGTACGCACGCTGACCAGCCCGCGACCGTTGCTGGTGCGGTCCAGCCGGCGGTCGTGCACGCACACGAGGTGCCCGTCCCGGGTCAGCCGGACGTCGCACTCCAACCCGTCCGCCCCCTCGTCGAGGGCGCGCAGGTACGCGGCGAGGGTGTGCTCCGGGAGGTCGTACGACGAGCCGCGGTGTGCGAAGACCAGGGGTCCACACATGCCGTGGGCCGCCTTACAGGACCCGGCCCGGCTGCCCGTCCTGGCCGACCACCGGTCGACCGGCGGCGGCCCACTCACCCATCCCGCCCGCCACGTTGCGCACCTGGTCCCAGCCGTTGCGCATGAGGTAGGTGACGACCTGCGCGGAGCGACCGCCGGAGCGGCAGATGACGGCCACGTCGCGGTCGGCGGGCACCTCGGCCATCCGGGCCGGCAGCTCCATCATCGGCAGGTGGTGGGCCTGCGGGGCGTGGCCGGCGGCCCACTCGTCGTCCTCCCGGACGTCGAGCAGGTAGGTGTCGTCGGCGATCTCGGGCAGGGTCACGGTGGGTACCTGGGGTCCGAACACGGTCACCAAGCCTAGACCCTCCGGCCGGGCCGGTCCGGTCGGCGGCGGATCGTGGCCACGGTTCCTCAGAGCTGGTTGATCCAGCGCGGGTTCGCGCGCGCCCACTCCGGCATCCGGGTGCCCCGGACCGCGGCGAACAGACCGCCGCCGCCGTTCTCCAGCACCACGTAGGAGACCGGACCGATGGTCTGCGGGTAGGACGGCACCCGCACCCCGCGCAGGGCGTGCGAGGGCAGGTCGCGCAGCGCGAGAAGGAGGTCCTCCAGGGGTATGCCGTTGGTGTCCACGGTCAGCGAGTCGCCCACCGCGCGGATGAGCTGGTCGAGCTTGACCGGGTTGGTGGTCAGCGAGGTCCGGCCGGCGCGGTCCAGCATCGCCCGCAGCAGTTGCTGCTGGTGCGTCTGCCGGTCGTAGTCGCCGTTCGGCAGGCCGTAGCGCTGGCGTACGTAGTCGAGGGCCTCACCGCCGTCCATCTGCCGGCAGCCGGGGCTGAAGACCCGGTCGGTGTGGACCGACCGGACCTCGGTGTCGACGCACATGCGGACACCGCCGAGGAGGTCGATGACCTTGCGGAAGCCGGAGAAGTCGACCAGGGCGGCGCCGTCGAAGCGGATCCCGGTCAGCCGGGACAGGGTGGCCGAGAGCAGTTGGGTGCCGCCCATCCCGCCGCCGCCGTGCTCGTACGCGGCATTGATCTTGTCCTGCCCGCCGCCGTAGCCCCTCCGGGCGGGGATGGGGACCAGCAGGTCGCGGGGGACGGAGACCAGGAACGCCTCCCGTCCGCCGGCCGGGACGTGCACGATGAGGATGCTGTCGGCGCGGCGGTCCTCGGCGCTGCCGCTCTGCCAACGGTCGGTCCCGACGAGGAGGTAGTTCAGCGGCCCGTCCGGGTCGGTCCGGTCGCGGCGGGCGCTCGGGTCGAGCAGTTGCTCCTCGACGACCACACGGTCGTACCGGTCCTGGAGCACGCGGAGGCCGACCACTGCGAGACCGGCCAGCAGCACGAGGGTCAGCCCGAGGCCGAGCAGGAACCGGGACCAGCGGGGGCGGGCGCGCGCGACGCCTCCGGTCCGCTCCCGGCCGTCCCGCCCCGACCTGGACGTGGTGCCTCCCTAGCCTGACGTGAACAATCTTCACGCCAGGCTACGGGGCGGTCGCACTCCGTCAGCGGGGTTCCGGGAATTCCCCGCCCTACTTGCGGGTGGAGAGCACCTCGGGGTTGGCGACCACGAAGTCGGCCAACTTGTCCTGCCGGACGGCCCGGAACATCTCGAGGGTCTGCTCGCTGAGGGCTTCCCGGTTGTTCGAGTTGCCGTTGAAGGTGCCGCCGTTGGTGCGCAGCATCGTCAGGTCGCTGCCGCTGACGCCGCGCATCGTAAAGACGAAGTCGGCCACCGGCACACCGCCGGTGTCCAGCATGAACGCTTCGCCGGCCGCCTTGATCAGCCCGTTCAGCTTGATCGGATTGGTCAGGGTGCCGTTCTGGCTGGCCTTCTTGGCCATCGCCTTGATCAGCTGCTGCTGGTTCTGCTGGCGCGCGTAGTCGCCGCCCGTCAGGCCGTAGCGCTGCCGGGAGTAGTCCAGCGCCGCCCAGCCCTCCATCTCCCGGCAGCCCTTCTTGTGCACCACCGGGGTTCGTTCCTTGCCGGTCTTCTTGGCGTCCGCGTTCCACATCGGCTTACCGTCGACGTACGACATGTGGTACGACGTGACCTCCTGGCTGACGCAGATGCGCACCGAGCCCAGGGAGTCGATGATCTTCTTGAAACCGCCGAAGTTGATGATCGCCGCGCCGTCGAAACTGACCCCGGTGAGCTTCTTGATGGTCTGCGCCATCAACTGGGCCCCACCCTCCCAGCCCCCGCCGTTCTTGGCGCCGTGCTGGAAGGCGGCATTGATCTTGTCGACGCCCCCGTTCCAGCCACTCTTGGCGAACGCGGGGATCTCGGCCTCGGTGTCCCGGGGGATCGAGATCAGGTAGGCCTGGTCGTGGGTGGCCGGGATGTGCAGCACGATGATGCTGTCCGCCCGCACGTCGTCGGCGGCCCACGACTGGCGGGCGTCCACACCGAGCAGCAGCATGTCGATCGGGCCCTTGAGGCTCGCGCCGCCCTCGGCGTCGGACTTCCCCGCGTCGCCGAGGAGATTGCCCTGGGCGATGTTGCTGGTGGCCTGACCGATCACCGCCTTGCTGCCGACGATCGCGACGCCGCTGGTCACCATCAGTACGGCGCCGACGATCAGCGTGATGCGAGCCCAGAGCGGATCCCTGCGACGCTTGCGCTTGCACTTCGACGGAGCGTCCGGCGTGCCGCCGGGGGGCCGGCCGTACGCGGTGCCGGTCGGTCTCCCGCCCGGAACGGGCTGGTGGGGGATACCGACGGAGGTTCGGGCGGACGGGCGGGATGGCTCCAGCGCCGGCGGGCGACCGCTGGTCTGAACCGGCATGCTTGCTCCAGTTCGCGTGGTCGGGGGGCGGCACCACTGTACGGACGCTTTTCCGTCCTGGCGAGGTCATCGCGCGGCCAATTCCCGTTGTCCAGCCGTTGTCCCGGCGATCTGGCCGATCGTCCATGTCAATACGACCGATCGGCGGCTGGCGTCCTCGGTCGAGAAGGCCAACCGCCGATCGGTATCGACGTCGGTGCGTGCCGGTGTGGCGTCAGCCGCCGGCGCTGTCCGTCTTCTGGTTGGCCTTCACCCAGTCGGTCATGGTGTCGGCGGCCATCGCCTTGTACATCCCCAGCGCCTTTTCGCGGTCGGAGACCACGACCGACTCGCCGTTGATCGTCTGGCTGCCGTTGTGCGGGCTGGTCACGAAGGTCAGGTTCTCACCGCGCAGATTGCGGAACTGGAGCGCCATGTCGACGAGCGAGAAGCCCTCGTCGACGGTCACCGCCGCGGTCACCGACTTGAGGAACGCGTTCAGCTTCTTCGGGTTGGTCAGCGTGCCGGTGCTCGCCGCCTTGTCCATCAACGCGCGGAGGAACTCCTGCTGGTGCCGCATCCGGTCGAAGTCACCGTTGGGGAACTGCTTGCGCTGCCGGATCCAGTCCAGTGCCTCGGCGCCGTCCATGTGGTTCACGCCCTTGGTGAAGGTCCGGTACGGCTTGTGGATCGAGGTGACCGTCCGCTCCACCTTGAGGTCCACGCCGCCGAGAGCGTCGGTGACCTGCTTGAACCCGGCGAAGTCGATCGCCATCACGTGGTCCATCCGGACGTCGGTGAAGCACTCGACGGTCCGTACGGCCAGCGGCAGGCCACCGAAGGCGAAGGCGGCGTTGACCTTGCCGCGCTGGCCCGAGCCGCACTCGGCGTTCGCGCCCTCCGGGATCGGCACGTAGAGGTCGCGGGGGATGGACACCAGGTAGGCCTCCTGGTGGTTGCTCGGGATGTGCATCACGATGATCGTGTCGGCGCGCCACTGGCTCTTCTGGTCGACCGGTGCGTCCGGATCCCGGGAGTCGGTGCCGACCATCAGGATGTTGAGTGCACCGTCGACGGCCTTGGCCGGGCGTCCGCCGGTGATCTCCGAGAACGGGTCGGTGCGGGCCAGGTCGTTGTTGAGGCCGCGGGCGTAGAACCAGGCGCCGGTCCCACCGAGCAGCGCCAGCACCAGCACCGCCACGCCGGCCACCAGGCCGATCCGGCCCCAGCGTGGACGCGGGCCACGGCGACCGGGACCGCCCGGACCGCCCGGGCCCTCGGGGCCGGACGGTTCGCCGGGGCCACCCGGGCCGCCGCCCTGCGGCGTGTCGTACGACGGGTACCAGCGGGCGTCCGCCGGCCCGGCGCGCCCGGCGTCCCGGCCGGAGCCGGGCACCGACGCGCGCCCGGCGCTGCGGTGCAGGTACGGGAGCGGGACACCGGCTGGCGTGGTCGCTGACATGTAACTCAGGGTACGTAGGTCGGGCCAGTGTCGCCCCGAAGCGGAGCCGGAGTGGGTGGACCGGATCCGGGCGGCGGCTACCCTAGCCGCTCGCGGAAGTACTCGATCGTGCGCCGCAGGCCGTCGGAGGGCGAAACCTCCGGCTCGTATCCGAGCAGCTCACGGGCGAGCGTGAGGTCGGGCCGGCGCATCTCCGGGTCGTCGGCGCTGCGGGTGACGTAGGTCACCTCGGAGCTGCTTCCGGACAGTGACACGATCGTCTCGGCCAGTTGCCGCATGGTCATCTCGTTCTCGGTGCCGCAGTTGATCGGCCCGGTCTCGGTCGAGTCCAGCAGCAGCAGGATCCCCCGGACCAGGTCCGCGACGTAGCAGATCGAGCGGGTCTGGTTGCCGGTGCCGTGCACGGTGATCGGCTCGTTGCGCAGGGCCTGCGAGATGAAGGTCGGGATGGCCCGGCCGTCGTCCGGGCGCATCCGCGGACCGTACGTGTTGAAGATCCGGACGATGGCCGCGTCCAGCCCCCGGCTGCGGTGGTACGCCATGGTGGCGGCCTCGGAGAAGCGCTTCGCCTCGTCGTAGACGGCACGGATGCCGATCGGGTTGACGTTGCCCCAGTACGTCTCGCGCTGCGGGTGCTCCTTCGGGTCCCCGTACGCCTCCGAGGTGGAGGCCATCAGGAACCGGGCACCGTCGGCGGTGGCGCGCTCCAGCAGGTGCAGGGTGCCCACCGAGCCGACGCGCAGGATCTCCACCGGCAGCTTCTCGAAGTCGGTCGGGCTGGCCGGTGACGCCATGTGCAGGATGGCGTCGAACCGCTCGGCTATCGCCGGGTGGTGGGTCGGCAGCCCGTCGGAGATGTCCGCCTCGACCAGGGTGAAGGTCGGCTTGTCCAGCAGGTGGGCGACGTTCTCCTTCGACCCCGTGACGAAGTTGTCCAGCACGACCACGGTGCAGCCGCGGGCGATCAGTACGTCCACGAGGTGCGACGGGACGAAGCCGGCGCCGCCGGTGACGAGGATGCGGTGGCCGGGTCCGAATCGTTCAGCAACCTTCATGGGCGCCAGCCTACCGGTGTAAGGAGGGGCCCCCTGTTAACGCCTGGCGTTGTACAGGGGACCCCTCTTAACAAGCGGTGCGGGTCAGTGCGCGCCGGCTCCGGTCAGGGACCGGACCTCCAGCTCGGCGTACTTGTCGTCGTCACGCTCCTTGGAGATGACCGTCCCGATCCAGCCGCAGAGGAAGCCGAACGGGATGGACAGGATGCCCGGGTTGGACAGCGGGAACCACTGCCAGTCCTGGTCGGGGAACATCGAGTTGGGTGCCCCGGAGACCACCGGGGAGAAGAACACCAGGAGCACCGCGGCGAGCAGGCCGCCGTAGATGGCCCACACCGCGCCGGAGGTGTTGAACCGCTTCCAGAACAGGCTGTAGAGGATCGCCGGCAGGTTGCCCGACGCGGCGACCGCGAAGGCCAGCGCCACCAGGAAGGCGACGTTCAGGTTCTGCGCGAAGATCGACAGCGCGATGGCGACCGCGCCGATGACCAGCGCGGAGATCCGGGCGACCGCCACCTCCTGCCGCTCCGATGCCTGGCCGTTCCGCAGCACGTTGGCGTAGAAGTCGTGGGCCAGGCTGGACGACGACGCCAGCGTCAGGCCGGCCACCACCGCCAGGATGGTGGCGAACGCGACCGCGGCGATGATGGCGAGCAGGGTGGCCCCGCCCAGGTCGCCGCCGAGGAAGTCGATGCCGAGCCGTTCGGCCAACTGTGGTGCGGCGGTGTTGCCGGCCTTGTCCTGGGCGGTGATCGCCTCGCTGCCGACCAGTGCCGCCGCGCCGAAGCCGAGCGCCAGGGTGAGCAGGTAGAACGTGCCGATGATGCCGATCGCCCACAACACGCTCTTGCGGGCGGCCTTCGCCGTCGGGACCGTGTAGAAGCGGATCAGGATGTGCGGCAGGCCGGCGGTCCCGAGCACCAGCGCGATGCCGAGTGACAGCAGGTCCACCTTGTTGTAGAAGGTCTGGGTCGCGTTGCCGGCCACCTCGACGCCGTACCGCAGTCCCGGTTCGAGGAACGCCGACCCCTTGCCGGACGAGGCGGCGGCGTCGCCGAGCAGCGACGACAGGTTGAAGTTGTACTTCGCCAGCACCAGCACCGTCATGATCGTCGCGCCGCCCATGAGCAGGAACGCCTTGACGATCTGCACGTAGGTGGTGCCCTTCATCCCGCCCACGGTGACGTAGATGATCATCAGGGCGCCGACCATGATGATGGTGGCGATCTTCGCGGCGTCCGCGTCCATGCCGAGGAAGGTCGTACCCGGCTTGATGCCCAGCAGCAGCGCGACCAGCGCGCCCGCGCCGACCATCTGGGCCAGCAGGTAGAAGATCGACACGGTGATCGTGGAGACCGCCGCCGCCGTACGCACCGGGCGCTGCCGCATCCGGAACGCCAGCACGTCGGCCATCGTGTAGCGGCCGGAGTTCCGCAGCAGCTCCGCGACCAGCAGCAGTGCCACCAGCCAGGCGACCAGGAAGCCGATCGAGTAGAGGAAGCCGTCGTAGCCGTACAGCGCGATGATGCCGGCGATGCCGAGGAACGAGGCCGCCGACATGTAGTCGCCGCCGATCGCCATGCCGTTCTGGAAGCCGGAGAAGGACCGGCCGCCGGCGTAGAAGTCGGTGGCGGTCTTGGTCTGCCGGCTGGCCCAGATGGTGATGGCCAGGGTCACCGCCACGAAGACCAGGAACAGCGTGATGGTGAGGTTCCGGGCGGTGGTGTCGCCCGCCTCAGCCGCGAGGACCATGCTCATGGGTCACCTCCCCCATCTCCGCGCGGATCCGGTCGGCGACCGGGTCGATCTTCCGGTCGGCGTACCGGGAGTAGAGCCAGGCGATCAGGAACGTGGAGACGAACTGGAGCAGACCGAAGACCAGGGCGACGTTGATGTTGCCGACCAGCTTCGTGCCCATGAAGTCCCGCGCGTACGCGGACAGGATCACGTAGAGCGCGTACCACAGGAAGAACGCAACGGTCATCGGGAAGATGAAGCCGCGTAGCGCGCGCCGCAACCCGGCGAACTCGTCGGACCGCTGGACGGCGACGTACCGCTCCGCCGCTGACGCGGCGGGTGTGGCCGGGGGTGTGTCCGTGGACATCTGTGGATCACCACCTTCACAGGCATCGGGGAGTTTCGCGCACGGTAGAAAGCGCGCTCCCCGCCAGGGAAGGCCGAGATCGGCGTCGGTCGACGGCTGCGCCGAACGGCAGCATGGCTGCGCCGAGTGACCTGGGTCACTCCGGTGAACGGTACGGTCGGCGGCGGCTCAGGTCAGCTCGCGGTACCGGCCCCGGTAGTGCAGCAGGGGATCCGTCTCCTCGACCAGCTCGACGGCCTCGACGGTGGCCTCGACCAGCAGCGCCCACCCGTACTCCCGGGCCGTGTCGAGCCGGCACCCCGCCCACCCGCCGGCGTCGGTCGGCACCGGGCCGTAGGGTGTCTCGGTCCACGCGCCGGCCGCGAAGAGCCCGCCGGGGGACGGGAAGAGACCGGCGAACCGGTCGGCCAACTGGCGGTGTGCCGGGCTGAGCGGCGCCACCGCGAACCGGCCCGCCTCGTCGACCGCCGCCCACAGGTCCGACTCCGCGTCGATCAGGCCGAGGAGGCGGTCCGGCTCACCCTCCGCGACCAGCGTCGAGGACACCGTCAGGCCCGCCGGTCCGGGCGCCGTCCAGAGGGTCACCGGCGACGCCAGTCGGCCACGAAGCCGGCGTACGGGGGAACGCTGGTCGGCGGGTACGGCGAACGGGTCGGTGTGGTGGATCTCGGCACCCGGCTCTGGATTCACGTGAAACATTGTGCCGTCCCTCGACCCGGCCCAGTCGAGGAAGCGCTCCTGTAGCCCGGCGGTGGCAGGTGGACACGTGGCGCGCCTTCATCGCCTCGCCCCGCACCTGTCCGGGAAGGTAAGTGCGACGAGCCTGATGTCTGGGAGACATAATCATGTCACCCAGACATCAGCCTCTCGGAACTCCGTCTCCGTCCCCCGGAGCGCGCACAGGTCTGCGCAGCGGTCGCGGCGCGTCCTCCGTGCGGAGACTGATCGAGGGCTGACGGCGCCCCGTCCCACCGTCTACGGTGCGCCTATGTCCCGCGTGAGTCCCGAGCACGTCGCGAACGTCCGCGTCGTCACCGCCGCCGCCGTCCTCGCCGAGGAGTGCGACCTGGCGGCGTACCCGCACCGGCACCTGGCGATGGTCGCCCACGCCGGCTTTCACGGTGAGAACCTGGCTCAGCTACTTGCCGCCGCCGACCTGCTCGCCGAGCACGGCTGGGACCTGCTCACCGTCAGCCAGCTCGGCGGCGGCCTGCACGCGTTCCTGCGCCGGCGCGAGGGCATGCCAGGTCCCCGTACGCCGGCCTGATCAGTCGAGAGTGCGGCGGGCGGCGGCGAGGACCTCGGGGTCGACGCAGCCGGCGGCGTAGCCGGCGATGCGTCGGCGGATGTCCCGGCGCAGCAGCCACGTCCCGACCCGGTCGGCGAGCGGACGCAGGTACGCCGGCCGGCAGCGGAAGCTGTACCGCCAGGTGGCCACGGTGTGGCCCGGTTCCGCGGCGGGCGCGAACCGCCACCCGCCGGCGAACATCTCGAAGAACCACGGCCCGCGCACCATCTTCATGCCGACGTTGGTGGGAGGCGCGTACGAGACGTACTCGCTGATCATGATCAGCCCGTGTCGGGATCGGGTGAAGGTGCGGACACCCTTGCCGGGACGGGTCGCCCCACCGGTGAAGTGCTGCTCGCGGACGAACGGATCCCACCGGTAGCGGACCGGCGCCGTCGTCTGGGACACGGCGAAGGCCACGTCCGGGGGGACCGGAACGGTGACCGCCGCCTCGACGACCGGCATCAGCGGCGGGGGGTGACGGTGGCGAGCAGTTCCGGTTGGCGACGGTCGAGGACGTCTCCGGCGAGGTACGCGCCGAGCAGCGCCGCACCCAGCCCGTACGCCGCGCCGACCGGCAGGGCCAGCCACAGCCACAGGTCGCCGAGCAGCGCGGCGGCCACCACCATCGGCACCGCCGCGACGGCCGAGGCGAGCATCGACAGCAGGGTGAGGAAGCTGCGGGCCACCCCGGCGCCGGAGTTCATGGCGAACGGGTTGCTCGTCTCCGGCAGGGAGTACGCGCCGAGCACCGACAGGAAGGTGTTCACCGCCAGCCCCGCGCCGTACGTGGCGAGCAGGCTGCCGGCGGTCAGCCCGATCCAGCCCGGCTCGCCGAGGATCAGGGCGAGCGCCAGCGAGATCGCCACCACCAGCGGCAGCACGTAGAGGGAGAACGCGGCCATCCGGGCGCGCAGCTCCACCTGGCCCGGTACGCCCGCGACCACGTTCGCCGCGTACGCGCTGCCGTCGAAGCCGAACTGGTTGGCCAGGGTGACGGCCGCGAGCACGCCGACGAAGACCATCGAGAGGCTGACCAGCACGGGCGACGACTCGCCGGTGGTGGTGAAGCCCTGCTCGTCGACGGTGAAGCCGGAGCCACCGAAGTTGACCATCGCGGGGACGAAGAGCCCGACCACCGCGAGCGTGATGAGGTTGGCCCGTCGCCGTGCGTCCCGCCACCAGTAGCGGGTCTCCCGGGCGACCAGCGCGCCGAAGCGGTCCCGCCGCAGCCAGCCCACCGCGCGGGGGAAGAGCTGGGCGACGGGGCCGCCGGTGGCCGTCCGGGCGGCCGGGGCCGGACCCGAGGTGGCCGCGCCGACCATCGCCGACTCCAGGGACCGGGACCACCAGGCGAGCAGTGCCACGATCGCCGCCACGGTGATCAGCAGCTTGACCGGGGCGGCCCAGACCCGGCCCTGGGCCAGGTCGATGCCGGCGGTCCACGGTGCGCCGAAGGGCGTCCACCCGATCACCTCGGCGACGGGGGTCAACCGGTCCCAGTCGGTCTCCTGCATCGCGGCCACGCCCGCCAGCTGCAACGGCCCGAGCAGCGCGGCGAGCACGGCCAGCAGGACGGCGGCCAGGTCACGGACCCGGCGGGACCGCAGCATGCTCGCCAACGCGCTGGTGACCGCCCGCGCGGCGGCCACGCAGAGCAACAGCCCGGCCACCACCCCGACCGCCTGCACTCCGGCCGCGGACCAGCCGCCGAGCGCCCCGGCGGTGACCACCAGGCCGGCGAGCGCCAGCAGCACCGCCACCGTCGGCACGCTCACCAGAGCCGCCGCGAACAGGCCGGTCACCAGCGTTCGGCGGGACAGGGGCAGCAGCGCGAACCGGGCCGGATCGAGCGTCTCGTCCACGCCGAAGAAGACCAGCGGTAGCAGCAGCCAGCCCAGCACGATCAGCCCGCCGCCGAAGGCGGCGACCAGCTGCGCGGACACCTCCCCGTCGGTCAGCCCCGGCAGGGCGAAGAGGAGGAACCCGACGGCGGCGAACTGCAACCCGACCAGCGAGCCGACCACGAACATCGCGATCCGCCACCCCTGGCCGCGGAAGTTGTTGCCCAGCACCCGCAGCTTCAGTCGGACGAAGTGCCGGGCCGAGACCGGGCGGGTCGTCTCGGCCGGCGCGTTCACCGTGACAGCCACGCCAGCTCCTCGCCGGTCGCCGTACGGCCTCCGACCACCTCGACGAAGACCTGCTCCAGCGAGCGGTCCCCGCGTACCTCGGTCAGGGTGCCGACCCGCTTGATGGTGCCGGCGGCGAGGATCGCCACGTGCGTGCAGAGCCGCTCCACCACCTCCATCACGTGGCTGGAGAAGACCACCGTGCCGCCACCCGCCACGTACCGCTGGAGGATGTCGCGGATCAGCGCGCCGGACACCGGGTCGACCGCCTCGAACGGCTCGTCCAGCACGAGCAGCCGGGGGCCGTGCAGCAGCGCGCACGCCAGGCCGATCTTCTTCTTCATGCCCGCCGAGTAGTCGACCACCAGGGTCCGCCCGGCGTCACCGAGCGCGAGCACGTCGAGCAGCTCCGCCGCCCGCCGGTCGACGACCGCCGGGTCCATGCCGCGCAACAGACCGTGGTACGCCAGCAGCTCCGCGCCGCTCAGCCGGTCGAAGAGGCGTACGCCGTCCGGCATCACGCCGAGCAGCTGCTTCGCCCGTACCGGATCCGCCCACACGTCGTGACCGAGCACCGTGGCGGAGCCGGCGTCCGGCCGGAGCAGGCCCACCGCCATCGACAGGGTGGTGGTCTTGCCGGCCCCGTTCGGGCCCAGCAGCCCGTAGAAGGAACCGGCCGGCACGTCCAGGTCGACGCCGGCCACGGCCACCTTGCTGTCGAAGCGCTTCGCCAGGCCCCGTAGCGCCAGGGCGGGGTGCTCACCAGTCATGTGTCAGACCGTATCCGGCGACGACCACCCTTCGATCCGGCCGGGGGATGATCCGCCGTCATCCTCGCGGCGTACCGACGACCGACCGCGGACATGATCGACTCGACTTCATTGAAGTCGGGGTGTCCGCCTCACGTTTTCAGCCCGACTTCAATGACATCGAGTGGATCTACCGCCCGATGACCGGATGCGGCCGACCATTCTCCTTCTCCCACTCGGCGAACGCCCGGTCCCGGTCCGGGTCGTCGGTGAGCAGCCGCCAGTACTGCTCCACGACCCTCTGCGTCTCCCGGAGGGTGTAGTGGGCCTTCAGCACGTCGCGCCAGAGGTTCTGGAGGTCGACGCCCTCGGCGCTCAGCTCGGCGGCCCAGGCGTTGCCCTCCCAGCTCTCTGCCTCCTTGCGACCGTTGGCGATGTCGTCCAGGTCCGCCAACAGATCGAGACAGAAGTGGTGGTCTGTCTGGATGTCACCCACCAGCCACATGCCGAGGCAGTCGAGGCGATCCTCGCCAGTCCGGTACTCGGCCCTGCCACGCTCGGTCCAGTAGAACTCGATCGTCACGCTCAGCGCCCGACGACCGGATGCGGCCGACCGTTTTCCTTCTCCCACTCGGCGAACGCCCGGTCCCGGTCCGGGTCGTCGGTGAGCAGCCGCCAGTACTGCTCCACGACCCTCTGCGTCTCCCGGAGCGGGTAGTGGGCCTTCAGGTCGTCCACGTAGAGGTTCTGGAGTTCGACGCCCTGGGCGCTCAGCTCGGCGGCCCAGGCGTTGCCCTCCCAGCTTTCGTGTTCCTTGCGGCCAATCGCGATGTCGTGCAGGTCGGCCAGCAAATCAAGACAGAGTTCGTGCACGACCTGGACGTCTCCGGTCATCCACATACCCAGGCACTTGAGCCGGGGCTCTGCACGAAAGGCGGCGTAGCCCTCGCTGTCCCGGTAGAAGTCGATGCCCTTCACCGTCGCCCCCATCAGTCCTTCAGTACGGGATAGCCATGCCGCAGTTTGTCGGTGTCAGGATCGTAGAACCCTTCCACCCTGATACCTCTGAACCGGCCGATCCAACGTCGCTCGTCCGGGATCTTGACCACGTCGGATGAGTGGTACGCGCGAGTGATTGCATTGTCCACCTGGGCCGGCGTCCAGTCGTCGGGGAAGAAGGTGCTAGCGCCGCGCTTCTCACGCCACTCGCCGGTGCGGCGGTTCTGCATCGCTACCCGCGCGTTGTAGACGCCGGTGCGCCGGTCGCGCCGGATCACCTTGATGACCTTTGCGCCGGGTGGGTCGATGCCGCCGGGCCGGTGGTGCCAGCCGGACGCGCGGCCATCCCGCTCGCCGACCATGGTGTGCCGTAGTCGTTCCGGAGTCATCGCGTCGCGCCGCTGCCCGGTCCTGGCCCGCCTCTTCTGCTGCCGCAGGTAGGACATCGCGGTCCGGATGACGCCGCTGCGGGCCCGCCTACCCATCGAGCAGCATGGTGATCACCTGGTCGATCAGCAGACCGACGATCTCCCGGGTGATCATCTGGAAGACGGGGATCTCGGCGAGGGTGGCTCCGAAGCTCACGGCGGCGGTCGCCACCGCCTGGGCGATCTGGATCGCCAGGATGGCCAGCTGCACGATCACCTGGATCTTCAGCGCCAGCACGATCGCCCCGGTGATCATGAGGCCGGTGCCGGCCAGGACGGCCGCGAGGGCCCCGTCCTCCAGCACGGGGATGGGCCCTTCGTGCTCCGTCCAGTAGCCCTGGAACGCGTCGATGTCGGCACCGGCGTTACCGGCGGTGACCTGCGCCGCCGCCTGCTGGGCCTGCGCGGTCAACGTCTGCATGGTCCCGCTGAACTCCAGCCAGCGTTGCCCCATCTCGAACAGTGCCGTCTCGTCCGAGCGCGGCCAGTCGTACCCGATCATGCCGAGCACGGTGATCAGCTCTCCCGGCAGTTGCAGCCCCACGTCAGCTCACCCCAGCCCCTGGCCGAGCCCGGTGAACCCCTCGGCGATCGCCTGCTCGTTCACCTCGTGGAGGTACGCCATCCGGTTCAGGTCGACGCCGACCACGCCCAGTTCCTCCATCACCGACTCGAAGCACTCCGCCGCGTACGCGGTGACCTCCTCGCACGCCGCGCCGATCAGCCCGCCGATCTCGTCGTCACCCCAGGGGGCGCCCAAGGCGGACAGGTCGGCCAGGAACGTCCGCAGCTCGGTGAGGAACTGGTCGGAGACGTCCTGCAGGCTGGTGCCGGCGGCGCGCAACCCGTCCGGGTCGATGGCGCGCACCACGTCAGGGCCGCCGACCGGAGGCAAGCCGTTCCTGCACGCCGGTCAGCGCGTCGATGAAGCCCTGCAACTGCGGTACGGCGGTGCGCTGCACCTCCTGGAGCTGGGCGAGCACGGCCGCCGTGTCCGGCGGCGTGACCGCACCGGCCAGCGCCGTACGCAGGTCGGCGAGCGCGGCGTTGGTGGCGAGCCGGATCTCCTCGGCGAGGGTCTCCGACGGCGTACGCATGAGGCGCGGGTCGATCCACAGGCTCTCGACCTCGCCACCGGGCACCGCCACGACCCGGACCATGCCGTCCGCCGCCTCGCCCACACCGCGCACCTCGGCCGAGGGCTCGGGAGCAGCTCCAGGGCCGTCCACGGTGGAACGCCCGAGCGCGGCCAGCATGTCGCTGATCGATCTGTTGAGTTCGGAGGGGTGCGTCACGCCCGGGAGTGTAGCCATCGCCTCACACTTCGTTCAGCCCCTGAGCGGTCCCCTGTGGATGCAACCGGTCACGCCGGTCGGGGGTGACAGGGGCAGGATCCGATCGGGGGAGGGCCGTTGGACACAGACGACGGGTTCGGGGAGTTCTACCGGACCAGCAGGCACCGCACCGTGACGGTGCTCTACGCGCTCGGCGGTGACCTGGGGGACGCCCAGGATGCAACGCAGGAGGCGTACGCGCGAGCCTGGCAGCGCTGGTCGACGATCAGCACGTACGGCGACCCGGAGGCGTGGGTCCGCACCGTCGCCTACCGCCTTCTGGCCAACCGTTGGCGCAAGATCCGCAACGGGCTCGTCGCGTACCGCCGGCACGGGGCCGACCCGCACGCCGGCCCACTGCGCCGGCACCGACGCCTGCTGACGAGTGTTAACCAGGGGCCCTTCCTCTACCGGAGGCGTTAAGAAGGTGCCCTTCCTTGCAGGCGGAGGGCTTCGGGGGCGTGCAGGCGGAGCATCGTGGGGCCGACGTCGGACGGGACGCGGCGGCGGGTCACCATCGACACCGCCACCATCACGGTGAACGCCAGGGGCACCGTCCAGGCGGCCGGCTGCGTGGTCAGTGTGGCCGGCCACCCGGACAGCGGTGGCCCCAGCACCGTCACCAGCACGGCCCCGACCGCGGCGCCGCCGCCGACCAGCACCCCGGCGGCGGCGCCGAGGTCGGTCAGACCCCGCCACCAGATCCCGAGCACCAGCAACGGGCAGAAGCTGGACGCGGCGACGGCGAAGGCCAGGCCGACGACCTGCGAGACGTCCAGGCCCGAGACGTTCAGCGCGAGGACCGCCGGCACCAACCCGGCGATCACGGTGGCCAGCCGGAAGCCCCGCACCGAGCCGCGCCCGAGCACGTCCGTGGAGATCACCCCGGCGACGCTGGTGAGCAGCCCGGACGAGGTGGACATGAAGGCGGCGAACGCACCGGCCGCGACCAGCGCGGCGAGCAGCCGACCGGTGGTGCCGTCGCCGAGGGCCGCGCCCGGCAGGAGCACCACCACCGCGTCGGTCTGCCCGGTGACGAGCAGTTGCGGGGTGTAGATCCGGCCGAGCACCCCGTAGATGGTGGGCAGCAGGTAGAAGGCGCCGACCAGGGCGAGCACGACCAGCGTGGTCCGGCGGGCGGCGGCGCCGTCCGGGTTGGTGTAGAAGCGTACGAGCACGTGGGGAAGGCCCATCGTGCCGAGGAACGTCGCCAGGATGAGCGAGTACGTGGCGAAGAGCCCCCGGTCGTCGTCCCCCACGGTGCTGGGCAGCAGCCAGTCGGCGGCGTCGGTCGCCACGCCGGAGACCTCCGGCACCGGTTCCCCGGCGGCGAAGGACACCTCGTCGCCGGGGCGTACCTCCTGGACCCGGCCGTCGGGCAGGGTGAGGGTCGCGCGGTCGGAGACCACGACGGTGGTCGCGGTCCGGAACGTCGGCCCGTCGGGCGGGGTCACCGCCGGGCGGGCGTCGGCCTGCCACTGCAATGCCAGGAAGATCGCCGGTACGGCGAGCGCGGTCAGCTTCAGCCAGTACTGGAACGCCTGGACGAAGGTGATCGCCCGCATGCCGCCGAGCGCCACGTTCGCGGTCACCACGGCGGCCACCACCAGGGCACCCACCGGGTACGCGGCCCCGGTCAGCGTGGCCAGCGTCAGTCCCGCCCCCTGGAGCTGCGGCACCAGGTACAGCCAGCCGATGAAGATCACGAAGACGGTGGCCAGGGTGCGCAGCCGCCGCGAGCCGAGCCGCAGCTCGCAGAAGTCGGGCAGGGTGAACGCGCCGGAGCGGCGCAGCGGTGCGGCCACGAACAGCAGCAGCGCCAGGTAGCCGGCGGCGAAACCGACCGGGTACCAGAGGACGTCGACGCCGTACTTGAGGATCAGGCCGGCGACGCCGAGGAAGCTCGCCGCCGACAGGTACTCCCCGCCGATCGCGGCGGCGTTCCATGTCGGGCTGACCGTCCGGGAGGCGACCAGGAAGTCCGACGTGGTGCGGGCCAGTCGTAGACCGTAGAAGCCGATGCCGACCGTGACGAGGGTGACCGCCACGATCGCCGGGACGACGTACTCGTTGTCCATCTCAGCGTTCCGGCCGCTGGACCAGGTCGGTGAAGTCCTGCTCGTTGCGCTCGGCCCACCGCACGTACGCCCACCCCACGAGGACGAGGAACGGGAAGGACACCACCCCGAGCAGCAGCCACGGCAGGTTCACCCCGAGCACGGTGACCCGGCCGACCGAGGGCGCGATGGCGAAGAGCCAGGGCAGCCCACCGAGACCGATCAGCACCACCAGCGACAGCCGCAACGCGAGCGCCAGTTGCGCGCGGACCAGTCCCCGGACCAGCGTCTCGCCGATCCGGGTCTGCTCCGCCAGTTCGGCGCGGGTGCGTTCCGCCCGGTCCTGCCGTCGGGACACCTCGGCCAGCACCACCCGCGTCCTCGTGACCGCCTCGTCCCGGTGCGGCCGTCGCTGGTCCGGCGCTCCCGGGCGGTCTGCCGCGCGGGGCGCCCGGACGGGATCGTCGGCGGCGGCCACCCCGGCAGTCTCGCCCGACCAGCGCGATTGTCAAGGGCGGGGCGCCGTCACCAGCGCGGGTACGGGCAGGTGACCACGTTCCCCCGCGGTGGCTCGGCGGCGAGCAGCGCCCGCGCCCGTGCCCGCCCCAGGTTCCACGTCCGGATCCCGTCGTCGGGCAACTCCCCGGCGATCTCCCGCAGGGCGCACGAGCGCAGCGGCTCGGGCAGCCGGTCCAGGGCGGGCACGGCGTCGGCGGAGAGCCCGGCCAGGTAGCCGGCGTCGACCCGGCCGGTCTCCCGGTGCCGGTCGACGTTGCGCTCGGCGATCAGGTGGTCCGGGTTCACCACCGCGAGGCCCAGCAGGGCGAGCACCGCCGTGCCCAGCACCAGCCGGGGAAGCCACCCCGCCCGGAGCCGGAGCACCGCCACCCCGACCAGCACGAAGAGCAGGCCGAGCCAGAGTTCCACCGCCGCCACCACCAGTCGCAGCCGCGTCGCGCCGTACGCGTCGGCGTAGACGTTCATCCGGTAGAGCGCCGATGCCACGATCACGAGGCTGAGCAGCGTGAGCCCACCCAGCAGGACCCGGATGAGGGTTCGGTCGGCGGTGCGGTCGCGCGGTGCCCAGCGGACCGCCCCGCCGATCACCAGCAGGGTGAGGGCGGAGACCGTCAGCAGTTGCCAGAACCCGCTGCGGGCGTACTGGGCGTAGGTGGGCCCCGCTGCGCCCAGCACGTGGTCCGAGCCGCCGAACAGCACGGTGATCTGCACCAGCACGAACGCGGCGAAGAGCGCGTCGAGAAGCGCCAACGGCAGCACCCACTCCGTCCGCCGGACCGGCCGGGCCGGCGCCGCCCGCAGGCCGCCGAGGTCCGGTGGCCGGGCCAGCAGGTACGCGCCACCGAGCAGGCCCGCCCCGATGACCAGGAACCGGAAGGCCCACGCCACCACAGCGGGCGGGGAGACGTCCGGCAGCACGTCGGCGACCAGGTCGGCGAAGACCGCGTCGGCCGAGGAGAACAGCAACCCGAACAGGACCAGCAGGCCGAGTGACACGGCAACGCTGGCCAGGCTCCGGGCCACACCGCCCCCGCCGCCCGTGCCGGCCCGCCGGTCGGCGAGCCCCCGCGCCGCCCAGGGCAGTGCGCGGAACGCCGCCACCGGTGGCAGCAACGCCGCCATCAGCATGCCGAGTGGCGTACGTCCACCGCTGACCGCGAGCGTGGCCGTCGCCGCCGCGGCCAGCAGGCAGAGGACGAACAACCAGCCGGCTGACCGGACCGTACCGACGGAGACCAGCGCGACCGTGGCGAGAGCCCACACCAGCCGTGCCGTCCGCCCCGGTGCCCCCGTGGCACCGGGACGGACGGCCGGTCCGGAGGCCGGCCGGTCCACCTCGACCCGTGGCGGGTCCAGCACCGCCGTGGACCCGCCCGCGCCGGTCGGGGTGGGTCCGGTCGGCCGGGTGCCGGCGTCGGTGCCGTCCGGCGTGGCTGCCGGCCGGCCCGGAGCGGCAACGGCGTCCGGACCGGACCGGGTGGCGGGCCGGGCGGTCGGCTGGGTGGCGGGCGTGGGCCGGGCGGCGGCCACCGTGAGGAGGGCGCCCGCACAGGCCAGGGCGGCGATCGTCCACCCGAGACCGGGGCGGGTCGGGGGCACCGCCGAAGCGGCGACGACCGCTCCGGCGGTGAGCGCGCCGAGGACGAGTGGCCGGGGTGCGCCGACCGGGCCCGGCCAGCGCCCACCGAACAGCGGGGGCGGTGGAGAGGCGGGCGGCCCGGGGTACGGTCGCCCCGGCGGCGGCACCGGTCGACCCGGGCCGACCGCGCCGGCGTACGCGGGCCGGGGTGGCGGCGGCGTGACGACGGCGACGGGCGCGGCCGGGCCCACCGTGCCGGCGGCCTGGGCCGCGGGGTTCGGGGTCGCGGTGGCGGGCTGGGTGGCGGTGGGTGTGGGCGTGGCGGCGCGCGGAGCCGGTGCCGGCGCGGCCGGTGTCTCGTGGTCGGACGGGTCCGGCTGCTCAGCCGGGGTGGGGGCGGTCATGCGGTCACGTCTCCGATCGGTGTGGTCCGGGGCAGCGACACCCGGATGCGGCAGCCAGGGGCGGGGGTGAACTGGTCGAGCACCTCGATGCGGCCGCCGTGCAGTTCGACGACCCAGCGGGCGATGGCCAGGCCGAGACCGGTACCGCCGCCGGCCGCCCGGTCACCCCGGGTGAACCGCTCGAAGACCCGGAACCGTTCGGCCGCAGGGATGCCCTCGCCCTCGTCGGTGACTTCGAAGCGGAGCTGGCCGGCGTGCTGTTCGGCGGAGACGCGGACGGTGCCGCCGGCCGGGCTGTGCCGGGCGGCGTTGTCGAGCAGGTTCGCGAAGACCTGGTGCAGCCGCCCGGGGTCGGCGTGCACGTCGAGCCCGGCGGGCAGCTCGTCGAGGTGGAAACGGACGTCCAGCCCGGCCCCCGCCGCCGTCACCGTGGCCTGCTCCACGACCTCGTCGAGGAAGTCCGGTACGTCGATGTGGACGCGGCGCAGCGGTACCACCCCGGCGTCCAGGCGGGACAGGTCGAGCAGGTCGGCGACCAGGTGACCGAGCCGCTCGGTCTGGGCGAGTGCCGCGCGCAGCGTCGCCGGCTCCGGATCCGCCACCCCGTCGACCATGTTCTCCAGCACGCCCTGCAGGGCGGTGATGGGCGTGCGCAACTCGTGCGAGACGTTCGCGATCAGTTCCCGCCGGCGCAGGTCGGCGGCGTGCAGGTCGGCGGCCATCTTGTTGAACGCCTGGGCCAGTTCACCGACCTCGTCGCGGGAGGTGGCGCGGACCCGGCGGGTGTAGTCGCCCCGTGCCATCGCGCCGGCCGCCGCGGTCATCTCGCGCAGCGGTGACGTCATTCCGTGCGCCAGGACCTGGGAGGTCAGCAGCGCCAGGAAGATCGCCGTACCGGCGGTCCTCGGGGGGAACCACCCGATGGCGTACCAGAAGTAGGCCAGGCCGGCGCTGCCCGAGGCGACCAGCAGGACGCCCAGCTTCACCTTGATGGACCGGACCGGGTCCAGCGGCCGGGGCAGCAGTTCCAGGACCCGGTCGACGCGGGTGAGCAGGGTGGTGGTCACGCCGGCACCTCCAGCGCGTACCCGACACCGTGCACCGTGCGGATGAGATCCGCGCCGAGCTTGCGGCGCAGCGCCTTGACGTGGCTGTCGACCGTACGGGTGCCGGACCCCTCGGCCCAGCCCCACACGTCGGCGAGCAGGCGCTCCCGGGGCAGCACCGTGCGCGGCCGGCCGGCGAGGTGCACCAGCAGGTCGAACTCCGTGGGCGTCAGGTGCACGTCCGCGCCGCCCTGTCGGACCCGCCGTTCGGCCTGGTTGATCTCGATGTCACCGAGCCGCAGCGTGGCTGTGGCGGCCACGGCGGCCCTGTCGACCCGGCGGAGCAGGACGTGCACCCGTGCCGCCAACTCCCGCATGGAGAACGGCTTGGTCAGGTAGTCGTCGGCGCCGACCGCCAGGCCGACGAGCAGGTCGGTCTCGTCGTCCCGGGCGGTCAGCATGAGCACCGGCACCGGCCGCTCGGCCTGGATCCGTCGGCAGACCTCCAGGCCGTCGAAGCCGGGCAGCATCACGTCCAGCACGACCAGGTCCGGCTGCCCGCTGCGGAACCGTTCCACGGCGCTCGGGCCGTCCCCGGCCACGTCGACGGTGAAGCCCTCGGCGCGCAGCCGGGCGGCCACCGACTCGGCGATGGTCCGCTCGTCCTCGACGACCAGTACGCGACGTTCCCTCATGCGGCCTGACTGTAGGGACCGGGCGTGGAGATCGGTGGGGCGCGTTGTGAACAACCTGTGGAGAACTGCTCAGGCCTGTGGATAACTCACTCCCGGACCGATCCGCTCCGGGCGGGCGGAGGCGGAGCCGAGCCAGGTGTGCGGGTTGCCCCACCAGCACCAGCCCAACTTGGGGGCGCCCTGGCTGATCCACAGCGCCGGCACCCGCTTGTCCCCACAACGGGAGCCGACCAGCGAGAAGCACCGGTTGGTGGCGAGGGCGGCCGGATAGAGGGTGACGAGGGCGAGGCCCTCGTCGATGCTGATCGGCAACCGGTCCCGGCCGGTGATGATCTCCATCGCCGCCGACGGGGCGAGGTTGCACAGATCCGCACCCCGATCGACGTCGAAGAGCAGGTACGCCGGGCCGGCCGGCACGTCCAGTTCCTTGATCGGGTCGAACCGGCCGAGGTCGCCCTCGGCGTAGTGCCGGTCGACGATCCCGGTCTTCCGCTTGCCCGCGAGGGTGGTCAGCGCCACCCGTTCCTCCACGGACACCAGCTCACGCGTGATCACCAGCAGGAACGGCACGCGCCCCTCGGTCGGCGCGGGCAGGCCGGACGCCCCGGTGACGGCCGCCGCGCGCAGCGGGGCCACCAGGTCGCGGAAGTCGTCCTCGGAACGGCCGGCGAGGGCCGGGTAGCCCAGTTTCACCAGGGTGTCGACCTGGCTGTCGAACTCGGCGGCGGGGTCGAAGGGTACGGTCACGGCGGCCTCCAGCTCTCGTACGGTCTACCGTACAGCGTACGGTTCAACGGGTCTATTCCCGGATCGCCGGGCTTTCTCCGCGCGGCCCTCCGGGCGGGCGGGCCACGGCTACCATCCGGCCCGTGCTGCTCCCCCTCGTGGTCCTCGCCGCCCTCGCCGGGGCCGGATGGGGACTCCTGGTCCCCGGGCTGGTCGACCGGTACGCCGTCGAGTGGCCCGACGGCACACCGCAACCACCCTGGCGGGCCGCGTGCCCGCACTGCCATGCGGACCGTGCGGCCTGGTGGCGGGCCACGCCGAACTGCGCCGGCTGCGGTGACCGCCCCCGGCCGGGTCGCCTGCTGACGGTGCCGCTGTCGGCCGCCGCCTGCGGACTGGTGGCGTACGCGATCGGCCCGGACCCGGTGCTTCCGGCGTTCCTGCTGCTCGCCGGGATCGCCGTCCCGCTCGCCCTGGTCGACCTGCGGGTGCTGCGGCTGCCCGACCCGCTGGTGGGTGCGGCGTTCCTCGGCGGGGTGGTGCTGCTGGTGGTCGCGACGGCCGCCGCGCAGTCCGTCACGTCCCTGGCACGTGCCGGCGCGGCGGGCCTGGCCTGCGGCGCCAGCTATCTGACCCTGGCTCTCCTGCCCCGCTCGCAGCTCGGCTTCGGCGACGTGAAGCTCGGCGCGGTGCTCGGGCTCTACCTCGGTTGGCTCGGCTGGCCGGTCGTGGTGACCGGCGTTCTGCTCGCCCCGCTGGTCAACCTGCCGCTGGTCGTCGGCCTGCTGATAGTCCGGCGGGCGGGCCGGCGAACGCTCGTGCCGTACGGCCCGGCGATGCTCGCTGCCGCCGTCGCCGCGGTGGTCGTCGGCGCGGTGCGATAGCCCCGGCCGTCGCAACCGTTCGGCGCGGGGGCTGGTACCGCGGTCAGCGGCTCCAGTCCTGCTTGGCTGCCCGGACCAGCTTGTCCTTCAACTCCCGGGTGTGCCGCCGGCTCACCGGCAGTTCGGTCGCGTCGACCACCACCACGTAGCCGGAGTTGACCAGCCGCAGCTCGGCGATGAGCTTCAACTGCACCAGGTACGACCGGTGGATCCGGACGAACCCGGCGTCCGCCCAGCGCTCGGCCAGGGTCGCCAGCGACACCCGCACCAGGTGCGAGCCGTCGGCCGTGTGCAGCCGCGCGTAGTCGCCCTGTGCCTCCACCCACCGCACCGCCGAACGGGGCAGCATCCGCGTGGTGCCGGCCAGCTCCACCGGGATGGTCGGGTCCTCCTCCGCCCGGGCCAGCGCCGCCGGATGCGCCGGCACCACCCGCGAGCCGATCACCCGGCGCAGCGACTCGGCCAGACGATCGGCCCGCACCGGCTTGCGCACGTAGTCGGTGGCACCCAGGTCGAACGCGTCCACGGCGCCGTCGTCGTAGGCGGTGACGAACACGATCGCCGGGGGCCGGGCGAAGCGGCGCAGCACCCGGGCCAGCTCCATGCCGTCCAGGCCGGGCATCCGGATGTCGAGGAAGACCACGTCCACGTCGTCGTCGCGGAGCACCCGCAGCGCCTCGGTGGCGTCGCCCGCCGTGTGCAGCCGGGCCACCCGCGGGTCGGCCCGCAGGTGGTACGCCAGCTCGTCCAGCGCCGGCAGCTCGTCGTCCACCGCCAGCACCCGCAGGAACCCGCTGCTGATGAGCCCGCTCCGCTCGCTCATGAACCCGCCCGTACGCCCGGGTGGAACTTCGGCACCCGCATGCTCACCTTCGTGCCGGCGCCGAGGCCGGTCTCGACGACCAGGCCGAAGCCGTCGCCGAACACCGACCGGAGCCGCTCGTCGACGTTGGAGAGCCCGACGTGCCCGCCCGGGTCGTCGCCCGGGTCGCCGGTGGCACCCGCCAGCTCGGCGATGCCGGCGGTCAGCGCGGTCGGATCCATCCCCACCCCGTCGTCCTCCACCGTGATGTGGCACTCGGTGCCCGCGTCCCGGGCCTCGATGCTCACCATGCCTGTGCCCGGCTTCCGGGACAACCCGTGCCGGACCGCGTTCTCCACCAGCGGTTGCAGGCAGAGGAACGGCAGGGTCACCGGCAGCACCTCCGGGGCGATCTGCAACCGCACCTGGAGCCGGTCGCCGAAGCGGGCCCGCTCGATCGTCAGGTACCGGTCGATCGAACGCAGCTCCTCGGCCAACGTGGTGAATTCGCCGTGCGCCCGGAACGAGTAGCGGGTGAACTCGGCGAACTCCAGGATCAGCTCCCGCGCCCGGTCCGGGTCGGTCCGGACGAACGAGCCGATCGCCGTCAACGCGTTGTAGATGAAGTGCGGGCTGATCTGGGCTCGCAGCGCGCGTACCTCGGCGCGGGCCAGGCGTTCCCGGGAGGAGTCCAGCTCGGCCAGGGCGAGCTGGTTGCCGGCCCAGTGGGCCGTCTCCAGGGTCGCCTGCACCAGCCCCGGAGCCGGCGGGCCGTCGGCGACCGCGATCAGTGCCCCGGTCGCCCGGCCGTGCGGCCCGTCCAGCGGGGCGACGACCGCGCCGCGTACCGGGCAGTCCACCCGGTCGCACTGCAGCTCCGACTCGCCGAGCACCGTCGAGCGGCCGGTCGCCACCGCCCGCCGGGCCGCCGCGACCAGTTGCGCGTCGTGGTGGGCCCCGCGCCCGTCCAGGGCCAGCAGCCGGTCGGTGTCGGTGAGCGCCAGCCCGGCCGACCCCACGAGGGCCCGTAGATGGCGTACGGCCTTCGCCGCGTGCGTGGCGGTCAGCCCGGCGCGCAGCGGCTCGGCCGCGAGTCCGGCGGTGTGCAGCACCTCGTACGTGGCCCGTTGGGTGGCCGTGGCGATGCCCCGCCGGCCACGCAGGCGCGCCACCGCGTACAGGGCCGCGGCCAGCGCGGTGACCAGTGAGACGACGCCGAACACGGCGGAGAGGTTGCCACCCACGCAGCGATCCTGACGGGTGGCCGCCCGGTGCGCTAGTACGCGCCCTTGCGGGCGAGCACCACCCCGACGGTCCGCCACAGGATGCTGAGGTCGTACGCGAGCGACCAGTTGTCGACGTAGTAGAGGTCCAGCCGGACCGCCTCGTCCCAGGACAGGTCGGAGCGGCCGGACACCTGCCAGAGGCCGGTCATGCCCGGCTTGACCAGCAGCCGCCGCCGGACGTCGCCGAGGAAGTCGCCGTCGTCGGCGGGCAGCGGGCGGGGCCCCACCAGCGACATCTCGCCCTTGAAGACGTTGATCAGCTGCGGCAGCTCGTCCAGCGACGAGGCACGCAGGAAGCGGCCCACCGGGAAGACCCGGGGGTCCTGCTTCATCTTGAACAGCATGCCGTCGGTCTCGTTCTGGTCGACCAGGCCGGCCAGGCGGTCCTCGGCGTCGACGTACATCGTCCGGAACTTCCACACCCGGAACGTCCGCCCCTCGTGCCCCACGCGGGGCTGGCGGAAGAAGACCGGGCCGGCGTCGGAGAACCGGATCGCGATCGCGATGACCAGGAAGAGGGGAACCAGCAGCAGCAGGCCCAGCCCGGCGGCGAACCGGTCGAGGAGGTTCTTCGCCAGCAGCGCCGGCCCGGAGAGGGTCGGCTCCTCGACGTGGAGCAGCGGCAGACCCTCGATCGGCCGGATGTGCACGCGGGGGCCGGCGATGTCGGTGAGCTGCGGGGCGACGACCAGGTCGACGCCGGAGCCCTCCAGCTGCCAGGCCAGCCGGCGCAGCTCGCCCGGTTCGGCGCTGGCCGAGCCGCAGACCGCGATCGTGTCGCCGCCGACCTCCCGGACCAGGGCGAGGACGTCACGGCCGGCGTACACCGGGACCGGGGTCTCCATGCCCCGCACCGCGGCGTAGCCGTCGGTGATGTGGATCGCGACCGGGACCAGGCCCGCGGACGGGCTCCGGGTGACCGAGCGGTACACCTCCAGGCACTCGGGCAGGGTGCCCACGAGCACCATCCGGTGCCCGGCCTGACCCACGTTGCGCCGGATCACGTGCAGCACGAACCGGGCCAGGATGCGGCCCAGCAGGACCAGCAGGAGGGCGCCGAGCAGCGCGGTGCCGACGGTGTAGCGGGACAGGTCGGTCTTGGTGGCGAAGGCCAGGAACGAGACCGTCGCGGCCACCGCCACACCGGATCGCATGACACGCTTGTACTCGTCCGGCCCCAGGCCGAGGTAGCGCCGGTCGTAGGCCCGGTTGAACCAGAGGCTGATCACCCAGCCCAGTGGCAGGAGTATGAACGCCACCGTGTAGAACCAGGTCGGGTCCTCGTCGGCCTTGTAGAACCCGGACCGCGCCTGGTCGAAGGTGTGGATCGCCGTGAAGCTGGCGAACGCCGCCGCCGCGAAGTCCAGCAGCAGCAGAACGACGGTGTAGGGCCGGTGCCAGCGCGACACCCGGCGCCGGGCGCGGGCCCACGCCGACCGGGGCACGCCGTTGTGGGATGGCGACGTCGGCGGCTGGATCTCGAAGCTGTCGACGTGCCGCACGAGTTTGCTCCGGCCTGTGTTGGTTACCGGGCGCTGGAGGCTTGCCGTCACCTCACCCATGTCCTCCCGCATGACTCGCGCCGCTCACTCACCGTGAGGGCCCAAGTCGCCCACCGTTCCAGTCTCCCACGCGGCCACCGGACGGGTGCGCGGACCCGAAGGACCTTTGCGTACGACCGGTGTCGCCTGGCAACTGGCCGGCTCCGAGCCAATTCGGAAGCCGGGGACCGAGCCACTATACCGATGGATGGCGACCAGGGTAGAGCCGCGACTCTGACGTTCGGCGCAGGCCGGCCGATTCCTCCCTGTAATCGAGAGCGACGTCACTCACCGTACCAATCGGGACAACCGTCGGTCAGCGAGCGGTTTGCCGCCGGTCTGGCAGGTCGGGCAGTACTGCAGGCTGGAGTCGGCGAACGACACCTCCCGGACCGTGTCGCCGCAGACCGGGCAGGGCAACCCGGTCCGGGCATGCACCTTCAGGCCGGACCGCTTCTCGCCCTTCAGTTCGGCGGCCCGCTGGCCCAGCGACCGGGTCACCGCGTCTCCGAGCACCTGCCGGGTCGCCGCGTGCAGCGTCGCCACCTGGTCGTCGGTCAGCTTGTTGGTCAGCGCGAACGGCGACAGCTTCGCCGCGTGCAGGATCTCGTCGGAGTACGCGTTGCCCACCCCGGACAGCACGGTCTGGTCCGTGAGCACCCCCTTGACCTGGCCCCGGCGGCTGCGCAGCCGCTCGGTGAACGTGGCCAGGTCGGCGGCGAGGGCGTCCGGGCCCAGCCGGGCCACCCCGGGCACCGTCGCCGGATCGGTCACCAGGTAGACCGCGAGGCTCTTCTGGGTGCCGGCCTCCGTCAGGTCGAAGCCGGAACCGTCGTCGAGGCGTACCCGCAGCGCGATGGGACCCTTGCCGGGTCGCAGCGGCATGGCGGACGGGAACGCCTCCCGGTAGTGCAGCCAGCCTGCCCGGGCCAGGTGGATCACCACGTGCAGGTCGCCGTCGAGCACCACGCCGAGGAACTTTCCGTGCCGCCGCGCGTCCGTGACCGTTCGCCCGACCGCGGCCGTCGGGGCCGGGTCGTACGTCTTCAGGGCGCTGATCGCGGCGACCTCCAGCCGGTCGACACGCCGCCCCACCGCGCGCTGTCGCAGGTAACCCGCGAGCGCCTCAACCTCCGGTAGTTCGGGCACCCGCCAACGGTAGCCTTCTTTCCCGTGAGAGTGGTGGTGGCGCACAACCGGTACCGCGAGGCTCAGCCCTCCGGTGAGAACACGATCGTCGACGCGGAGATCACCCAGCTCACGGCGGCTGGGGTGGAGGTGCTGCCGTTCATCCGCAGCTCCGACGAGATCCCCTCGATGTCGAAGGCGGCGAAGGCGCTGCTGCCGATCTCGCCGATCTGGGCCCCGAAGGCCCAGCACGACCTGGACCGGCTGCTCACCGAGCACCGTCCGGACGTGCTGCACCTGCACAACCCGTACCCCCTGCTGTCGCCCTGGGTGGTGCGGACCGCGCACAGGCGTGGCGTGCCGGTGGTGCAGACGGTGCACAACTACCGGCAGGTGTGCTCGTCCGGGCTGTACTTCCGCGACGGCATGATCTGCCAGGACTGCCGCGGTCGGGCGCTGGGTGTCCCGGCGGTGGTGCACCGCTGCTACCGGGGCTCCCGGGCGCAGAGCGCGCTGATGGCCACCACGCTCGCCGTGCACCGACCGACCTGGAAGTCGGTGGACCGGTTCGTCGCACTGACCACCGCCGTCGCCGACCACCTGCGCGACTACGGCATCCCGGACGACCGGATCGTCGTGAAGCCCAACGCGATCCCCGACCCGGGCCGCCCCGCCCCGCTCGGCGAGGGCTTCCTCTTCCTCGGCCGCCTCTCCCCGGAGAAGGGGCTGGACCTGCTGCTGGACGCCTGGCGGCGGCAACCGGACGGCGCGCGCGGGCCGCTGCGCATCGCCGGCGACGGTGAGCTGCGCCCCCTGGTGGAGGCTGCCGCCGCGGAACGCTCGGACGTGACGTTCCTGGGCCCGCTGGACCGTACGGGTGTCCGCGCGGCCCTGGAGGCGAGCGCCGTGGTGCTCGCCACCTCCACCTGGCACGACGTGCTGCCCACGGTGATCATCGAGGCGCTCGCGGCGGGCCGGCCGGTGCTCGGCACGGCCCTCGGCGGCATCCCGTACCTGGTCGGCGCGGACACTCCCCGCGAACCGGCCGGCACCGGCCCGGCCGTCAGCGCCTCGGTTCCCGGCGTGCCGGTCGGCGTCGTGGCCGGTGAGGCGGGCTGGGTCGTGCCGCCGGAGCCGGCTGCGCTGGCCGCCGCCCTTCCGGTGGCCGCCTCCGGAGCCGCGGGCCTGGCCCCGGCCGCCCGGCTGCGTTACGAGCGCACCTTCCACCCGGACGTGGTCACCAAGCGCCTCGTCGACATCTACGCGGACGTCGTCGCCCGGTCCCGGGCGGCGTGAGACACCGGCCGGCCCGTGCTTCGGGCCGGCTGCGTCTCTGCCACGGGCCGTCCGGTCCCCGGCGGCGGGAGGTGCGTGAGACGCGATATGGCCGCCAGCGGCGATGACTACGGAAAGTTGCCTAGCGCGTCCGTGACGATGGGTGACCGAAGCGCCCGGAGAGTGCCTGCGCCGGCGAGGACTGGACCAGGGGTGGTCAGCGGAGGGAGGCTCGGGCGGAGAAGGCGATGCTGGCCAGCAGGAAGCCGCCGTTGACGACGGTGAACGCGACCACCACCCACAGGGTGAGTGCGGGCGCGAAGAGCAGCACCAACCCGGCCACGAAGATCACCGCGCCGTAGTCGCGGACCAGCTTCGCCAGGCGTACGGGCAGCGAGGTCGAGGTGACCATGCTGGCCGCGTTGGGGCCGGACTGCATCACCGAGGTCACCAGGTTCACCATCCAGGTGCCGGCGAAGGTGGCGACCAGCCAGGTCGGGGTGGACTGCGCCTGGGCCACGGTGGTCGCGGTGAGCGCCGCCACCAGGGCGATCTGCGCCGCCACGTCGCAGAGCACGTCGACTCGCGCGCCGGCCGCGCTGCCCTGCCCGGTGACCCGGGCCAGCTGCCCGTCCGCGCAGTCCAGCGCGTACGCGACCTGCCAGCCGACCAGCGCCAGCACGCCGACGATCCAGGCCGGCACCCGGCCGGCGGCGACCGGCTCGGCCAGCGCGATCACGGCGACCGACGCGCTGAGGCCGATCACCAGGTTGGTGATGGTCAGCGCGGTCGGGCGCAGCCCGAGCCGGTGCCCGACGACCGCGAAGCCGGCCCCCAGCCACTGGCTGACGGACTCGCTGAACAGACCGCCGCCCCGGTTGACCCGGTAGAAGTCCGACAGCGTCGGGTGGGAGGGCTCAGCCAAGGTGGTCACGGAGGGCGTCAACGTAGTCTCCCAACCGGTGCCGGACATCGTCGGCGGACAGGGCGAGGTGTTCGAGGATCGTGTAGCGGTCCGGGCGGGTCCGCGGCGCGAACAGCACCGCGTCGACGAACTGGTCGTCGGCGAGGCCCAACTCGCCCGGGGTGGTGGCCAGTCCGTGCCGGCGCAGGCAGCGGGCGAGCTGACCGAAGCGTTCGGGGTCGCCACGGAGGAACGTGCAGAACAGCGCGCCGAGCCCGACCTGCTCACCGTGTGAGCCGGTGCCCGGGAAGAGCCGGTCGATGGCGTGCGAGATCTCGTGGTCGCCCCCGCTGGCCGGGCGGGTCGACCCGCACACCGAACTCGCGATCCCGCCCAGGATCAGCGCCTCGGCCAGCGTGGTGAGGAAGCCGTCGTCGGTGATCTTGCCAGGGTGGTTGATCAGCGCCTCGGCCCCGGTACGGGCCAGCGTGACCGCCAGGCCGTCGATCGGCTCGCCGCGCACCTGGTGCGCGAGTTCCCAGTCGGCGCAGGCGTTGAGGTTGCTCACCGCGTCGCCGATCCCGGCCTGCGTCTGCCGGTCCGGGCCGCTCTCCACGAAGTCCAGGTCGACGAGGACGGCGATCGGGATGTGCACCCCGTACGAGCCCTTGCCGCCCTCGTGGTCCAGCGAGGCGGTCGGTGAGGCGATGCCGTCGTTGGCGAGGCTGGTCGCCACGGTGACCATCGGGATGCCGTACCGGCTGGCGGCGTACTTCGCGGTGTCGATGGTCTTACCGCCACCGATGCCCACCACCGCGTCGTACGGCCGGCGGCGCAGCCGGTCACCCAGCTCGTTCGCGGCGTCGATGGTGCCGCCCACGACGGTGAAGACGTCGGCCGCGCCGAGCGACGGTCGGCACAGCTCGACGATCTTCTCGCCCTGCCCGGGGCCGACGACGACGGCGACGTCCCCACCCGCCGAGATGCGCCGGTCGGCCAGGAGCGCGCCCAGGTCGGCCACCGCACCCCGCCGGACCTCGATGGCCAGCGGGGTGTTGACCGTACGGGCTAGCAGTGGCACGCGATCTCCCGCGCCCGGGCCAGGTCGGCGTGGTTGTCGACCTCGACCCAGGAGACGTCACCGATCGGCGCGGCCCGCACCTCGCCACCGGAGTCGGCGAACTCCTGGTAACCGTCCTCGTAGTAGAGGTTCGGGTCGCGTCGCCAGGTGGTCTCCAGCGCGTCGGCGAGGGCGTCGGCGACGTGCGGCTCGATCAGCGTCGCGCCGATGTACTCCCCGTACGCCTCGCCCGGGTCCATCAGCTTGGTGATCCGGGTGAGCTGGCCGGCCGCGTCGAAGGTGGTCTTCATCTCCTCCTCGGCCAGCGGTTTGATCGTGTCGACCGCCAGGAGGACGCCGGGACCGCGCTCGGCGAGCAGGGTCTTCTCCACGCTCACCGGGTGCACGGTGTCGCCGTTGACCAGCAGGACGCCCCGGGCGAACCACTCCCGCGCCAGCCAGAGGGAGTACGCGTTGTTCCACTCCTCGGCCCTGTCGTTGTGCACGAGGGTGATCGTGACGCCGTGCCTCTTCTCCAGGTCGGCCTGGCGCTGCCGGACGGCGTCGGCGGCGTAGCCGACCACCACCACGACCTCGGTGAGCCCGACCTCGGCCAGGTTGCGCAGCGCGATGTCGAGGATGGTCGTCTCCCCGTCCACCGGCACCAGGGCCTTGGGAAGGGTGTCGGTGTACGGGCGGAGCCGGCGGCCCGCGCCCGCTGCCAGCACCATACCGACCATGCTGGCATCGTTTCCTGTTCGTCCGGCGTTCACCGAAGGAGGATAGCTCTGCCGGCCCGTCGCCCCGTCGGCAACGCCGGTCAGCCCGGCAGCGCCGCCAGGTCGGCGAGGACGCCCAGCCGTTCCTCGGCGGTGAGCACCAGGTACGGCCCGGCCGCCCGGCGGTCGGTCTCCAGCTCGATGGCCAGGAGTTCCGCCCCCGGCACCAGCTCCGTGATGCTCGCCGGGCTGTGCCCCGCGGCCGTCCACGCCGCGGCATGCGCGTCGGCGCGGTGGAACCGGACCGCGCCGAGGCGGTTGAGCAGCAGCACGCCGGCCGGGGTCCCGTCCGGCTCGTGCGGCGGCGCGACGGCCGTGAACGCGCCGTTCGGCTCGCCGCCGTCCTCCGCGAGCACCAGCGCGTACGCGAGCACCCGTCCGAAAGCCTCGACCAGCCGCCGTACCCGGTCCTCGTGCCCGGCCCACAGCTCCTCGGTCACCTCGGCGTGCACCTGGTACAGCTCGGTGAGGAAGGCCAGGCCCCGTTCGGTCGCGGACAGCCCGCCGTCGGGCCGGCGGTGGATCATCCCGTACGCGACGTGCTTGTCCAGGGCGCGTTGGCAGCTGGCCGGGTCCCGGTAGCGGGTGACTGCGGCGAACCCGGCTCCGTCGACCGTTCCGCCGGGCACGGCGAGCCGGGTCCGCAGCTCCAGCAGGAAACCGGTGGCTGCCGGCCCGCCGTACCGCTGGCTCAGCTCGGCACCCCCGCCGTCGCGGCCGGCGAGAATGCCGGCGACGAACGCCCGGTCGACCGCCGGGGCCACCAGGCCGGCGAAGCGGTGCGGCGCCAGCTCGACGGTGTCGTTCACAGACCGATCGAGCGTAGGGCGGCGAAGGCTTCCGCCGCGATCCGCCGGATCAGGCCGTCGTTGACGTCCCGGTGCTCGTCGAGCAGGTCGAGGTCGTTCTCGGCGAGCCACCGGTACTCGGTGTGCTTGCCGGCCTCCAGGATCGGACGGGAGAGGTCGCCGTCGACCCGGATCAGCCAGTCGCTCTCGATCCGGGTGAGCCCGTCGTCGCCGACGTAGGTGTACTCACCGACTGGGCCGAGCACGTGCGACACGGTCCAGCCGGTCTCCTCGGTCACCTCGCGGCGCAGCGCGTCCTGGACGTCCTCGCCCGGTTCCAGATGTCCGCCCACGATGTCCCAGCAATTGGGAAAGAGGCGCCGGTCCGGGGACCGCCGCTGGAAGAAGAGGCGGCCGTCGTCGTCGACGATCAGGGCGCCGGCACAGCGCAGGGGCTCGGAGGACACGCGTCGACAGTAGCGAGGGACGGGCCGTCGCGCCGATGCCCGGTCCCGTACCGTAATGATGCCCGGCCTTGTACCGGAAACGCACCGGGCGCACGATGTCCTGTACCGGGTCCCACCGTCCCGAAGGGGTGATGCGTGATGCAGGTTCGGGAAGCGATGTCCAGCCAGGTCCTCGTCGTCGGTCCGGAGCACACGCTCCGGCAGGCGGCCCAGATGATGTCGGCCCGCGGTATCGGGTCGGCGGTCGTGATCGACCCGGACTCCGAGGGAGTCGGGATCATGACCGAGCGAGACGTGCTCAACGCGATCGGCGCGGGGTTGGACTGCGACGTCGAACGCACCGGCGCCCACCTGACCTGGGACGTCGTCTACGCCGGACCGGAGTGGACGGTGGAGGAGGCCGCCGCCGCGATGGCCCGGGGAGGTTTCCGGCACCTCGTGGTGCTCGACGGCCGCGAGGTGGCCGGGGTCATCTCGGTCCGGGACATCATGCGGGTCTGGGCGCGGGACCACCACGCCAGCCGGGTCTGACCCGCCCGTACGACGACCCGCCGTACGACGATGGCCCGGCCGTTTCGGCCGGGCCATCGTCGTAGCAGGGCTCAGATCACGGACCGACGAAGACCGTGGTCGACCGCCAGTCGACATTGTCGACACCGGGGCCGCTGAGCAGCGTGGCGGCACCGGTCGGCGCGCCGAACGACCACGCCATCGAGGAGAGGTTGCCAGTCGTCCGGTCGACGACGTACAGCTTGCCGTCGTCCAGGAAGATGCCACCCGCCGTGGCGAAGGCCGCCGTGCCGGAGGCGGTTATCCGCTCCGCCCCGACGGTCCCGCTGTCCGGGCTGAACCAGCGCCAGAACAGGCGGCTCTCGCCCGCCAGCGTGTACCAGAGGCGGCCACTGCTGTAGAACGCACCGGTGACGTTCGGCAGCTCGGCGAGGAAGGTCGACGCCATACCGGCGTACGTCTGCCCCTCCGGGCCGGAGCCGGTCACCACGAGGTCCCACTTGGCGTCGTGGTACGGGTCCAGCTTCGTCGGGGTGCCGAAGGCGCTGCCGTCGAACGACCGACGGTAGAGCTCGCCGCCCTTGCCGTAGAAGAGGTCACCACCGACCCAGAACGCGCCCCTGACCGTCGACCAGTCGGTGTCGTCCGGGTTCGGGACCACACCGGCCGGACCGACCTCGGTGGCGCCGTCGTACGACCGGCGGAGCAGGCTGCCCGCGGTGCCGACCGGCGCCGGCGGGAGCTTGACGATCTCGATGCCCTGGACGAGCGGGTTCTCCAGCACCCGGCCGAAGTCGATGTCCACGTTGCCGTCGCTGGTGATGGGGAAGGACCGCATGGTGCCCCGGTTGGTGCCGCCGGCGCCGGCGACCGGGTCGAAGTCGTCGAGCTTGACGACCCCGTCGATGCTGACGTCGAACTTCCGCATGCCGACGCTGGCGGTGCCGGCGAAGCGGTTGGCGAGGTAGAGGCGTACGTCGACCTTGGTGCCGGCCGGGACGGGGAGGTCCCACTGCATGTCCGGGTCGGTCGCGTAGTCCCAGCGCTCGCTGTTGAACAGCGCCACCGGGGTTCCGGACGGCACGGTCGGGTCCAGCGTCGCGTTGGTGCTGTACGCCGCGGTGGTGCTGCCCTCGTTGTGGAGCGGGCTGGGCGCGGCCAGGGTGTCGGCGGACCAGGCCGGCCCGCTCGGTGCGGCCAGCGCCGGCCCACCGGCGTTGACGCGGTGGAGCACCTCGGGAGCCGGCGGCGTGTGGACGATCTCGATGCCCTGGACGAGCGGGTTCTCCAGCACGTGGCCGAAGTCGATGTCCACGTTGCCGTCGCTGGTGATGGGGAAGGACCGCATGGTGCCCCGGTTGGTGCCGCCGGCGCCGGCGACCGGGTCGAAGTCGTCGAGCTTGACGACGCCGTCGATGCTGACGTCGAACTTCCGCTTGCCGACGGTACCGGTGCCGGCGTAGCGGTTGGCGAGGTAGAGGCGTACGTCGACCTTGGTGCCGGTCGGGACGGGGAAGTCCCACTGCATGTTCGGGTCGGTGGCGTAGTCCCAGCGCTCGCTGTTGAACAGCGTCACGGGGGTGCTGGACGGCACGGTCGGGTCCAGCGTCGCGTTGGTGGTGTACGTCGCGACGGTGCTGCCCTCGTTGTGGCGCGGGCTCGGCTCCGCGATGGTGTCGGCGGCCCAGTGCGGGCCACCGTCGGTCGCCGCGATCGTCGCCCCGCCGGCGTTGACCCGGTACAGCACGTTGGTCGGCGTGGCGCCGCTGACCTGGTACACGTCGCCCGGCAGCCCCTTCGTGCTGGTGGAGTGCGGGGCGTTGCCGCCGGTGAGCGGGAAGAAGGCGATACGCGCCCGCTTGTAGTCGAAGTCGCCGATCCACTCCTGGTCGCTGCCGAGCCAGAGGCCCTGCGGGGTCACCAGCATCTCGGTGACGCCGTATCCGCGCGGGTGGCGGCCCGGGTTCCAGGACAGCGGCAGACCGTTGGCCGGGTCGAGAGCCGCGATGCTGGCCCTGCCGACCGCGCCGGCCGCTGCCTTGTCCGCACCCAACGGGTTGTTCAGCCAGCGGAAGTGGCCGCCCACGTAGACGGCCTTCTCGCTGATGCCGGCCGAGAGGAAGGTGTCGCCGCCGCTGGAACTGATCCAAGTCGGCTGCTGGCCGCCGCCGCTCGTGTTGGTGTTCCAGCGGGCCACCGTGTCGCAGAGCGTCCCCGCGTACGGCGCGCCGGTGGTCACGACGACGAAGTAGTCGCCGTTCGGCGAGTACGCCACGTCGCGCACGTACGAGTCGAAGGAGATGTACCTGCAGGCCGGCGTGTAGCGGTCGGTGTTCCAGTTCGCCACGGAGGCGCTGGCGTCATCCAGGTCGATGCGCACGATCTGGTCGTGCACGACGCCGTTGGCCTTCTTGAAGTTGCCGATGACGACCAGGTCGCGGCCGTTCGGCGACACGGCCAGCTTCTCGACGCCGACGCCGGCCTTGGCGCCGCCGTTGGTGCTGGTCCAGTTGTGGTTCTCGGTCAGCGCCACGGTGAGGTAGCTGTCCAGCGCGCCGGTGGTCGCGTTGAGCGAGGCCAGGCCGTTGCGGGTGGCGGTGCCGGCGGTCGTGAAGATGCCGCCGACGAGGAGCCGGTCCCCGACCAGGACGACGTCGTTGATCGTGCCGTTGAAGGCGGGAGCCTTGAAACCGGCGACGGGGCTGCCGTCCGCGACGTTGAGCAGGGCGAGCTTCCGGAAGCCGTTCTGCCCGTCCAGGGTGGTGAACTCGCCGGCCACGTAGACGGTGCCCGGGACGGGCCCCGCGATGATCGCCGTCACCGCCCGGTCCAGCTGCGGGACGAACGCCGGATCGATCTTCCCGGTGGCCTTGTCGAAGGCCAGCAGGAAGTTCCGGGTGACCTCGACCGTCGACGCGCCACGGTCCTGGGCCTTGGTGAACGAACCGCCGACGATGACCTTCGTGCCAGCGTCGTAGACGGCCACCACCCGGCCGTCGTTGATGTTCGGCGTCTTGTCCGACGGCAATTCGCTGACCACGGTGGTGTGGTCCGGTGCGGCCGCGGCGAAGGCGGGCACGGGATGGAACAAGGTGGCGATGCCGAGGGCGGCGGCGCCGAGTACAGACACCGAGCGGTGTCTCAGGGATGAGGAAGCCACAGGCAACTCCGGTCAGAAGGTCGGAGACGCTGCGTCGGCGCCGGTGTGGGACGCGTGAGGACGTCGACCGGCGGACACAGTCGTGAGGGCAACACCTTCTCGCATTCACGTCCCGCCCGTCCACCCGGGAAACGCCTTTTTGGCCGAGAAACCGTCCGTGGCCACACGAAAAGACGAGGTGGAGATCACCGGGTGGGCAGCGGAGGGCTGAAGTACGGGTCCGTCGCCATCTCGCGGAACACCGCCGCACTCTCGGGATCGTTGCCGAAGGTGCTGTCGTACAGCGGCTTGGTGGTCTGTTTCGCCGCGAAGTAGACCGCGGCCTTGATCTGCGGATGCTTGCGGATGTACGGGCCGACCTCGCGCATCCAGTCGGCCCGCTGGCCCGGCCGTCCCTCCTGCGTGAGACCGAACTCGCCGATGATGACGGGCCGGGGGTGCTTCTGCGCGAACGACATGAAGTGGTCCATCCGGTTGCTGAAGCTCGCCCAGTCCGGGCCCGGGTAGACGTCGGCGCACAGCCAGTCCACCTCGTCGTCGCCCGGGTAGTAGGCCGCCGCCCGCCGTTCCGCTTCGGCGAAGCCGTCCGCGTGCGGGCACCACACCCAGCCCGCGTTGGTGACACCGACCTCCGTGAAGATGCCGCGGACGTGCTTCCAGGCGGCGACGTAGTCCTCCGGTGAGTGGATGCTCGCGGCCAGGTTCGGTCGATCCATCTCCCACCGGTAGCGCAGCAGCACCGGCGCCCCGAAGGCCTTGACGTCCTCGGCGCGCTGGCGGATCAGCGAGTCGTAGATCCCACTGACCGTCGAACGGGTGTCCGTACCCTGCCAGGAGATCAGCAGCAGTTTCCCCTGGGCCTGGAGAGCCTGCTCGTTGGCACCCGGGAACGGCTCGTTCCACTTCTGGAACATGTGCGCGATGCTCAGTCTGCCTCCGGCCGCACGGTCGAACTCCGCCAGCGCGGCGGCCCGTCCGGACGGGTTGTGGTACTCCGGCTTGACCCACGCGCCCAGCCAGGCACCCGTCTCCGGCGGCTCCGGTCCACGCCCGGTGGTCCGTACGGGGGCGGTGCGCGGTGTCACCGTGGGCGGCGCCGACACCACCCGCGGCGACTCGTCCGCCTCGGGGGCCGTTCTCCACTCGCAGGCCGTCGCCGCCGGGGTCAGGCAGGCCAGGGCGAATACGGCCGCCATCGTCCGTCCTAACCGTCGTACCACCGCAACCCTCTCCCCAGGAAGGCCGCCGGCCCCACGGTCGATCAGCGTGGCGGCCCCGTCACCGGGTGCACACCACATGGGCGGGCGACCCGCAGCACTCTACCCGCTGACACCGGTCACCCGGTGTAGCCGAGCTCCGTGAGCAGCGGTTCGGCCTGGCGCAGGACATCGGTGAGGTCCGTGGAGTCCAGTCGCTGCCGCCAGCGGCCGACCGAGTCCGGGCGGGCCTTGCCGAAGCGGGCGTGCAACGCCTGTCGACCCGAGGGATCGCCCACCTCGAGGAAGTCGGCCACCACCTCGGCGGCCTCGGCCGGCCGACTCACGATGTCCTCGTAGCGCAGGTGGCGCACCCGCTCGGCGGGCAACTCGGCCAGCTGGGCCAGCGCGCTGCCGGTGAAACGCCGCCACATCCACGCCGACCGCCCCAGGTCGGAGACCTGGGTGAACTCCGTGCGTCGCTCGGGCTCCACCCAGAACCGGGGCGTGGCGCCCCACGGCGTACCGCCCCGGCCGCTCCGGCCGCTGCCCGTCGACGCCGCGTTCAGCCACGGCTGCTCGGCGTGCGAGACCGCCACGTCCCTGCCGTCGCGGCAGATGTGCAGGAAGACCGCGTCGGGAAAGACCTCCGCGAGGAACGGCACGATGAAGCAGTTCTCCGGGTCCTTCTCGGCGAACCGCAGTCCACCGTGGCCGGACGCCGCGAGCAGCGCCCCGTAGTAGCCCCGGAAGTAGCGGGCCGCCCGCTGCGGGCTCCAGCTGCCCTCGTACACGCAGCGGGCCACGGCCTTGGTCAGCCGCGGCTCGAAGTGGTACGAGACGTCCGGCAGCGCCCCCACACAGCTGCCCAGGAACGTGGTGCCGGAGCGCGGCGCGCCGAGGATGAAGATCGGTCGCTCCACCTTCAGGCTGAGCTTCCGGCTGGCGGGCTCCGCCGGCCGTTCCAGCTCACGGCGTTCCTTCCGGTCCGCCAGCAGGCCGACGGCGGCGAGCTTGGCGGCCTTCACGGTGGACAGGCCGGTGTGCGGGGCGAGGGGCGTGCTGCTCGTCATCGGTGTCCCATCGGTGTGCGGGTGGGGATCAGGACCGGGCGTCCGGGGCCGTGGCGGCGCGGTTCCTGCCCCGTCGCAGCGCGCGGAGCGCGTCGAGGTTCAAGGTTCGGCGCCAGCGCGCGGCACCGGCCACGTACGCCGCCGTGCCCGCCACCGCCACCAGAGTGAGCACCGGCAGCCCGGCGTCGAACAGGCTGGCGGCTCCGAGCGGCAGGCCCAGGGTGGCGACGGCAAGCGCGGCGGCGGTGCGCGTGCCACGTCCGAACGGGTGCAGCCGCAGCGACCACCAGAGTTGGGTCAGCGGCACCAGGTTGGTGACCAGGATGGACACGGTCCACGCCACGGCGGCTCCGAGGATGCCGTACCCGGGGATGAGAGCGACGTTGGCGACCACGTTGAGCGCGGTGCCCGCCATCGCGTTGTAGAAGGTCCAGGCGGTGCGCCCGGCCATGTTGAGGACCATGTCGACCATGCCGCAGCCGGTCGCCACGAGCATGGTCAGCGCGAGCAGCACCACCACCCGGCGACCGCTGTCGTAGCCGGGGCCGAAGAGCGCCAGCATCGGCTCGGCGAAGGCCGCGAAGAGCAGGTAGGCCGGCCAGGAGAGCAACACCAGCCAACCGGTGGCCGTCTGGTAGAGCTGCCGCGCCTCCTCCTTGTCGTCCCGGGCGAACGCGGCGGCCAGCCGGTGCTGGACGGTGCTGGACAGGGCGACGCCGGAGAGTTGGCCGAGGGCGAGGAACCGGGTCGCCGCCGTGTAGACCGCCGCGTCGGCCGGCCCGCGCAGGGCGCTCAGCAGCACGATGTCCAGCCGCTGGACGACGATGGCGGCCAGGCCGCTCAGCGCGCGCGGGCCGGTGAACCGCCAGAACGGCCCCGCCAGCTCCCCGGCGGGCACGGGCCGGGTGACCTGCCGGCCGGCCCGGTCGACCAGCCGGCTGAGCCAGGCCAGCGCCACGGCCGCGGCGAGCAGGTACGGCACCGCCCAGGCCAGCGGGAGCGCGGTGGTGGCGGAGAGGCCGAGCCAGGCGGCCACGGCCACCGCCACGAACTGCACCAGTGTGCGTCCGAGCCGTTCCACGGTGAGCAGCGGTCGCATCTGCCCGAAACCCCGGCAGGCGGCCAGGGCGTAGTCGTTGAGCGCCGCGAACGGCACGAAGACCAGCAGGATGCGCAGTGCGGTCACCGCGTCGGGGCCGGCCCCGGGCATGGTGAGCTCGGCGAGTGCCGGAGCGGCCAGCCACCCGGCGACGCCGAGCAGCGTCCCGACGGCCAGCACCGGCAGCAGCCCGACCAGGATCGTGCCGCGGATACGCTCCCGCTGGTCGAGGGTGCGGTGCCGGCTGACGAAGTAGACGGTGCCCACGTCGGTGCCCAGCCGCGCCGCCGTCGCGGCGATCATGAACGCGCTGGTGGCCGCGAAGAACATGCCGGCCTCGCGTACCGACCACCCCCGCGTGACGACCACGTTCAGGCCGAAACCGGCGACCGCCGCCAGGGCGACCCCGGCGAGGTTGGCGAAACCCTGCCGGGCCACGCCGTCCAGGCCGGCCCCGCGGGGGGCGACGTCCGTCGTGGTCACCGCCGCCACGAGGGCACGCGTCCCCACCAGGTGGCCAGCCGCTCGTCGTACGGGGCGAAGTGGGCCTCCAGCCGGGCTCGCAGCTCCGCCGACATGGGCGAGCGGGAACGCGAGTTGTGCCTGCCGAAGGAGATGTCCGCCCAGCGGGGCAGGCCGAGGAAGTCGCAGACCGCGTCGAAGGACGGACGTGGGTCGGCGAAGAAGTCGTCACTGTCGATCACGTGCAGCCGTTCCCGGCCGACCAGCGCCTCCAGCCGCTCCAACTGCTCGACGTACCGCCCGCGGGCCAGGTACGCGTTGTGCTGGAGATGGTGGCTCGCGTACGTCGGGTCGGCGAGCATCCGCTCCCACTCGCCGGCGGTCCGCTCCTCCTCCAGTTCCAACGCCCGCTCGAACGACGACTCGGGCTCGTAACCCCGGGCCAGCTCGTGCGAGTGCGCCGAGTACGCCCGCTCCACCGGGTCCCGCAGCAGCACCAGCAGCTTCACCGAGGGCAGATCCTGGGCGATCCGCTGCCCCGCCAGCGGGTGGAACATGTAGTACGGGCTGGACTCGCCGGTGATCCCGCGTACGCCGAGCTGCGCCTGGACCGCCTCCGCCTTCGCGGTGGTGGGGAAGTGCCCGAGGTACCAGTTGCCCCCCCGGTGGTAGTCCATGTCGAAGTAGTGCACGCCCTTGTGGTAGGCGGGCGGCAGCACCCCGGGGTGCTGCGAGAGGGTCTTGAACAGCGACGTGGTGCCGCAGCGCTGCGCCCCCACGATCAGGAACCCGGGCGTCATCCGTGAACCGGCGGTCAACCGACCCACCGTCCGGCTCACCGACTTCACCGCACGGAGCGCCTGCTCCTTGGCCAGCGTCACGTCCCCACTCCTCACTCTTACCGGGCCCGCCGGGCCAGGTGCTCCTCCACGGCGGGCAGCAGCCAGGTGTCGACGTGCCCCAGCCGCACACCCGCCTCCGCCTGCCGGTCCCGCAGATAACGCGCTGCCAGCTCCACCAGGTAGAGCACGGCGACCAGGTCGGCGTCCCGGCCCTCGGAGTCGAACGGCGCGAGCGTCCGGTCCGCCCCGGCGACCAGCGCCCGCGCCGCCTCCGTTGGGTCCACCCCGTGGTTGCCGATGGCGGTCTGCACCGACCGGTGCAGCGCGTCGTAGCCGGCCGGTACGTCCGCCTCGAACCGCTCCCAGTCCCAGACCAGCACCCGGCCGTCGGCGAGCACGGCACTGTTGCCGCCGTTCCAGTCGCCGTGCCAGGCGCCGATGGCCACCGTGGGACCGGCCTCCGCCACGGACTTCACCACCGCGCGCAGCCGCTCCGCCTCCGGCCGCGGGCCCAGCGCGTCCACCGCCCCGGACAGCCGTGCCGCGTGCCCGCTCGCGGCCCACGCCTCCCGGCGTACGCCCAGACAGCCGGCGACCGCCACCATGGCCGCCTGCTCGGCTGCGACGGCGGTGGCCGGGGCGGCCCGGGGCAGCCGCACCGGCAGCGCCTCCTGAACCAGCAGCGCGTGCCCGTGCCAGACGCCGTGGTGCCGTACGTCGGCCACGGTGACCGGACCGAGCGGCAGGTCGGCGAGGCGATGCAGGGCGGCGGCCTCGGCGTCGACCAGGGCCCGGGTCAGCGGGTCCACGCCGAGCTTGGCGTACCCGAGCGCGCGCCCGTCGGGCGCGAGCAGTTGCAGCACCGGCTTGCGGTTCGCGCGGGCCGGACCGATGTGCATGCTGACCATGACGCGCTCACCCAGCACCTCGGTCAGGTACGCGTCCAGCCCGGCGCCGGTCACCGCCACGCGGTCGCGGAACACCAGCGGGCCCAGGCCGAGCCGGAACGTGGCGGCCAGCCCCTGCCGGACCAGCCGGGCCTTGCGGCCGACCGCCTCGGTGGAGTGGCGCACGGCGTTCGCCGCGGCCCGACCCGAGCCGGTGGGCACCAACAGCCGTGGCCGGGCCGCCGACGGCACCACCACCCAGCCGGTGCCGCCTCGGCGCAGGGCGGGCGTGGCCGGTTCCGGCCAGATCAGTCCGGCCAGCTCACCCAGGTACGCGGCCCGGCCGTTTCCGCCCGGGGGTGTGTGGGACACCATCAACGCTCACCGCCGGTGACGAGTCGGGGCCGTAGCCCGGGGAAGCTGGTGGGAGACCGGTGCGTCGCGACGGTGCGGCGCAGCCGGTCGTTGCGCGCGAGCAGGGCGACCGTGATCAGGCCGTAGGCGAGAGTGGCTTCCATCGCGCCGTAGGTGAACTGGAAGAAGAGCATGAGGATGAGCACGAGGCTGCCGGCGATCCCGATCGGGCTGTGGTCCCGCCGGTAGCGCCAGAGGCTGTAGAGGAAGAACCCGTTGTAGCAGAGCGCCCCGACGTAGCCCTGGCCGACCAGCAGTGCCCAGAACTGGCCGTTGCTGCCCAGTTCCCGGTTGCCGCACTGCGGACAGTCCTCGGACTTGCCGATGGCGATCGACCGGTTGCTGCCGATCAGTGCCCGGTTGCCGCCGTACCCGAGGACGGGCGAGTGGTTGGCCGCCTGGACGGCGCCCTGGGAGAGGGTGGTGCGGATGTCGTCGCTGTGCCCGTTCGCGAGCCGGTCGTCGAAGGTACGCCCGAGCGGGGTGGCAATGATGAGGACGCCGATCAGCCCGACCGCCAGCCCGAGCCCGCCGAGAACCAGCATCCGGCCGCGCAGCGCCAGTCGGATCGCCACGTACACCGCCGAGATGCCGAGCCCGATCCAGAGGCCCCGGTTCAGCGAGTAGATGATCGGGAAGATCGCGGCGAGCGCGATCGCGATGCCGAGTGTCCGCCGCAACGGTCGGCCCAGCACGACCCAGCCCACGATGAGCCAGATCAGCAGGATCGCGGTGTTCTCTCCCCAGGAGTTCGTGTACTCGAAGGGCGCGGACGGGCGAGGCGAGCTGGCCTCGCCCTCGATCACCTGCTGGACCTGGGCGAACTTGACGTTCATCAGCGAGGCGACGAACGGCTGGCTGGCGATCGAGTCCGGCAGGACGAAGCGCAGCGGCGCGGCGAACCCGAGGGTGGGGAAGAGCGAACCGAGCCAGCCGCCGATCACGACGACGACACCCATGAACCCGAACAGCCGGACCACCCGCCGCCGGGACAGCTCCCGCTCACTCAGGTTGAGCACGTAGAGCATCACCACGGTCATCGCCACGTAGTTGGCGACGCGGATGGCCCAGCCGATGTACCGGCCGCCGCCACCGGGAGGGAGCGTGTTGGGCGAGGTGAGGTCGAGCATCAGGGCGGAGAGCACGACCCAGAGCAGCAGCACCAGCCAGATGCCGAAGCCGGGTGGCACCCGGACCGGGCCACGGCGCCACAGTTGCACCGCCATCGGCACGGCGAAGACGACGAAGACGAAGCTGGACAGCCCGAGCGCCCACCACACCGGCCAGAGGACGAAGAGCGCGATCAGGGGCCACGCGGTGGGCAGCCGCAACGACCAGGTGCGCGGCTGGTACACGGGTGGAACGGGCCGGATCGCGTCGCCTCCCCGGGCGTCCCCGACGATCGGGGACGCCCCGACGCCGGAGCGCTGCGGGGTGACCGTGCTCATTTCACGGTGACCTTGGCGGTGGTCGGCGCGTAGATCACCCAGGCGCTGCCGGGCCGCGGGTGCATCAGGTCACCACCGGCGTCGACGATGTTGCACACCAGCGGGAGGCCGGGCTTGCGCCAGGTGCCCTTCGCGCCGGCCGGGCCGGAGACGACCACCGCCGCACCCTCGCCGAAGACGTTCGAGGAGGGCAGTGACCGCGGCGACGGGTTCCGGACGTCCAGCGTCCGGTACTCCACGGACAGCACGATCACCGAGGTGGCGGTCACGGTGGTGGTGCCGACCTTGCCCACCCAGAGCGACTTCTGCTGGTCGTGGCGCCAGACCATGGGCGGGCCGCCGGAGACGGCGACGGTCAGCTCGGTGGCCGGGGCCAGGCCCTGGGAGGCCAGCGCCGCCCCGTCGGTGGCGTGGTCGAGCAGGGGCGTGGGCGGCTGTGCCCCCTTGGGCGCGGCCTTCCACAGCGCCGCCGTGGACGTGTTGTCGGAGTCGAACACGTCGCCGTCGTCCGCCGGAGTCACCCCGGCCAGACCGGAGTTCTCGAACTGGGTGAGGAAGCCGGTCGGGCCGCCGTCGTAGGCGACGAACGGGCGGAGCACGGCGACGGACCGGATGTCGACCGGTCGGATCTCGGCGACCGGCCCGATCCGGGCGGCGTCGCGCGAGTGGAACACCGCCGTCAGGTGCAGGGTGTCGGACTCGGCGAACTCGGCGAATACCAGGTCTGCCTCGGCCAGACCGGACGGGGTGGTCGACGGGCTGACCCGCAGCGGCACGGCGAGGGCGGGCCGGGTGGCGACCGGTGCGGCGCTCACCGGCTGGCCGGTGAGCGGCGCGGCCGGCAGGGTCGGGGTCGGGCTCGGCGCGGAGGTGGCCAGGGCTCCCGGGTCCACGACGTCGGGGCCGTCCGGCTGGGGCTGCGGCTCACTGCACGCCGTGGGAAGGGTGAGCGCGAGGACCGAGGCGGGGATGGCGCGCAGCAGGTGCCGGCGGTTCACTCCAGGTCCTCGCCGGACTCCATCGCGTAACTGCGGCCGGTGCCGTCGGCGTCGCCGCCCCGCGACCGGTACGTGCCGCTCGCTCCGTTCACCGGTACCGGCTTACCGGGGCTGGCCGGCTCGACCGGCACCACCGGCTTCGCCGACCCGGCTGCGGAGGTCGAGCCGGACGGCTTCATCCGCGGCAGCACCATGGTCGACTCGACGGACGGCCCGGGGCCCGGCCGCGGCGTGGGCCGGCTCGCCGGCACGGCGGGGCGGGGGGTGGCCGGGGCGGTGTGTGCGGGCAGCCGCGGTGCCAGAACCGCGCCGAGAACCGGAGCGTTGACCTGCTCGAACTGCTGGAGTGCGGCGGTGATCTCACCGCTGCGGGTCCGGCTGTTCTCGGCCACCACGATGACCGCGTCGACGTGCCGGCCCAGCGCCTGGGCCTCCACCGCCACGTTCGGCCGCCCGGTCTCGATCAGTACGTGGTCGAAGCGGGCGGTGAGTTCGGCGAGGATCTCCAGCAGGCCGGCAACGGGCAGCTCGACGTCGGTGTCCAGGTCCCCGGGCAGCAGCACCCGGAGCTGGCCGAGCCCGGGCACCGGTGCGAGCGCCTTGAGCGCCGGCACGTCACGCCGGAGCGCCGACGCCAGGCTGTGCCGACCCTCGGCCACGCCGGTCATGGTGCTCAGCACCGAGTCCGGCTTGGTGGTGACCAGGGCCACCTGCTGACCGGCGCGGGCGTAGGCGGCGGCCAGGTTGGCTGCCACGAATCCGGCTGCCACGCCGGCCGACCCGTCGCAGATCAGCAGCTGGCGTCCCCGGCCCGCCTCCCGTGGCTCGGGCACGGAGGCGAGCAGCACGTTGCGCAGCCGGCCCAACTCCCGCGAGATCCGGTGACCGGCCGGCAGCACGGTCAGCGACGAGGTGCGCGCCGGCAGCTCCAGCAGCAGCGGCAGGCCGACCCGGTCGGTGATGTCCCGGCCGCGGCGGACCCGGGTGTCGAGCCGGTCCAGCAGCAGCGCCAGCACCATGCCGAGGAGCAGGCCGGCGCCGAGGCCGCTGGCCAGGTTCAGCGTGCGGTTCGGCGAGCTGGGGCTCTCCGGGAGCCGGGCGTCCGAGATGATCTCGCCCGGGTTGGTGTCGGTGGAGATCAGCGGGCTGAGCCGGTTGTTCAGCGAGTTGAGCTGGTTGGTCAGCACGTTTTGGTCGGCCTCGGCGCGCTCCCGCTCGACCGAGTTGCTCGGTGCCGCGACGATCCGCCCGGTTACCACGCTGAGCTGCTTGGTCACGTCTGCGATCTGCTGCCGTAGCGCCGTGGTCTCGATCTCCAGCGTCTTCTGCGCGGTGGCCTTGCGCAGGTCCAGGTAGGCCTGGGCGAAGGCGTGCGAGCCGGCCTGGGCCTGGGCGGGGGTGTCCGCCTCGTACGCCACCTGGAGGACCTGGCTGTTCGGCGGCACGGTGATGGTCACCGACCGGACCAGCTGGTCGGCCGGGGCCCCGCTCTTCATCAGCTCGCGGGCTCGCTCGGCGACGACGAGCGAGCGGACCACCTGCGCTTCGGTGTCGAGGTTCACCTTGGCGTTCGGGTTGTCACCCGTGGCGCCGACGGGGCGGACCAGCAGCGAGGTGTTCGACGTGTACCGGGCCTGCTGGAGCTGGTTCACCGCCAGCCCGCCGGCGGTGCCGAGGATCGCGGCGAGCAGCAGGATCCACCAGCGCCGGCGCAGCCAACCCAGATAGGCCGTCAGGACAAGGCCGTCGGGCTCGCTCTCGGCCACGTGGGGTGAGGGCATCAGATTCTGTCGCTCCCTTTCGACCGAGCCGGGCAGTCCACGGTGCAGCTGGACCTGACCGTGTCCTTGAGTGTCGCCGATCCGAACGAGGAGGGAAAGCCCGCCCACGTTTCGGTGAGCCCGCCGGATGTGGACAGCCGGCGTCGAGATGGCTCGTCTCCGTTGGCCATTCGGCGGGTTTCCCGGCTCCGGGCCCGGCCTTTCCCCGGAGCGGCGCCGTCGTCGACCCCGGTCCGGAGCGGTGACGGAATACTGACACAGTCCGGCCGGGCCGGGTTGCCCGGGCCGTGTCGCCCCGCGCACCGGCGTTGACCTGGCCGATCGACCGGACAGACACTCCTGGCGTTGGGATTCCCGGATCGGTCCCATCGGTCGGCCCCGAGCCCGTCCAACGGCCCCTTCATTTGTCCACCCCGCGCCAGTAGGTTGTCATGGCGCGTCCGAAGGTCATTCGCGACATCGTGACGCGGTTGCCGGGAATGGGAGGGACGTTGGTGAGCGGGTCAACCGAGGGCTCGGGCCAGATCCTGCTGGTCGGATCCAGTGGCGGGCATCTCGCCCAACTCGTGGCTCTCGAGCCCTGGTACCGGAACCGGAGCCGGGCATGGGTCACCTTCGACACGCCCGACGCCCGCTCGCTCCTCCCGGGCGAGGAGGTGGTCTGGGCCCACCATCCGACCACCCGCAACGTGGTGAACCTCATCCGCAACGCCTTCCTGGCGCTCAAGGTGATGCGCCAGCGCCGGGTGGACGCCGTGATCACCACCGGCGCCGGGGTCGCCCTGCCGTTCGTGGTCGCGGCCCGACTGCGCGGCGTGCCGACCGTCTACATCGAGGTGTACGACCGGATCGACAGCGCGACCCTGACCGCCCGGCTCTGTCGTCCCTTCCTCTCCGCGATGCTCGTGCAGTGGGAGGAGCAGCGCCGGATGTACCCGGAGGCCACCGTCGTGGGGAACCTGCTGTGACCGCGTTCGTCCCCCAGCCGCGGGAGGGGCACGACCCCGCACCGTCCGTGCTGGTGGTGGTCGGCACCGACGTGCACCGGTTCGACCGCCTGGTGGACTGGCTGGAGCGGTGGCACGCCGGCCGCCCGTCGGTCCGCGTCGTCCTCCAGTACGGCCACAGCCGTGTCCCGCGGCTGCCCGGGGCCACCCCGTTCCTCGGCCACGAGGAGCTCCAGCGCGCCATGGCCGAGGCCACGTTGGTGGTCAGCCACGGCGGTCCCGCCACCATCACCGAGGCCCGGCGCACCGGCCACCTGCCGATCGTGGTGCCTCGGGACCCGAACCACGACGAGCACGTCGACAACCACCAGCAGCTCTTCGCCCGGCGGCTCGGCACCGCCGGGCTGGTCCGGCTCTGCTGGTCCGAGGCGGAGCTGGTCGCCGCCCTCGACGAGGGTCTGGCCGACCCCTCCCGCTTCGCCCTCGCCGATCCGGACGGGCCGGACCCGCGCGCCGAGGCGGTCGCCCGGGTCGGTCAGGTGATCGACGACCTGGTCGCCCGCCGGGTACGTCAGCGGGCCGGGGGGCGCCGGTGAGCGCGGCCCCGGTGGAGAACCCCCGTGTCCTCTTCGTCGGAGGGCTCGGCCGCAGCGGCTCGACGCTGCTGGAGCTTCTCCTCGCGCAGAGTCCGGACGTGTGCGCCGTGGGTGAGGTCGTCCACCTGTGGGAGCGGGCGCTCGGCGCGGACGAGCGGTGCGGCTGCGGCGAGCAGTTCACGGCCTGCCCGTTCTGGCGGCAGGTGGGCGAGCACGCGTTCGGCGGCTGGTCCGCGGTCGACCGGGACGAGGTGCTGGCGCTCAAGGACCGGGTCGACCGCACCCGCCACATCCCACGGCTGGCCAGGAACTCCCTCTCGGCGGCGCAACTGGCCGACGTCCGGCGATACGCCGACCTCTACACCCGCATCTACCGGGCGGCGCTGGCGGTCAGCGGGGCGCGGGTGGTGGTCGACTCCAGCAAGCACGCCTCGCTCGCCTTCGCGCTGCGCTGGGCGGACGGGCTGGACCTGCGGGTGCTGCATCTGGTCCGGGACAGCCGCGCGGTGGCGTACTCCTGGGGCAAGCAGGTGCGCCGTCCCGAGGTGGTCGACGGCGAGGACTTCATGCCCACCTTCTCGCCGATGGAGGTGAGCAAGCTGTGGACCGCGCAGAACGCCGCCTTCCACCTGCTCGCCACCCGCGCGCAGGTGCTGCGCCTGCGCTACGAGGACTTCACCGCCGACCCGGCCGGCGCACTGCGCCGGCTCCGGCTGTTCGCCGGCCTGCCGGACGACCCGGAGGCGCTGCGCCTGCTCGGCGCACCCGGCAACGGCTCCGGGTCGGCCCGTCCGTCGACGCACGGTGATCCGGCGCCTCCGCCGGCCGTGCCGATCCGGGCGCACAGCGTCGCCGGCAACCCGCTGCGATTCAGTGGCGGCCCGTTGACGGTACGACGGGACGAGGCGTGGCGCACCCGCCTGCCCCGTCGCAGCCGGGCCGTGGTCAGCCTGGCCACCCTGCCCTTCCGGGTCCGCTACGGCTACCTGGGCCAGCGGCGTTCCTCCGATTCCGTGGAGACTTCATGAGCGGCCCGAGCATCTCCGTCGTCGTACCGACACGGGACCGTCCAGAGCTGCTGCGCGTGGCGCTCGACGCGATCATCGGTCAGGCGCACCCGGGCCCGATCGAGGCGATCGTGGTCTACGACCGTTCCGAGCCCGACCGGTCGCTGGAAATGGAGCGGGGCAACCGGCGGATCCGCGTCCTGACCAACACCCGTACGCCGGGGCTCGCCGGGGCCCGCAACACCGGCATCGAGACGTCCACCGGGGACCTGGTGGCGTTCTGCGACGACGACGACGAGTGGCTGCCCGGGAAGCTCGCCGCCCAGCTCGGCGCGCTCGACGTGCACCCGGACGGCGCTCTCGTGAGCTGCGGCATCCGGGTCAGCTACGACGACCACACCGTGGACCGTTCGCTGGACCGGTCCCGGGTGTCACTGGAGGCCCTGCTCCGCGACCGTCTCACCGAGCTGCACCCGTCCACGTTCCTGATCCGCCGGGAGGCGCTGGTCGACGCGATCGGCCTGGTCGACGAGCAGATCCCGGGCAGCTACGCGGAGGACTACGAGTTCCTGCTCCGAGCGGCCCGGTACGCCCCGCTGGTCAATCTGGAAGCTCCGTACGTGCTGGTCCGGTGGCACAAGCGGTCGTACTTCGCGCAGCGCTGGGACACGATCTCCACCGCGTTGCAGTGGCTGCTGCGCCGCTACCCCGAGTTCGCCACCGTCCCGCACGGTGAGGCCCGGGTGGCCGGCCAGATCGCCTTCGCCCAGGCCGCCATGGGAAACCGGCGCGACGCGCTCCGGTGGGCCCGCCGTACCCTGGCCCGCAATCCGCGCGAGCCGCGGGCCTACCTGGCGCTGGCGGTGGCGAGCCGGGCCGTGCAGGCCGACCGGGTGCTGCGCACGCTGCACAAGCGCGGCCGGGGCATCTGAGCCGTACGCGACGGGCGGGCGACCGAATCGGTCGCCCGCCCGTGCCGTGCGGTTGATCAGGCCCCGTTGAAGGACCGCCACGCCTGGATGCTCGGCTGGTCCATCAGGCGGAAGTCGCCCTGGTCGACGACCTGGTTGTAGTACGCCACGAACTCCGGCCGCTGCCCGTTGAGGAATCCGGTCATCGAGCGGATCCACGCGGCCCGCCCGGCACCCGAGTCGCCGGGGACCAGGTCACTGCCGGTCTCGGCGAGGCCCCACGGCTTACCCAGGGCGCGGGACTTGTCGATCATCCGGTTGTAGATCTCCTGCGGCGGGGCGTACCGCTTCCATCTGGCGCCCCAGTTGTAGCAGTCCCAGCCGAGCGTCTCGATGACGTCGCCACCGGGATAGAAGGCGTCGAAGCTGCGCCCGGACTTCGGGTCGAGCGTCCAGCACATCAGGATCAGTGTGTTGACCAGCTTCGGGTTGCCCGCACGGTTGGCCAGGCCGGCCACCCGCTTCCAGGCCGTCCGGTACGCCTCGGGGGTGAAGGCGCCACGCTCGACGTCGTCCTCGGGCTCGTGGAAGTACGACCAGTAGACGTTGTGCTCACGGGGGATGGAGGCGAACCAGGAGGCGAGCCGGGAGTCGTGCTTCCCGGAGTTGATTTCCTGCGGCGAGGCCTTGAAGGAGACCACGACGGTCCGGTCCACGACGTCGCTCCGGCTGCCGTTCCAGGCCGGCGGCAGCCCGGGGTAGAACACCCGGGCCATCCGCAGCCGGCCGAAGGTCCGGTCGGAGCGTTGCAGGGCCTGGTTGAACGTCTCCCCGGTCTGGACGCCGATCGACGCCCCGGGCAGCGTCAGCCGTGCACCGCTGAAACCGGGGACCGATCCGGCTGTGGCCGACGACTGAGCGGACGGAGAGCCGCCGATGCCCTGGGCCGCGCTCGGGGTGGTGCTGGGCAGGCCGCCGGACGGGGTGGGCGCTCCGGCGGACGGCGCGGCGGACTGTGGTGGCGTGCCCGCCTGCGGCACCTCACTGGCCGGTGGCTTGGGGTCGGGCTGCAGTGTGGCCACGGCGACACCGGCGCTGGCCAGGGCGAGCGTGACCGCCCCCGCGACTGCCAGTCGCCAGCGGCGCCGGGGCGGTGCGGCGGGGGACGGCGGCAGGTCGGGATCGGTGGGTGGCCCGACCGTCGGCCCGTCGGCCCACGGGCCGTCCGGCGGTCCCGCCGCGGCGGCGGTGGTGGTGGTTGCCCACGGGTCGACGACGCCGTCGGTCGGCCCGCCCTGCTGACCGGGAGTGTCCTGACCCGGCCAGGGGCCGGTCGGCCCCACCACGGCGTTGTACTGGTCTCGCTCGGCCGGCATGACCCTCCCTGGCTGGCGGCGGCCCGTCTCGGGCGTAGGTCGGCGGTGTCCGCCCGACACTATGCCCCGACCGCGTCCTCTGTGCCTACTGCGACATTCAGCCGAACGCCCGACCGGTGCCGGCCGGAGCGGGCATCTCGACGCCGGTCCGGGCGATCGCGTCGAGCAACTGGTCGGCCAGTTCCGGACGGCACACCAGCAGGTCCGGCAGGCGTGGATCAAGGCGGTTGTAGCGCAGCGGCGAGCCGTCCACACGTGAGGCGTGCATCCCGGCGCCCAGGGCCACCGCGACCGGGGCCGCGCTGTCCCACTCGTACTGGCCGCCGGCGTGGACGTACGCGTCGACCTCGCCGGTCACCACCGCGCAAACCTTGACCCCGGCGGACCCCATGGGCACCGCCCGGGCGCCGAGCAGTTCCACCAGTTCCCCGACGAAGGCCGGCGGGCGGCTGCGGCTCACCGCGATGCGGACCGGCCCGTCGAGCGCCGCCGGGGTGGGGTGTCCGGTGCCGAGGACGAGTTGCCGGCCGTCCGGGGTCGACCGTGCGGGCATGCCGACCGCCCCGGCGACCAGCGCGCCGTCCGGCCCGGCCGAGCGCTGCCAGAGGGCGACGTGCACCGCCCAGTCGGTGCGTCCGGACTCGGAGAACTCCCGGGTGCCGTCGAGCGGGTCGATGATCCAGACCCGGTCGGCGTCGAGGCGTGCCGCGCGTTCCCCCGTCGACCAGGCCCGACGCGAGTCGGCCTCCTCCTCGGAGAGCACGGCGTCAGCCGGGCGCCAGCGGGCCAGGGCGGCGGTCAGCAGCTCGTGCGAGGCCTGGTCGCCCGCGGCCTTCAGAGCGGCCGCGTCGGCGAAGCCCTGCCGATCCCGCAGCCCGGTCAGCGCCGTGCCGGCCTGCTCGGCCAGCCACTCGGCGAACGCCTGGTCGTCGAGTCGTCCGACCTCGTCCTCGGTCACGCCCTTCACCCCTGTCCCCTGGTTCCTGCGACCCGCAATGATCCAGCGGCCGGCCCCGCCGGCGCCAGCGTCCGGTCAAATGGTGGACAGCCGGCGGGGAAGTCCTGGGTCTTCCGGGTGAACCTGGTGGACGTTCGGCCCTGCGCGTGGCGAACATCGGCTGACCGGACGGGTTGACCGGCGGATCGACGGGTAAGGATCCGGTACGGGCGCGGACCGGCCGTGGCCGCCGGGGAGGTCGTCATGCGCGCAGCGGATCGGCTGGTCGAGCAGCAGTACGAGATGCTCCTGCGGCGGGACGTGGCCCGGCTGCCGGAGCTCTACGCGGCGGACGCCTTCTACTCCATGCCGGGCGTCACCGTGCGCCCGATCGAGCTGCCGGCGCTGCTGCGCACCTGGACCGGAGCCTTCCCGGACCTCTACGTCGACCGGACCGGCGCCGTGCAGACCGCCGGCGGGGCCGCGGTCGAGATGCGGCTGACCGGCACCCAGACCGGTGTGCTGCACACTCCCTTCGGCACGGTCTCGCCCACCATGCGGACGGTCAGCTGGGACGTGGCGGACGTGGTGCGGGTCCGCCGGGGGCGGATCACGGCGTGGCGGTCCTACTTCGACTGGGGGCAGCTGCTGGCCGCACTCGGCCTGCACCTGGAGGGGCTCTCCCGGGAATCGCAGCACGACCCGCTCGGCCTTCCGGTCTGATCTGCCGCCGTCCGGACGAGGGGGGTCACCCGACCCGGTGGCTCAGGATGCGGACATCGCCGTGCCGACCGCACGCACCCCACCGGCTTCCGTACGCTTCGAAGCCATGACCGCCGAGCAGCTGATCTCCTTCGCCCGTGGGGCTCCCTCGCTGGACATCGTCGATGTCGAGGGGCTCAAGGCCGCCGCCGTCCGCGCGTTCGACGCCGATCCCGCCGGGGTGACGGCGTACGGCACCTCCGTCGGCTACCTTCCGCTGCGGAAGTGGATCGCCGAGAAGCACGGGGTCGAGGCCGACCAGGTGCTGATCACCAACGGCTCGTTGCAGGCCGACGCGTTCCTCTTCGACCACCTGGTCCGCCCCGGCGACGCGGTCGTGGTGGAGCGACCGACGTACGACCGGACCCTGCTCAACCTTCAGCGGATGGGCAGCGAGCTGCACGGCATCTCGATCCAGCCGGACGGCCTGGACACCGCCGAGCTGCGCAAGCTGCTGGAGTCCGGCGTGCGGCCCCGGCTGGCGCACATCATCCCGAACTACCAGAACCCGGCCGGCGTGACGCTGAGCCTGGAGAAGCGGCGGGAGCTGCTCGACCTCGCCGCCGAGTACGACTTCACGATCTTCGAGGACGACCCGTACGCCGACATCCGGTTTCGGGGCGAGGGGCTGCCGTCGATGCTCTCGATGGACACCCGGAACGTGGTGGTGCACGCCTCCAGCTTCACCAAGACCGTGTGCCCCGGCGTGCGGGTGGGCTACCTGGTCGGCCCGGCGGACCTGATCGCCGACATCGCGCGGAAGGCCACCAGCCTCTACATCTCCCCGGGCATGGTGTCCGAGGCGATCGTGCACCAGTTCTGCGTCTCCGGGGACATCGACCGCTCGATCGAGACGGTCTGCCGGGCGCTCGGCGAGCGGGCCCGGGTGCTCGCCGAGTCGCTGCGCCGGCACATCCCGGAGGCCCGGTTCGTCGAGCCGGACGGCGGCTACTTCCTCTGGGTCGAGCTGCCCGAGGACGTGGACGTCGACAAGCTCGCCCCGGCGGCCGCCGAGCGCGGCGTCGCGGTGGTCAAGGGCAGCGACTTCGTGGTGGACGGCGGGCGGCACGCGCTGCGGCTGGCGTACTCGGCGGTCACCGCCGACCGGATCGACGAGGGCGTCCGGCGCCTCGCCGAGGCGATGGTTGCCATCCGCGGGTGACTTTTTCTGTCGGGTTTACGACAGTAAGGCGGTAACGGCCGCTCCGGGGCTCCCGCCGGAGCGGCCGACGGCCCACAATGCTGCGAGCGTCACTCACCACCTGTAGCGCAGCTCACGTCCGGCCCCGGCCCCCACCGACCGGTGACGAGTGCGACCGCCGGCCCGCCGGCGACAGCGTGAGGGGCGCGAGCAGCACAACCCCCGCCCCCAAAGGGCGCCGGGTGGGCCGTGTCGTCCCCTCGACCCCCCTTACGGCTCGGCCCACCCGGCGCCACCCCCCTGCAGCGATCGTCACGCGCGGTGAGCGCCGCAGCGGCGTACCCTGCAACGCGCGGCGCGAGCCGGAAGGGGGGCGTCATGGCGGACCGGGTGGAGCGCGGACGGACGGCGACGTCGGGTGGCGGTGGGGTGCTGAGCCCGCGGGCCTGGGCAGCGCCGGTGCGCGCGATGACCCGGCGGCTGAACGCCGACGGCTCCCAGCGCAGTCCCGAACCGACCGGGCCCCGGCGGGCCGCCGTGGTCGACTGCGCACTGTACGTCGACGGCCGGCGGCAGCCCGGCGACTGGCACTACGCCGAGGCGCTGGCCGCGGCCCGGCGGGACAACGGCTTCGTCTGGCTCGGCCTGCACGAGCCGGAGCTGGAAGAGATGTCCGCCATCGCCGCCACCTACGGGCTGCACGAGCTGGCCGTCGAGGACGCCGTCAAAGCCGAGCAGCGGCCCAAGCTGGAGCAGTTCGGCGAGGTCAGCTTCCTCGTCCTGCGTACCGCCCGTTACTGCGAGCACGCCGAGCTGACCGAGACCTCCGACGTCGTCGAGACCGGTCAGGTGATGCTCTTCATCGGACCTAACTTCCTCATCAGCGTCCGGCACGGGGACGCCTGCCGGCTCGCGTCGGTCCGGGCCGACCTGGAGGCGAAGCAGGAGCTGCTGCTGCACGGGCCGTGGTCGGTGGCGTACGCGGTCACCGACCGGGTAGTCGACCTCTATCTGGAGGTCGCCGACCAGCTGGAGGACGACCTGGACTCCCTGGAGGTCGAGGTCTTCGACCGGCAGAGCAGCGGCCGGATCCAGCGGATCTACCAGATGAAGCGGGAGCTGGTGGAGTTCAAGAGGGCGGTCGCCCCGCTGCAACGCCCGCTGCTGACGCTCACCGCGCAGACCAACCGGTACGTGCCGAAGGAGATCCGCCGGTACTTCCGGGACGTGCAGGACCACCTCAGCCGCACCGTCGAACAGGTCAACTCGTACGACGACCTGCTCAACTCGATCCTCCAGGCGCGGCTGGCCCAGGTCACGGTCGACCAGAACAACGACATGCGCAAGATCGCCGCCTGGGCGGCCATCGCCGCGGTCTGGACCGCGATCGCCGGCATCTACGGCATGAACTTCGAGAACATGCCCGAGCTGCAGTGGACGTACGGCTATCCGGGCGTGTTCGCCATCATGCTCGCGATCTCGCTGGGCCTGTACCGCTGGTTCCGGCGCAACGGCTGGCTGTAGCCCCTACGGGGACGGGACCGGGACGGGGGCGGCGCGGGGGAATCCCCGCGCCGCCCCCGGTCGGACTGACCGTCGGGTCAGCGACGCCCGTTGGTGCGGGCGGTGTCCTTGCCCAACGCCTTCGTGAGGTCGTCGGCCGGACGCCCGGAGACGTCCTTCGCGCCCTGCGCGACCGACGGCACCTTGTCGGTGGCGTGGACCGTGGGCTGCTTGCCGGGAGTGGTGGTGGAGGCACTCGCGCCCCCCGCCACCGCCGAGCTGCCGGCGCCGGTCGGGCCACCGGCCACGCCCGAGGTGCTGGACATGGTGGAGGCGTCGGTCACCGGGGCGTCGCCCCGGCCGGAGGTACGGACCTCCAGCGTCTCCACCTCGTCGCGCATCGGCTCCAGGGAGCGGGTCGGGTCGTACTCGGCCCACTCCTGCTGCTCGCGACGCCGGCGCATGGCCATCGCGCCAGCCAGGCCCGCCACCGCACCGGCCGCCAGCAGACCGGTCATCATGGACCCGCCGCGCCGCGACTTCTTCTTGGACTTCGCCTTCATGTTCTTCGCCTTGACCTTCCTGGCCACCGCGGCCTGCTTGGCGGAGGCGGCCTTGCCACTGGCGACGGCCCTGCCGGCCGCCCCGGCCTGGGCGTTGCGCACCGCGAGGGCCACCGGCGCGAGCGCCGCGACCGTCGACGCGAAGCCGCTCGACGTGCGGTCCCGCACCAGCACGGCGGTCGGCGCGACCGCACCCCGGGCCGCCTGGACCCGCGGGCCGACCGTGGCGCCGGCACCCTTCGCCGCGTACGTCGCGGCCTGCCTCAGGTGACCGATGCCCTGGTTGAGCTCCACCTTCGCGAGCTGCCCCTGGGTCTTGCGCCGCCCGATTCCAAACACGGTCCCACCTCCTGGGAGTTGTTCCTTCGTCATCCTCCACCTTCGGATGCCTCCGCACTGCCAGATCGGGCACATGGGAGGATCCGCATGGAACTGACCAACGAGTGAGGAGTACCCGTGGCCGAGGCTGTCTACGCCACCCTGCACACCAACGCCGGCCCGATCCGGCTGGAGCTCTTCCCGAACCACGCTCCGAAGACCGTCCGCAACTTCGTGGAGCTGGCCGAGGGCACCGCGCAGTACACCGACCCGCGCACCGGTCAGCCGGGCAGCGGGCCGTACTACGACGGCACCATCTCGCACCGCGTCATCAGCGGCTTCATGGTCCAGATGGGCGACCCGACCGGCACCGGCCGTGGTGGCCCGGGTTACAAGTTCGGCGACGAGTTCCACCCGGAGCTGCGCTTCGACCGGCCGTACCTGCTGGCGATGGCGAACGCCGGGCCGGGCACCAACGGCTCGCAGTTCTTCATCACCGTGTCGCCGACCCCGCACCTGAACAACCGGCACACGATCTTCGGCCAGGTGGCCGACGAGCAGTCCGCGAAGGTCGTGGACTCGATCGCCAACACCCCGACCGGTCCGAACGACCGGCCGCTGCAGGACGTCGTCATCGAGCGGGTCGAGATCGAGCGCGGGGCCGCCTGAGCCACCGCGAGGTACCTTTGCTCGCATGACTGAGCGCCCGGGCACCCGGAGTTTCCGGTGAGCGAGTCGCCGCCGACGACCGCTCCGGTCTGCTACCGGCATCCCGGCCGGGAGACCTACGTGCGGTGCACGCGGTGTGACCGGCCGATCTGCCCGGACTGCATGCGTGACGCCTCCGTCGGGTTCCAGTGCCCCGAGTGCGTCAGCGAGGGACGCCGCAGCGTACGGCCGGCGCGTACCGCCTTCGGTGGCGGTGCCGCCGGCCGACGCGGCTACGTGACCAAGGCGTTGATCGCGCTCAACGTGCTGGTCATGCTGCTGTCCATCGCCTCGGATCGGGGTGGCGACGCGGTGGCCGGCGGCACGGGCTTCGGCGGGCTGCTCGGCGGTGGCACCCCCGTGACGAACTGGGGCGCGGTGCTGGGCTACGCGATCCTGCCGAACGGGACGATCGGCGGCATCGCCGACGGCCAGTGGTACCGCCTGGTCACCGCGATGTTCCTGCACTACGGGGTGCTGCACCTCCTGCTGAACATGTGGGGGCTGTGGCTGCTCGGCCGGGCGCTGGAGGCCCAACTCGGGCCGCTGCGGTTCGCCGCGCTCTACCTCGTGTCCGGCTTCGGCGGGAACGTCGCCGCGTACCTCCTCACCGAGCAGAACCGGCCTACCGCCGGCGCCTCGACCGCCATCTTCGGCCTGTTCGCCGCGGTGATCGTCATCGAGCGTCGGATGGGGCGGGACATCTCGCAGTTCCTGCCGGTCCTGGTGATCAACCTGGTCTTCACACTCACCGTGCCCGGCATCTCGATCCCCGGTCACCTGGGCGGCCTGGTCGTCGGCGGGTTGATGGCGCTCGTCCTCGCGTACGCCCCGCGGTCGCGACGGACGCTGGTGCAGGTTGCCGGTGGGGCGGTGATCGTGGTGGCGCTGCTCGGCCTGGCGCTGGTCCGCACCGCCGTGATCCTGGGCGGCTGATCCGGCGGCGCCGGGGCGGGCGGTGCCCGCCGGGCGGCGGGAGCGCCGTCAGCGCGGGCGGGCCTCGTGCAGCGCCTCGGCCACCTCGACCGGGTCGGCGCCGAGGTCGGTGCGACCGAAGAGGTGCAGGGACTCCCCGGCGTCGATCTCCAGCACCGGCCCGGCGAGCCCGCGACGGTTGCGGCGGTCGACGGTGACGGCCTCGACGGCGGACCAGGGCAGGCGGCGGCGGCCCGCGAAGCCCCGGACCACGGTGATCCCCTCTGGGTCGACCGCCAGCCGGACGGGAGCGAGCACGTCCCGCGCCGCCCAGCCGAGCAGGACGGCGGCGGCCAGTGCGGCCAGCACCAGTTGGACGATGTCCCCGCCGGCGAACAGCAGGGCGATCGCGACCAGGACGACCGCGCCGGCCGCCTTCGCCGCGGGGAGGGCCGGAGGCACCCGCCACTGCCGGGCCGGGGGCTCGGTGGGAAGCATCCGTCCAGCATGCCAGCGGGGGCGGACGACCGGCCGCCGAGGACGTACGATCGAAGCCAGCCGAGGTTACCGGGGAGTAGTCATGAGTGACGCAGTCATCGTCGGCGCGGTACGCACCCCGGTGGGGCGCCGGAAGGGCAGCCTGGCCGGCGTGCACCCGGTCGACCTGTCGGCGCACGTGCTGCGTGCCCTCGCCGAACGCACCGGCATCGACCCCGCCCTCGTCGACGACGTGCTGTGGGGCTGTGTCTCCCAGGTCGGTGAGCAGTCGTGGAACATCGCCCGCAACGGCGTGCTGGCCGCCGGGTGGCCGGAGTCGGTGCCGGGCACCACCATCGACCGGCAGTGCGGGTCCAGCCAGCAGGCGCTGCACTTCGCCGCCGCGGCCGTCGTCTCCGGCCAGGCCGAGCTGGTGGTGGCCGGTGGCGTCGAGTCGATGACCCGGGTGCCGATGGGGTCCAGCGTGGCCGGCGGGCTGCCGTTCAGCGACGCGATCCTGGAGCGCTACCGGGGCGTCGAGGGCGTCGCGCAGGGCTCCCCACTGCCCTTCAACCAGGGTGTCGGTGCCGAGCTGATCGCCGAGCGGTGGCGCTTCTCCCGGACCCAGCTCGACGAGTTCGCCCTGGCCAGCCACGAGAAGGCGGCCGCCGCGCAGGACGCCGGCGCCTTCGAGGAGGAGCTGGCGCCGGTCGCCCTGGCCGACGGTGGGAAGTTCGCCGCCGACGAGGGCATCCGGCGGGAAACCTCCCTGGAGAAGCTGGGCGAGCTGCCCACCCCGTTCCGCCCGGACGGCGTGGTGACCGCCGGCTCGGCCTCGCAGATCTCCGACGGCGCGGCGGCCCTCGCCGTCACCACCAGCGAGTGGGCCAGCCGGCACGGCCTGCGCCCGCTGGCCCGCATCCACACCGCCGTCGTCGCCGCCGACGACCCGGTCGCGATGCTCACCGCGCCGATCCCGGCCACCGCGAAGGCGCTGCGGCGCGCGGGGCTGGGCATCGAGGAGATCGGGGTGTACGAGGTGAACGAGGCGTTCGCCCCGGTGCCGCTGGCCTGGCTGGCGGAGACCGAGGCGGACCCGGAGCGGCTCAACCCGCGCGGCGGCGCGATCGCCCTCGGCCACCCGCTCGGCGGGTCCGGTGCCCGCATCATGACCACGATGCTCGGCCACATGCGCGACAACGGCATCCGCTACGGCCTCCAGACCATGTGCGAGGGCGGCGGCATGGCCAACGCCACCATCGTCGAACTCCTCTGACCCGCGGCGGAAATCGGTTCGCCCGGTGGTCGGGCGGCGGGCTACGGTCCCCGGCGTGGGTGGCGACGTCGTAGGTGCGCAGTGGGACGGGCCGGGGTGGCGGGAGGCCGCGCGGGGCTGGGTGACCGACCAGCTCGGCCGGCACGGCCGGCGCGTCACCGGGCCGGTGGAGGAGCGCGTGCGCCCCTGGTCCCTGGTGTGGCGCGTGCCCACCGACGCGGGGGACGCCTGGTTCAAGGCCAACAGCGACGGCACCCGGTACGAGGCGGGCGTGCTCGCCGCGCTGGCCCGGCTGACGCCCGACCGGGTGCCGGACCCCCTCGCGGTGGACGCCGGGCGGGGCTGGTCGCTGCTGCCCGACGGCGGTGAGACCCTCCGTGACCTGCTGGGCCGGCACCGCGACCCGGGCCGGTGGGAGCAGGTCCTCCCCGAGTACGCCGACCTTCAGCGCACCGTCACCCCGCACGCCGGCGAGTTGCTCACCCTCGGGTTGCCCGACCACCGGCCGGATCTGCTGCCGGAGCTGTTCGAGGCGCTGCTCCAGGACGACGAGTCCCTGCTGGTCGGCCGGGAGGGCGGGCTCACGCCCGAGGCGTACGCCCGGCTGCGCGGCCATGCCGGCCGGTACGCCCAGGACTGCCGGCGGCTGGCCGACCTGGGCGTCGAGGCCAGCGTGCAGCACGACGACCTGCACGACGGCAACGTCTTCGCCGGCGGCGACGGTCACCGCTTCTTCGACTGGGGCGACGCCTCCCTCGCCCACCCGTTCGGCACCCTGCTGGTGACGCTGCGCTCGGTCGCGCACACCTTCGATCTGCCCAACGGCGATCCGGTGCTGGTCCGGCTGCGCGACGCGTACCTGGAGGCGTGGACGGACCGGTACGACCGTGCGACCCTGCGGGAGGCGGCGGCCCTGGCGATGACGGTGACCGTGGTCAGCCGGTCGCTGTCGTGGCGGCGCGCCCTGCGGACCACCGATCCGGCCCGCGCCGAGTACGCCGCCGCCGTCCCGGGCTGGCTGGAGGAGCTCTGGGAGCCGGTCCCGCTCTGACCGAGGTGGTCCGCGCGACGTGGGCATGACGGGGATGTCGCACAGGCGGTGCGACTCCGTGGCGTGGAACTTCCAAATGTTCCGAGTGACCCACGTCACCCCAGGTCACCGCTCGTTGGGCCAGTCATGGACGTCTTCTCCCGAACGTTCCTCCCGGCCGCCACCGAGGCCGGTCTCGCAGTGCAGACCGCCACCCGACACATGCCGGTGTTCCGTGGCTGCGTCGGCTCCGGCGACGCGACCATCCTGGTCACCCGGTGCAGCCGCCCCGACCGTCCGGCTTCCGGCGAGTACCTGCTGCTCCTCACCCACCGTCGGCTCGTCGTCACCCAGCAGACCCGGGTGCTGCACCGGCTGCGCCTGCACCTCAACACCGAGCTGCGCGAGCTGAGCAACGTCACGTGGAGCCCGGACCCGCGCCTGCAGGCGGTCGAGCTGGCCGCCACGGCCATCGACGGCATCCGCGAGCGGTTCCTCGTCCGGACCCGGCACCCGAAGCAGGTGTGGCAGCTCGACGCCCTGCTCAACCACGCCTTCCGCACGCGCCTGCGCACGTCGCGCGAGCGACTGGTCAAGACCATCGGCGACCTGCCCGCCGCCGCGCGACCCGCGCCGCTGCGCCCCGCCGTGATCCGCTGACGCGTTCCTTACCGAACCCGAACACTGTCCTGACGTCCGCCCGACCCGCGGGTCGGCCATCATGGGCCGGTGACCGCCGACGCCCCGACCCGCGGCCTCGTCCTCGTGGTCGAGGACGAGCCGGCCATCGCCGACCTGGTCCGGCTCTACCTGAGCCGGGACGGTTTCGGCGTACACCTGGAGCGGGACGGCACCGGCGGCCTGGCCGCCGCGCGGCGGCTGCGCCCGGTGGCCTGCGTCCTGGACATCGCCCTGCCCGGCATGGCCGGCACCGAGGTCTGCCGCCGGCTGCGCGAGGCGGGCGACTGGACGCCGGTCATCTTCCTCACCGCCCGCGACGACGAGGTCGACCGGATCGTCGGCCTGGAACTCGGCGCCGACGACTACGTCACCAAGCCGTTCAGCCCCCGTGAGCTGGTCGCGCGGGTGCGGGCGGTGCTGCGCCGCACGGCCGGTCCGCCGGAGGGCGTGGGGCGCCCCCGGGTCGTCGGCGCGGTCGTGCTGGACCCGGCGAAGCGGACGGTGACCGCCGCCGGCGCCCCGGTCCAGCTCACCTCCACCGAGTTCGACCTGCTCGCCCACCTGATGGCCCGACCCGGGCGGGTCTACACGCGGGAGGAACTGCTGGCCGGCGTGTGGGGGTACGCGGCACACGCCGGCACCCGCACGGTCGACGTCCACGTGGCACAGGTCCGCGCGAAGCTCGGCCCGGCCAGCGTGATCCGCACCCACCGGGGCGTTGGGTACGCCGCCGATGGCTGAGCACCCCGCCCCCGCCGGGCCGATCCGGCCGGAGCAGCCCACCGTCGCGCTCCCGGTGATCGGCCGCCGGCCGGCGCCGCCGCCCCGACGCTTCGGTCCCGTGCGTACGCTGACCGCCCGCGCGGTGCTCGTCACCTGCGCCGTCGCGCTGGTGTCGGTCCTGGTCACGGCCCTCGTCGCGGTGCCCCTGGCGGTGCGGGGAGTCGAGCGCCGCGACGCCGAGGCGCTGGCCGCCCAGGCCCGGCTCGCCACCGAGGTGCTGCGGTCGCGTCTGGACACGACCCGCACCGTGGACGAGGAACGGCTCCTGCGCCAGCTGCGCGCCCAGGGCGTCGGCGCCTACCTGATCCGGGACGGCAGGGCGGACCGGCCGGGCCTCCCGCCCCGGGTGGTGCAGCGGATCGCGGAGGGGCGCAACGTGTCGGTCCGCCGCCCCCTGGACGGGCGGCGCACCCTGATCGAGGGGCGGGCCCTGCCGGGCGGCGACGGACTGGTGCTCACCCGCCCGCGCGCCGCCGGCCTGTGGCGGCAGGTGCTCCTCAGCCTGTGGCTGCCGCTGCTGGCCGGGCTCACCGCCGGGGTGGTGGCCGGCCTGCTGCTCGCCCGCCGCCTCGCCCGACCGATCCGGGTCGCGGCGACCGCCGCCGCCCGCCTGCGCGCCGGTGACCGGGCGGTACGCGTACCAGTGGAACCGCCGGACGAGGTGGCCGACCTGGCGGACGCGCTGAACGGGCTCGCGGCGGCGCTGGCGACCAGCGAGGGACGGCAGCGGGAGTTCCTGCTGTCCGTGTCGCACGAGCTGCGTACCCCGTTGACCGCCGTCCGGGGGTACGCGGAGGCGCTCGCCGACGGCGTGATCGGCGCCGGCGACGTCCCCGCCACCGGTCGGACGATGCTCGCCGAGGCGGAACACCTGGACCGGCTGGTCAGCGACCTGCTGGCACTCGCCCGCCTGGAGGCCGCCGACTTCCCGCTGGAGCCGGTGCCGGTGGACCTGGCCCGGCTGGCCGCCGACGCCGAACGGACCTGGGCCGGCCGGTGCCGCGCCGTCGAGGTGGCGTTCCGGCTGGAGATCCCGGACCGGCCGGTGCCCGCGTACACCGATCCGGGTCGGATCCGGCAGGTGGTGGACGGGCTGCTGGAGAACGCGCTGCGGGTCGTACCCCCGGGGGCGCCGATCGTGCTCGCGGTCCGGCCGGCCGGTGCGGACCCGTCGGCCGGCGGTGTCGTGGAGGTCCGCGACGGCGGACCCGGCTTCACCGACGACGACCTGGCCGTGGCGTTCGAGCGCGGCGCGTTGCACCAGCGGTACCGGGGGGTGCGCAAGGTGGGCAGCGGTCTGGGACTGGCGCTCGCGTCCGGCCTGGTCCGGCGGCTGGGCGGGGAGATCGTCGCCGGGCACGCTCCGGAGGGCGGCGCGGCGATCACCGTCCGGCTGCCTGGCGATCCTTACCCGACCCGAACATCGGCCTGACGCTCCGCTCGCCGTCCCGGGGGAGTCTGATGCCACACCGGAACCGACGAGAGGGAGAGTCATGGCACGTTGGGGAGTCGCCGCCACCACGCTGCTCACGGCGGTCACGCTGGGCCTGACCGGATGCGGTACGACCCGCGTCGGAGCGGAGTCGGCGCCGGAGGCGGCCGTCGAGGTCGCCGCGGCCATGGGCGCGGAGGGCCAGGCGCTCACCGCGATGGGCTTCGACGCCGCCGAGCTGGACGTGCTGACCGTCGCCGCGCCGGCGTCGGCCACGCCGTCACCGTCCTCCTCGGCGGTCGCCGAGCCGGGCCGGCGGGAGCGCGCCGAGGAGTGGCGCAAGCGCCGCCAGGCCCGGGTGCTGCTGCGGCAGAACACCCTGCACGGTGAGGTGGTCGTGCAGACCCGGGACGGCGGTACGAAGACCGTCGCGGTGCAGCGCGGCGAGGTGACCGCGATCGACGGCGGGAAGATGACCGTGAAGTCCACCGACGGCTTCACCATGACCTGGACCTTCGGCCCCGAGCTGCGGGTGCTGGAGCGCCGCCGGACGGTCCAGCCCGAGGCGGTCGAGGTCGGCAGCGTCCTCGGCGTCGCGGGCGTGAAGGACGGCGAGAACGGCGTGGCCCGTCTGATCGTTGTGAAGTAAGGAAGGGCCCCCCGTTAACGCCTCGCGTTGTACGGGGGGCCCCTCTTAACGCAGCCGACGGCTCAGTAGACGCGGGAGCCGATCCAGTCGTCGTGGCCGTAGCCGACCGGGTTCGGGAAGGTACGGGACTCGAAGGACCACTGCTGGCGGCCGCTGGTCGAGCAGGTGGCCAGCCGCAACCGGGGAGTGCCGAACCACGGGTTGTCGAACGCGAGGCAGAGGTTCGTGTTGCCGGCGGTCCGGATCTGGGAGCCGGTGAGCACGAACTTCTGGTTCGCCCCGCCGTGGCAGTCGTAGATGTTGACCGCCGTGCCGGAGGTCAACGATCCGCCGGAGACGTCCAGGCAGCGGTCGTGGGACAGCTCGGAGTGCAGCGACCGGCGGGTCGGGTCGTACCAGAAGCCCTGGTTACGGCCCCCGTGGCAGGCGTACGACTGCTGGACCGTGCCGTTGCGCGAGTCGTACCCCCGGCCGTCCACGCAGGTGCCGGTGGCCGTGTTGCGCAGCTGCCGGAACTCGAAGAGCCCCGGGTAGAGCACACCGGAGCCGGTGCTGGCCGGGTCGACGCAGGTCGCCCGATCCTGCCCGGAGGCGTAGAACTGGGTGATGCACTGGGCGAACATGCCGTGGCCACGCGCGTTCGGGTGGAACGACTGCCGCGCCGCGTTCTCGTCCCAGATGCCGACCTCGATGTAGAGACCGCGTACGGAGGTGTTGTCGGTGCACACCTCGTGGCCGTGGAACAGCCGGCTGGCGTCGAGGTACCGGGTGCCGGTGTTGGCCGCCGCCGCCCGCAGCGCCGACTCGAACAGCGGCACCGCCTTGTTCCGGGCGAACGCCGCGTCGGCCAGGTAGAGCAGGCAGCCGCCCGCGTACCAGCCGGGAAAGTTCGGGTTGTCCTCGACATCCGGGCTGCCCGGGCTCGGGTACGACATCAGCACCAGCTCGTAGTCCGACCGCAGGTAACCGGCGGAGGTCATGGTCTGGCGGATGGAGGTGAGCGCCTCCTCCACCGCGCGCCGGCTGCCGTCGGTGCGGATCGTCCACTGGTCGGTGTAGCGCGGGTAGCACGGGCCCTGGAAGAACACCCGGCTGACGGCGCAGTCGGTGGCGACCGGGCCGAACTGGATGGTGCCGTCGCCGTTCGCGCCGACGACCACCCAGATCAGCCTGACGTGCGTGTTGCGCGCCTTGATCGCGAGCTGGTCGCCCTGGTTCAGTTCGTTGTGCTGGGTGGGCCCGCCCGCGATCAGGTTCCACGGGGTGGCGCCGGAGCAGGCGACGTTGTACTTCTCGTCGGCGGTGATGCCGGTGCGGAACACCGCCTGGTCGTACGAGCGGTCGCACCAGTTGCCGGGTTGGTGGGTGCCCGGGACGTAGTTGCCCACGCCCTCTCCGGAGATCTCGCTGTCGCCCATGGTGACCAGCGCGGTACGCCGTTGCTCCAGCGGGCGGATGTCGGGGGCGCCGTAGAGCGCGGTGGCCTCGGCGGCGCGGATCGCCTCGAGGTTCGTCGGGAGTGGTTGGACGGCCGGGCGGTCGGCGGCGGCGGCGGGCGAGGCCGGCCCGGTGAGCATCGGCAGGACGAGAGCGGTGGCGAGGACGGCGGTGACGGTCCGTCGGATCGTCCGTTCGCGCCTGGCGCGGGTACCAAGCATCGACGCACTCCTTTCGGCTCGATCGTGGGGTTTCGATCGAGTTACCGGACGGTAACGCGCGTGTCGACATATGTGAATACGTCTCGGAAAGCTTGCGCGCGGAGTGCAGAACCGGGCGATCCCGAAATTTCGTCAGTCTGGCCACCGTCTGCCGGGGTCGGTCCCGGCCGACCGACGGGTCCTGTCGCCCTGCTGGCAGGCAAGGTAGGCTATGGCGTCGTGTCGTCCGCTACCCAGGGGAATCTCGTGAAGCTCTCGATCCTCATGCCGGTCTACAACGAGGAAGAACGCATCGCGGATGCCTTGAAGCAGGCCCTCGCGGTGGACTACCCGTGCGAGATCGAGCTGCTCATCGTCGACGACGGCAGCCGCGACGGCACCGGCGAGATCCTCGGCCGGGCGGACGACGCGCGCCTCCGGGTCATCACCCACCAGCGCAACGCCGGCAAGGGCGCGGCCATCAAGACCGCGGTGGACAACGCCGAGGGCGACTACATGGTCATCCTCGACGCCGACCTGGAGTACGACCCGCAGGACATCCCGAGGCTGCTGGACCCGGTGCTCGACGGGCGGGCCGAGGTGGTCTACGGCAACCGCACCTTCGGCAGCCACAGCGCCTACAGCTTCTGGTACGTGATGGGCAACAAGGGCGTCACCATGGCGGCGAACGTCCTGTTCAACTCCTACATCGGCGACCTGGAGACCTGCTTCAAGCTGATGCCGGTGGCCCTCTACCGCTCGCTGGACATCCGCTCCCGCGGCTTCGGCATGGAGGCCGAGGTGACCGGCAAGCTGCTGCGTCGCCGCATCCGGCCGTACGAGGTGCCGATCAGCTACCGCGCCCGGGGTCGCGAGGAGGGCAAGAAGATCACCTGGAAGGACGGGGTCGAGGCGATCTGGATCCTGGGCCGCGAGCGTGCTCGCCGTCGCCCCCGCGTCGCCCCGACCCGCTGACCCACTGACCCTTCCGTCCGCGCTCAGCCCACCGGGGCGGGCCGCAGGAACGTGACGACCGACCGGCGCAGGCCGGCCGCGTCCAGCCCGTGCCAGCGGGTGTGGTCGTCGGCCGTACCGTACCGCCGGAGCTCCTCCCGGCCCACGCCCCGGGCCAGCAGGCGGTGCGGCCGGTCAGCCAGCGCCGCCGACACCACCCGGGCGGACGTCCCGGCAAGGTAGGGCTCGACCAGGATCACCGCGTCACCGGCCAGCGCACGCAGGCCGGTCACGTCGAACGGCCGCGGTCGGTTCGTGTACGCCACCGTCACCGGCAGGTCGGTCACCGCGGCCACTGCCGCGTCGAGCACCGGACCGACCGCCACCAGCAGCGGCGCGCCGGGCCCCGCGTCCCGCACCACCACGAGCGCGCCGTCCCCGCCGCGCGGCTCGTCGTTGCGCAGCGCGGAGAGCCGCAGGTACGCGGACCCGTCGCCGCCGACCGCCGTACGCAGCAGCGCCGGCACCTCGGCCGGATGGCCGGGGACGTGCACGGTCCAGCCGTGCAGGGTGTCGATCAGTGAGACGTCGGCCGGGGAGAGGTGCGTGCGCCCGGCCGACGCCCGGTCGTACGAGGCGCCGACGCTGACCAGCACCGCCCCCACGCCCTGGTGGTCCAGGTCGAGCTTGAGCTGCTCGTACGCCCGCTCGACGAGGAACGGCGCGTAGCTGTGCACGATCGGGCGCAGCCCGGTCAGCGCCAGTCCGCCGGCCACCCCGACCATCAACTGCTCGCGGATGCCCACGTTGAGTACCCGGTCCGGGTGCCGGCGGGCGGCCGGGACGAACGCCGCGGCGGAGATGTCGGCCAGCACCAGGGCGGTACGGGGATCCTCCGCGAGCAGCGCGGTGGTGGTCTCGATGAAGGTGTCGCGCACGGTCACTCCCCGCTGTCGACGGCCGCGACGACGACGTGCGGCCGGTGGTCGTCCTGCCCGGTGAGGGCGGTGTACAGGGCGTCGTGGTCGCGCCCGTCGACGGTGGCGGCGGTCCAGCCGTTCACGGTGAACCGGGCCGCCGCCCCGCCCGGCCAGCCGTGCGTGGCCGAGGAGTTGTCGACCACGATGGCGGTCAGGCTGGCCAGGCCGGTGGCACCCGCGTACGCGATCGCCTCGTGGTTGGAGCCCTCGTCCAGTTCGGCGTCGCCGAGCAGGACGTACACCCTCGGGCGCAGCAGGCCCTGGGCCCGCAGCCCGAGGGCGGTGCCCACGCCCAGTCCCAGGCCGTGGCCGAGCGAGCCGGAGCCGATCTCCACGCCGGGGACCAGCAGCCGGTCCGGGTGGTCGCCGAGCCGGCTCGCCGGGCCGCCCTGGTCGTCCAGCCAGTCTGCGGGGATGAAACCACGAGCGGCGAGCACCGCGTAGTACCCGGCGACCGCATGCCCCTTGGAGAGCAGGAACCGGTCCCGCTCCGGGTCGTCGACGGTGGCCGGGGTGATCCGCAGGATCCGGTCGTAGAGGACCTGGAGCACGTCGAGCGTCGAGTAGACGTTCGGGCCGAACTCCCGCCCACCGCGGACCCGTTCGAGCAGCGCGGCGAGTGTGGGGGGTGGCGGCGTGGGCGCGGCCGGCGGTGGGGCCGGCGTGGCGCCGCCCGTGGTGGCGGTCGTCGTCGTCATGCGGCTAGCCTGCAAGTTCAAGCGAACTTCAACTCAAGGCGACGTGATGCACGAAGCACTCACCATCGGGCAGCTCGCCCAGCGCAGCGGCGTGGCCCCCTCGGCCCTGCGCTACTACGAGCGGCTCGGGCTGATCCGCGCCGAACGCACCGGTGGCAACCAGCGCCGGTACGCCCGGATCGAGCTGCGCCGGGTCGCGTTCATCCGGATCTCCCAGCAGGTCGGCGTCTCCCTGGAGGAGATCCGGGCCGCGCTGGAGTCGCTGCCCGCTTCGCGTACGCCGACCGCCGAGGACTGGGCGCGGCTCTCCCGCGCCTGGCGCGACCGGCTGGACGAGAGGATCCGGCTGCTCGGCAAGCTCCGCGACGACCTGGACGGGTGCATCGGGTGCGGCTGCCTGTCGTTGCAGCGCTGCGCCCTCTACAACCCCGGCGACTCCCTCGCCGGCGAGGGCTCCGGTGCCCGACTGGTCCTGCCCACCTCGACCGACGGGTGAGGTGATCAGTCGAGGGTGAGCAGGACCTTGCCGACATGGTCGTTCGACTCGACCAGGCGGTGCGCCTCCGCCGCCTCGGTCATCGGCAGCCGCCGGTCCACGATCGGCGTGATCGTCCCCGCCCCGACCAGCGGCCACACCTGCTCGCGTACGCCCCGGACGATCTCCGCCTTCTGGTTGAGCGGCCGGGACCGCAGCGCGGTCGCCGCCACCGTGCCCCGCTTGGCCAGCAGCGCACCCAGGTCCAGCTCGGCCTTGCGCCCGCCCTGCATGCCGATCACGACCAGCCGGCCGCCGTCGGCCAGGGCAGCCACGTTGCGGGACAGGTAGGACGCCCCCATGATGTCCAGGATCACGTCCGCGCCCCGGCCGTCGGTGACCGCACGGACCTCCTCGACGAAGTCCTGCTCCCGGTAGTCGATCGTGTGCGCGGCACCCAGCCCGCGCAGCCGCTCGTGCTTCACCGACCGGGCGGTCACCACGACCGTCGCGCCGAGCGCCGTGCCGAGCTGCACCGCGAACGTGCCGATGCCGCTGCCGCCACCGTGCACGAGCAGCGTCTCACCGGCCGTCAGCCGGGCCAGCTGCACGACGTTCGACCAGACCGTACAGGCCACCTCCGGCAGCGCCGCGGCGTCCACCAAGGCGACGCCGGCCGGCACCGGCAGCAGCTGCGCGGCCGGCACCGCCACCCGCTCCGCGTACCCGCCGCCGGCCAGCAGCGCGCAGACCTCCTGGCCGACCTGCCACCCGGTCACGTCGGGGGCGGTCGCGCTGACCACCCCCGAGCACTCCAGTCCCGGGTACGCGGGCGCGCCCGGCGGCGGTGGGTAGAACCCCTGCCGTTGCAGCAGGTCCGCCCGGTTGACGGCGCTGGCCCGCACGTCGACGACCACCTCACCGGGGCCGGGCTCCGGATCGGGCACCTCGGCCCACACCAGTGCGTCGGGTCCGCCGGGCTCCGGGATCGTGATCGCGCGCATGCCTCCTGTCTACCCCACCGGTCGACCCTTCCGTGCCCGGCCCGGGACTCCCACTGTGGATGGTGTCCCGGTCCCGACGGGTGCCGTGCCCGCTCGGGCGGGTCGCCGACGTGGCAGACTAGGCACGGCGGCGTACCCCTCGGGGTCGTGGGCCGGGAGGGTTCGCCTAGTGGCCGATGGCGCTGGTCTTGAAAACCGGTAAGGCAGCGATGTCTTCGTGGGTTCGAATCCCACACCCTCCGCTCACCTGGACAGCAAAAACGCCCCCTGACCAGCGCGAACGCTGGTCAGGGGGCGTGCTATTGGCTAGTGAGTCGGTCTCAACTCGTCTCGTCGGGGGTAGCCGCGTCTCACTCGTCGCGGCAAATGGGCGGCAAAGTTCGCCGCCGTGCCGTAGGGGTTGATCCGGAATCGTGGCCGTCGTCGCCGGCTACGCGGGCGGCTTTACCGGCTCGGTTGCGTTGTCCACCTAACCTGGGCCGGTGAATTCGTTCTGGGTGTCCGCGCTGGTGTGGCTGACGCTGCTGGAACCGGGTGATGCGGCGACGTGGATCGGGGCCCTGGCCAATATCGCCACCGTCGTCCTGGCCACCGTCGCGTCGGCCGTCGGCTTCCGGGTCTACAAGATCGAGTCTGGTCGTGACGCCCGCGCCGAGCAGGAGCGCCGGGAGCGGACCGAGGACGAAAGGCGCAGCCAGGCTTCCCGAGTATCAGTCTGGTATGCCTTCGGCGACCGGGGCGTGCGAGCCCCAAGGGTCGGTACAGTCCAACTTCTCGACGCCGGCCCTGCGTGGGGCGGCCGCATACTCAACGCGTCGGATCTTCCGATATATGACGTGTTCATCTCCTTCTATGAGTTCGTGGCTCGGGGCGATGATCAGCCCACGTGGACCAGGTATCTCTCAGTGGTGCCGCCGGCGCAGGGTGTGATCTACGCCGACCCGCAGGAGGGCCAAAATCCGCGGCGACGGAATGCGGATCTGCAAAACCTCAGCGTGAGCCTGGACTTTCGCGATGCGGCCGGACGGCATTGGAGGCGCGACAGAAACGGCCACCTCATTGAGCTGTCCTGGTCTGAGTAGTCCTTGTGAAACGGCGAGGCCTCGCCGGATGGGATCACCTGCGGGCCTCGCGGACAAACATGCGCCTCGGGCTGAGCCTTCGGCACGCGGCCGAGGTCGCGTGCCGATAAGCGGTCACTCTCGCCCGCTCAGGTGCTCAAGCCGTCCCCGGTCGGGCGCTCTTCCGGCGTATCCTCGGCACCTGCCGGGGGTGTACCTAGTGCGCTGTCGATCCGTTTCCGGGCTGTCTCGTCCTGGCCGTCAATGCATGAGGCGTAGACCTTGAGCAGCACGTGCACGCTATGCCCTGCCCACTCGGCGACCTGGGTGGCCGGCACGCCAGCGTTCAGCCAGAGCGACACGGCGGCGTGCCGAAGGTGGTAAGGCACCCTTGCCAGCGCGGACCGTTGCTGAGCAGGTGTTAGCGCCTTTCCCCGTGCCTGTCGCCAGGCCCTCAGGTAGGTGCTTTTCGAAACCGGGCCGGGCCGAGCACTTGGCGCATTGAACATCCGCCCGTCTGGTTTCCCGTGGTGCTGCCGGTGGTGCCGCAGGATGCGGACGAGCTCCGGGCAGGCCGGAACATCGCGGGTCGCTTTTTTCGCCCGGTGCTTCAGCTCGCGGTCCTCGCGCATCTCGCCGTTGTCGCTCCATTCCTCGCCGACGTGTTGCGTCGAGCCGCTGAGGTGAAGCCACCCCCAACCCGACTCGGGAAGGTCACACTCATCGTCCCTTAGGTGCATCACCTCGGAGGGGCGAAGCGCCGCGAAGTACATGCACGCAAAGAATCCCTCTAGGGCCGGGTCGCGCTCCCTGACGGCGGTTAGCAGTGCGCGCGCTTGCTGCGGGTTCGGCACGACCTTTCGGTCAATCCTCTCTTCGTTCTTCGGTGCCCGCCAATGGACGAAGTCCATCGGGTGCGCGTCGAGGTATCGCAGCTCCACCGCGTATTTGAGCGCGCTGTATAAAACGGCACGTTTGCGGGCGACCGTGTTGGCGGCAGCCGGTCCGCCGTCGATCCGGCTGGCCAGCAAATCCAGCGCCTTTCGAATCGTGGCTGCGCTCGCCACCTCGACGAGGGGTAGTGAATTGGTCTTTAGCCACTTGATTGCGGGTGCCAGGTCGGAGGGCGGGTCGCCCTCCCTCATCGACTTGTTGAACGTCCAGGTGTAAAGCGCTCGCCGCATTTCGGCGTCAGGCGGTGCCCCTCGTGTGCTCAGGAAAGCCGGCGTCACAGTGGTAAGTGCGTCAGCGATGCTCTTTCGCTGCGTAGCGGCGGCACGCGCCCATTTCATGTCTACGAACGCCACTGCGAGGTCATACCATGTCCGGCTGTTCAGCTCTCGCGCCATCGGCTCGGGCAAGCCACTCGGCTTGTCGAATGCGACGCCCTCACGCTGCGCCACAACAAGGCGAGATCGGAAGCTCTCGGCCATCGCCCGCGTCTGGAAAGTCTTGCCGAATTCGCGGCCGGCTACCTCCCATCGCACGCGGTAGGTCTTCCGATCCTTGCCCGTCTTCCGGTCGCGTCCCTGGTATTCGCGGATTGTCCAGATTCGTACGTCGTAGGTGCTCATGCTGCCTCTTCGTGGTCGTTGAGCCAGTTGTCCAGGTCGCGGCGGCGGACGTACAGGCTGCCGTTGGGGTACTTGATGGTTCGGGGGGCGCGGCCGGTGGCCTTCCAGCGGAAGAAGGTGGAGCGGGGTACGCGGAGTTCGTCCAGGACTTCGGCGAGGGTGAGCAGGTTCCCGGTTGGGGTGCGGCGGGGGGTCATGGGCGGGTGTCCTCCCTCGGGGTGGCGTCGAGGTAGATGCGCTGTAACACCGGGGATCGGCGGTCGGGGCGCGGCCGGGAGACGGAGCGGATGTGCAGTACTCGGGCGATGGCGTCGAGCGCTGCGGCTGTTTCAGCGGGGGTGCCGTGCAGCCTGATTCGCACGGTGAGCGCCTTTCGGTCGGGTCGGGTCGCGTGTGGAGGGCGGGGTGGGCGGTGCGGCAGAACGGCGTAGAACGGCCCGCTGAGAGCGCCATAGACGCGAGATCGCGGCCGGGCGGGTGTAAGGCATAGGGCCGATCTGTCTCCGTGGCTCTCAACGGGCCGTTTCCGGGGTGTCCGTGGTCGGCGAGCGTCGGGAAGGGGCCGGGAGGCGTTGACACGTTGACACTCGACGGCCGGGCGGGCGTTTCCGCAGGTGGTGGCCGGTATCGGGGTGTCAACGGGGGGCGTTGACAGGCGTTGACACCCGTTGACACCGGGCGGGCCGGCGGCGGATTGTCAACGCCTGTCAACGGCTGTCAACGGGGGGCGTTGACACTTTCGGACGGGTCGTGAGCTGCGGAAACGCCGCTGTCGGGGGCTGGTGTCAGCGTGTCAACGCTTCCGGGGTCCTCCGCTACGGCGCGGGGGTGCAGCTCGTACCGGCCGTCCGTGCCGTGGCGGACCCACCCGAGGGCGACCAGCTCGGCGAGCACCGCCGACACCTCATCCGACTTGGGGAGCCGGCGGGAGACGCGGCGGTGCAGCTCTCGCCGGGTGAAGGTGGTCATGCCCTTGGTGGTGAGCACGCCGAGCACGTAGCGGGCGCTCTCCATCGCGCTATCGGTGCCGATGGTGGTGAGCGCGGCCCGGTAGTGCGCGGCGAAGAACTCGGCGAGGCGGACGGCGTCGGCCATGCGGTCGGCGTCGATGGGGCGTCGCCAGGCGTCGGCGGGGTGGTGGGCGACGTGCAGCAACCCGGCCAGGCGCAGCGTCGCGCCGGAGAGCTTGTTGCCCCATTCCCGCATGTCGTACAGGCTGCCGCCGGGCCGTAGCTCCGTCTCGACCTGCTCGGCGGCGGCCCGCCGGACCTTTCCGGCGTCCTCGCTGAGGACGACGACGGCGGGGTCGTCCCATTCGGCGAGGGTGGCGGCCAGGTCGTGCACCCGGTGCCGGTAGCCGGCGGTCACCTGCTCGGCGATTGGCGGCGTGTCCACCGCCCGATATCCGGCCAGCGAGCGCGGGAGCGCGAACAGGAACCGGGCGGGGAGTCCTCGGCCGGCGAGGTCGGCGTTTCCGCCGAACTTGCGCAGCACGGAGGGTTGCGCCATCACGCACACGGTCAGCGCGGGCTTGTCGACCGAGGCACCTTCGCGCGTCTGCCGTTCGTTGCTCATCGGCTGCCCCGCGTGCCCTTTGAGGTAGGGGTCGAGGTTGGGTGCGCCGGAGTAGCGGCCGGCGAGGGTGTCGAAGATGCCGCCTTCATCGCTGATGATCGCCATGCGTCCGCCGTTGGCGGCCATCAGGCCGATCAACGCTTCGGGGGTGGCGTCGTCCACGATCAGGCGGGGCAGGCCGGGAACGGTGATCGCCTCGGCGGCGATGGCGGCGGCTACCGCCTCGGCGGCGGCTTCGTCGCGCTTGCCGGGGTCGGTGGCCTTGGCCGCTTGGGCTTTGGCTTGTTCGGCGTGCCGGTCGGCGATGTCGCGCAGCGCGGCGGCCTCCGCGATGCGAGGTCGCATCGCCTCGCCGAGCGTTGATTGCGCGGCGAACAGAGGCGCGGTCATCGCCCGGTGAACCGGGCTCTTGCGCTCGCCGGGACCGGCGATGACGGCGGCGAAGATGTTCACCGGCTCTCGCCACCCGGCCACCGGCTCGACTTCCAACCGCCCGCCCGCGCACGCGGACAGCACGGCGACGGCGAGGGTGCCGGCCATGGCCAGATCGGTTTGGGTGAACCGGGCGACGCCGGTCACCATGTCGCCGAGCCAGCGTGGGAACACGTCCACCGGGAACGGCGGCGGCGCGGCGTGCGGGCCGGTCAGGGGCACTGGAACATCCCATAGCGGGCCGCCCGCGGTCGCCTCGCCGGTGGCGTCCGCGTGGTCGGTGACGAGGTGGAGACGGGCGGCGCTCATGCGGCGACCTTTCGGGGTCGGTGGGAGCCGGCGGCGAGGCCGGATCGGACGGTGCGGTACGCCTCGGCGGTGCGCAGCCCGGCGGTCACGCCGGCCTGTTCCAGCACGCTTTGGGCGTCGTCGGTGGCCAGCGCGCCACCGGCGACGAGTTGGCCGAGGGCCACGGCGGCGATGTAGAGCGCCCGGTTTCGCTCGCCCGGTGCGGCGGTGGTCACCCGGTCGACCTCGCGGGTGACGGCGGCTCGTACGTACGCCCCGGTGCGGTCGGTGGGCAGGTCGACCACGACCGGCCGTTGCGGCGGCAGCGGTGCCGGGGCCAGCAGCATGGCCAGCCATTCGGGTAGCGGGGCCGGGTCGGTGTCCAGGTCGACGGTGTACGGCCGACTGTTGACGGTGCTGCCGGCGGCGACCACGTAGCCGCCGTGGGCGCGGGTGTCGACCATCGGGCCGAGCGTGCCGGCAGTGTTGCGCAGCCCCGGACCGTCGTCGGGGTGTCGGTAGTAGAGGTGGGTGCCGCCTCGGCCGGTGGTCACGGTGTACGTCGGGGCGATGGTTGCGGTGTGCGCGGCGGCCAGCTCGGCGAGCACGGCCAGGCCGTCATGCTCACCCGTCTCGCCGTCGCCCTTGGGCCGGTCGAGGTCGACCACCACGAGCCGCGACGGACCGCACGCCAAGCCGATCCCGTAGGGCCGGGCCGACCACGCCCGGCGGATGCGGTCGGGGTCGCAGGTGGCGCGGGGCTCCCATCCGAGGTGGTGGCCGGCGGCGCGGCAGCGCGGGTCGCGGCCGGTGCAGTCGTCGGCGGTGTGGTCGGGGAAGGCGGGTCGCTTGTCGTCGGGGCGGAGCGGGAAGACGTGCCAGCCGCGTGCGGCGTGCGCGAGGGCGGCGGTGAGCAGGTCAGCGGTAGGCATGGTGCTCCCTTCCGGTGGGGTCGGGGCGTAGATCGGTGTCGACGGGGGCTCGGGCCGCCCGGCCAGCGCCGAGGGGGTGTGGGCGGGGCAGCGCAGCCCTTGCAGGTAGGGCCGCAGGTTGTGCGGGGTGTGGCAGTAGCGGCCGGCGGTGCCGATCCAGTGGCCGCACCGCCGGGCGGTCACCGGGCGGCCCGCCTCGGTCGGGGCCGGGCGGCGATGGCGGCGGCGGTGACGGCCTGGCGCAGGTCGCCGAGCAGCCCGACCAACTGGCGGCGGGCTCGCAGCTCGCCGGGGGCGAGCGCGACCCTGACGCGGACCTCGGCGTGTTCGCCGCCGGCGGCGGTGCGCACGCGAACGACGACGGCGCGGCCGTGGCCGGGTAGGTCGACCACGATCTCTGGTGAGCGGTGTTCGCCGAGGTTGCAGCGGTGGTCGCGTCCGCACCAGTCGGTGTGCCCGGCGGCGCGGCGGTTCATCGGGTTGCCTCGGCGCGGAGGCGGTGGAAGTAGTTGAAGATCCGCCGTCCGGCGCGGAGCCGGTGGCCACGGTCGCAGCGGCGGCAGGCACGCGGTCGGCGCAGGACGCGGGTGGTGGTTCGGCCGGTTCCGGCGCAGCGTCGGCAGGTGGTGACGGGCTTGACCCAGCACAGCCCGGCGTAACCGAGCGTGACTAGTGCGGCGGGCGTGGCGGCGGCGATAGCGAGGGTGAGCAGGGGGTCCACACGTGCCTCCTGAGCCAGTTTTTGGGTGCAAGGGGCCGTGAGCTGCTAGCTACTAGCGCGCAGCTCATGATTCGGATGGGGTGCTAGCGGGGGTGCTAGCGCTAGCAGGTCGGGCCGCTAGCGCTAGCACCCTCAGAGGCGGTTAGCCGGCGGACCGCTTGCGGTCACGCTCCGCGATCGCGGCCAGGAGGTCGGTGTGCTTGATGCCGCGTCGGGTGGTGGCCTTGCCGTCGATACGCCGACCCACGTCGGCGACCTTCACCGCCGGGTGGGGCTTGAGCGCGGTGGTGAGCTGCGCGGCCTCCCACCCGCCGTAGACGTCGGGTCGCAGCTCGGCCAGCAGCGTGCACAGCGTCTCGTTCCAGACGGCCTTGTCGTCACCCGGCCACACCCGCGCCAGGTCGCCGAGCACGTCCGCCACCGGGGCTACGTCGCGGGTCTGCTCGTCGGCGTTGGGCAGCGTCCCGGCGGTGGTGCGCAGGGCGACGGCGCGGGCGACGATGCGGGCGGCGGCGGTGGTGTCGACGTAGAACGACCGCACCGCCGACGCCTTCGGCCCGAACCCGCGCAGGATGCCCCACCCCGCCTCGATAACCGGTTGGAAGACCGTCGCCCGGTAGCCGTTCTTGTACGCCGACGTCCCGAGGATCATGTCGTTAGCCGTCTGATCGGCCACCGACAGGCAGAACCGGGAGTTGACGTTGCGGGTGATGCCGGTCGGCAAGCTGTCCTTGTCCGGGATCTGCGTACCGATCAGGATGATCACACCCAGCGCCCGACCGAGCTTGATGACCTTCTCCAGGATCTCCCCGGCATCTTTGCCGTACTTGCTGGTCATCAGCTCTTGCAGCTCATCGAACCACGCCACCAGCGGGTGAAGCCCCGACCCCTTGAGCGACGCCAACTCGGGCGTCACCTTGTTCTCGGGAGCCTTGCCCAACCTCGCGTAGTGCTCGATGCGCTTCGAGCGGCGGCGGCACTCCTCGTACAGCCACTCGATGAACGCGAAGCACCGGGCCAAGGTCTCGTCATCGAAGCCGTTGCCGTACTCGGCCATGACCGGCTCCAGCACGGCGAAGTCACCGACGCCCTTCAACTCGTAGCCTCGGATCTCGGTGCGGGCGTCCAGGGCGGCGGCCAGGATCAGATCCCGCAACGCGAACGTCTTCCCGCTACCCGGCTGGCCGCCGAACAGGTAGTTGCGGAACATCAGATCCACCGCCACGACGTCCAGGCGCGGGGTGGTGGCGAACGGGAACGCCTTGAACACGTCCACCCTGGCCGACTCGGACAGCAGCGGCCAGGCGGGTTGCTTCATCTGCGACGCCGGCTCATACCCGACCCACAACGCGAGGCGGCCGGTGTGACCGGGGGCGGGCTCGGGCCACACCTGATCCAACGGCAGCCGCATCGCCGAGGCGAGCTTGCCCCGGCGGGCGACGACCTCGGCGGCCTCCACCCCATACGGAAGGTCGACCACGGCCAGGTGGCCGGGACCGTCCCGGTGAATGTCCACCGGGAAGCTGATCGCCTTCGGATCCTTGGCAACGGCCGAGTTGATGGCGGCCAGTTGCAGCGAGGTCAGCGCGCGGCGGACCAGCTCGGCAGTGAGCTTGCGATAGCGGGTGCCCTCGGTCACCCGGTCCGTCAGCGGCTTGTCCGCCGGTCGGCCGAGGGTGGCCAGCAGCGGTACCACCACGGCGAGGGCTACCCACCGCCACCACGCGGGGCCGAGGGCCAGGACGATCGCCCCGGCCACGGTCGCCCCGGCCGAGGCGGCGAGCACCCACCACCGCCACACGCTTTGGCGCTGCCGGCGGGCGTCCAGCTTGAGCCACACGTCGGCCTCACCACGGGTCGCGGCGGCCTGCCGCAGGTGCCAGTTGCCCTCTTCCGCGCTGGCCCAGTGCAGCGCCCGGCCGAGTCCGCGGAACAGGCCAACCGGTGCCCACACGGCCGTCTTGGCGGCGTACTTGGGCAGCCGCACCGCGTGGTAGGCGGCGACGTAGCCGGCATCCTTGCTCTGGTGCCGCACCGCCGCGCGGAAGCCGCGCCACGAGCGTGCCCACTCGGCCAGGATCGGCCGTCGCTCCCGCTGCCGGGCCAGCACCTCCGGAGGGATGTCCTCGGCCGTGTCGACCAGACCACCGAGGCGCTCCGGGCCGTCCTCGACCGTCTCGGCGTCCTCGCTGTCGTCGTCGGGGTCGGTGCCGTCCGTCTCGGCCGGCGGGCGGGGCTTGGGTACCCGGCGGGCGCGGGCGTCGTCCAGGTCCACCACCTCGGCGTCCGGACCGGTGGCGGTCGGGTCGGTCAGGTCTGCTTCGGCGGCCTGCCAGTCGAAACGGTCGCCCGGGTCGTTGATGGGGGCGCTCATCGGGACTCCTTCCCGGTGCGGATGACAGCGACGGGGGCGCACAGGCGGCCGTAGGCGTCGATCTGCCAGGCCGTGGTGCGGATCAGGCCACGCGCGGCGAGGGCGGCGGCAACGGCGGTGAACTCCCGCTCATCGGGCCGGTCGTACTCCTGCATGCGGGTCGGCAGGTCGACCCATTCGGTGCCCTGGTTGTAGTCGATGCGCAGGGTGTAGCCGCCGCACGCGGCGGGGGCGATCGTGGCCCGCAAGGGTGTGCCGAGCCAGATCGGGCGGCGGGGCCGCAGGCGGGCCGCCGCGTTGAGCAGCGCTTGCAGGGGTGACAACATCAGAGGTCTCTCCTGAGGTGTAGTGCCGGATGGGGAGACCGGCGGCACGGCATCGGTTTGCAGGCCAGGGGCCGTGCCGCCGGGCGGCGCTAGTCGTGGGTGCGGACGAGGTGCGCGAGGGCGGCGCCCATGCCGAGCACCGCGACCGGGAGACAGGCGACGGCGGTGGTGATCCACCACGGGGCCGAGGTGACTCCGGCCGCGACGAGCAGGTGGTAGGCGACCTGGCCGAGCGCGCCTACGACCAGCGAGCCGATGGCGGACCACTTGGCGAAGCGGCGTGCCCGCTCGGGCACTCGGCCGGACAGCCACACGTACAGCGCGTACGCGCCGTAGGTCTCGACCCCGATCGGGAGGGTGATCGCGGAGTTGATGGAGAAGCTGTCCCAGATGCCCGGTAGCGGGTGCACGATGCCGAACCCGGTGAGTCCGCCGAGGCCGACCCACCCGGACCAGATCGCCACGAACGCCGGCAGCGCCAGCAGCACCACCGGCCACACCACCGCCCGCCGGGCCGGGCCGGTCGGGGTGGGCGTGTCCGGGCGACTGACCGGCGGGACCTCAGTGACCGGCTCGGGCGGCGTGATCTCCGGCGCGGGCGTCGGGTCCGGCTCGGCCGGTGGCGCGGGCTCGGGTGCGGCCGGCGCGGGGGCCGAGTCCAGCGCGGCCGGCTCGGCCTTGAGCAGGGCGAGCAGTTCCCCGGCCTTGGGTGCGCCGATGCGGAACTCCCGCATGAGCCGGTTCCGTGATGGGAACGCCTCTCCGTCGGGCAGGTCGAGCGCGCGGGCGGCGGGCAACAGGTCCTGGATGGGCTGGGGGTAGCGGGTGCCGTTGATGGTGGGGGCGGTCATGCTGCGTCCTCCTCCGGGAAGGCGCACGCGAGGCATTCGCCCAGCGAGCGCGGGATGCAGTAGGGCCGCACCGTGTGGCAGACGCGGCAGGTGCGGCGGGCGGTCAGCGCGGCGGCGATGGCGCGCCGTTTGGCGGGGGTGGCAGTGCGCTTCGGGGCGGCTAGGTCGACCCGGTACAGGTAGGCGACGCGAGTGCCGCCGACGCCGCGCCACATGACTTGAGCGGAGATCGGCTGACCGCCGGGCCGTAGGCCGGCAGCGGTCAGTTGGCGGCGGGTGGCGTAGCCGGGCGGGGCACCCCGCCACCAGAAGGTGGGGATGCCGTACCGCGCCCCGTCCGGATCGAAGTAGGCGGCGCGGATGCGCGACATCAGGCCGCGCAGCGCGGGCCGGTGGTGCGGGTGCTCACCTCGGCGGCGGCGCGGGTGACGCGGGCCTCGGCCCGGCGCAACCGCCGCCAGTCCAGCGCGGTCGGGCCGCCGTGGTCCTCGGCGTAGAGCATCGTGATCTCGGCGTCGAGCACGTCCAGCTCGGCCGCGATCAGCGGCCACTCCACCTCGATCGCGGCCACGTCGGCGGCGGTCGGTTCGGCGATGACGGTTGCGAGGTGATTCCTCACGGGAACCTCCGGAACAGCTTGAAGGATCGGGATGGTGTTGGTACAGCGCGCGCAACCCGCCTCACTCGCTCCGCTCGCCCGGGACCTACCGGGGTCGGCCACCATGCGGCTCAAGGCGAAGTTCCTGCTCAGCGAGCTACGCGCGCTCATTCCTGTCGCTGTGGAGTTCTCAATGAACGACCTGATCCGGCGTCTCATGGGCGTGCGGCAACGGGTGCCGCTGTTCCCCGAGCCATCCGGCCGGTTGGTGTTGCGAAACTCTGTTGCGCAACAAGGTAGCGATACGTGGGTCTGTTGCGCAAGGGAGTAGCGGTAATCTGGTTTGCGTGACTGACGCCCGCGAAGAACTTTCAGCAGCTACGCGGCGGTATCGCCGTACCGAAGCGGCTCACGATGCCGCACGAGATGCGGTGGTCGCGGCGGTTGTTGCCGCCTTGCGAGCCGGGCTCGGCCCGACTGAGGTTGAGCGGCTTTCGCCATTCAGTGGGGCCTACGTTCGGAAGCTTGCTCGGGAGCACGAGGTCCCGCCGGCGCCGCCGGGGCCGAAGCGCTCCGCGCGCTAGCCGGTAACACGATCACGCTGGCTACCTCCCATTCGCTCGATCGGCTTTCATGGGACTAGTCAACGCCGAAAATCGGCAACCCTCCATGTACCGAGGTAGAACTGATCTAGCACCGGCATGGCACTCGGCACTCGTCCTGCGTGGACGGTTCGCCGCTACACTCCCCGCAAGGAGTCGGTTACGGGGAGGAGGCTCGCCGCATGCAGGTCGTCGCGACGTGGACGGGCCAGACCGCAAAGGCGCTCCGGCTGGCCCTGCGCATGACGTTCGATGACTTCGCCACGCACCTGGGCATGTCGACCCGGGGCGTGACGAAATGGGAAGCACAGCCAGACGTTGAGCTAGCGATGCGCACGCAGCAGCTCCTGGACGTTGCGTTGAAGCGCGCGGACGACGACGCCAAGGCCAGGTTCAGCCAGTTCTTGCAGGAGCCTGCCGCACCCCCAGCCGCCGGGGCGGAATCGGTGCTCCCGGCGGCTGTCCTGCCAGGTGCTAGCCCTCCCCGGCGCGTGACGCCTGACCTGCTCCGCTTCCTGCGTCGCTCTCTACGGGATCACTACACCGCCGATAACCTGCTCGGTCCGCGTGCTCTACTTCCCGCCATCACTGCCCATGCCGACACCATCGAACACCTGGCCCGCGACGCCTCCGGGCAGTCGCTGGACGACCTTCTACAGGTTGGCGCTGGGTACGCCGAGTTCGCCGGCTGGCTCCATCAGGATGCGGGCGACGCGGAAGCCGCCACGGCTTGGTACCGGCGTGCTTTGGAGTGGGCGGAAGCCAGCCAGGACGACCGGATGGCAGCTTTCGTGCTGACCCGGCGAGCGGTCCAGGCGATCAGCGCGCGGAACGGCGCGCACGCGGCCCGGTTGGCGAATGCAGCTCAGCGGGATCGAGGCGTCGAGACAGTTCGAATACGCGCCATTGCCGCTCAGACCGAGGCACTTGGGCACGCCGCGCACGGGGCAGGAGGCGACGCTGATCGCGCCCTGGACGTGGCTGAGATGCTGCTCGACGGCGGCGGCGCCGCCTTGCCAGCGGAAGGCGACCCGTCTGACGGTCGGTACTGCGACCTGCGGTTGTACCTAAAGATCTCACGGGCTAAATGCCACCTTGAACTCGGCCGGGCATCGGCGGCAGTTTCCGCCTTCACAACCGTGCTCGACACTCTCCCGCCGGACTACCATCGCGATCGTGGCCAGTACCTCTCTCGACTCGCTCAGGCGTACGTGCTCGCCGGGAGCCCGGAAGAGGCGTGCGCGTGCGCGGAAGAGTCATTCGCCATCGCGGTCACGACCGGCTCGTCCCGCACCCTCAACGACCTGCGGGACCTGCTCGGCCAACTGCGGCCCTGGGCATCGTCTCCGGCCGTAATGAAGCTCCGTGGCCTACTAACCGCCGCCGCCTGATCAAGAGAGGCAGTCGCCGTTGTTCTCGCTCGCAACTGATGCCGCCCCCGGACGTCCCAACGAGGATTTTGTGATTGCCTCCGCTGACTTGGCGGTGGTCGTGGACGGGGCAGGCATCCCGTTTGGCGGCTGTCACCACGGTGTGGCGTGGTACGCCCGGCAGCTCGGCGTTCGTACTGTCGCTGCGCTGGCGGCCTCAGCGGGTATCCCTCTGACGGAGGGTCTGGCGGAGGGCATTGCATCCGTGGCTGCGCTGCACGCTGACACGTGCGACCTGACGAACCCCGGCACGCCATGCGCAGCGATCGGCATTCTGAGAATCGGATCGGCGCGGGTCGACGCCTTGACGCTGTCCGACGTGAGCATAGTGGTTGACCTCGACACCGGGCCGGAGGTTACCTGCGATCTGTCGATTGAAGAGATCAGCGGCACCGAGCCAGCCGCCGTGGCAGGGATGCGGTTCGGGACACCTGACCACACGGCCGCGCTCGCCGAGTTGGTTGCGCGACAGACCGCCACCCGGAATCGTCCGGGCGGATGGTGGGTAGCTGCGGCTGACCCGAATGCGGCTCAGTACGGCCGAGTTGCCAGCTACCCGGCCGACGCGATGCGACGGGCCGCTGCGTTCTCGGACGGAGTTACGCGACCGGTCGACCAGATGGAGATCTTCGGCTGGCCGGAGTACCTCGATCTGCTCGACAAATTGGGACCGGCGGGACTGATCGCACAGGTTCGCTCAATCGAGTCGGACGACCCGCACGGGGATCGCTACCCCAGAACCAAGCGCCACGATGACGCCTCGCTGGCGTATTTTAGGCCGTCTAGCGACTACCGGTCACTATAAGCGTGCCCAAAGCCTCATCTTCTGCGCGGCCGAAACATACAAACTCCCGCGATGCCTTGAGCTGTAAGTCCTACCGCCCTGTCTCCCATAAGCCGGGGTCGTCAGGAAGCCCAAAGCCTTCGCGTCGTACCAATGCAGCGAGATTCTCGTAGCCATTTTCCGATAACGCGAGCAAAAAGGAGTGAACTTCACTTCCATCCGTAGCGGACAGTGCGGACCTTTTGTACATCGTCATCGCTTCCTTGATGCGTCCATGACGTATCAGTGCACGACCTAGATCGTCCGAGCATATAATCCTTCCCGTCTCGGCGAATGCTTCCGTTATCGCAACAGCGACATCCAAGTAATCGCGTCTGGCTAAGTGGTCGACAAGACCGGCAAATCCCCAATTCGAGCCGAGCCGTTCGGCGGTCTTGACCCGGAGGGTAAAAGCGTCGTCGAACCTGCCTTGCTTCTCCAGCAGCTCGGTTGCCTCTAGCTGGCCCCAAATGTTCCCGAGTCGATCTGCCTCAAGGAACATCTTCAGTGCCCCGGCCAAATCGCCGGAGTGCTTGAAGCAATACCCTATGTGCAGTTCGACCTCGCCCGGCGGGCCGCCTAGTTTGCGCGCGTCCTCGTGCCGGCCGTGTTTCACGAGTAGGCGAGACCACCATCTCCTGGAGTTTTCAGCATCCCCTCGGGCTGATGCCTCTTGATATAGGGCCTCTGCTTCTTGGATTCGTCCCCGCTCTGCCTGTCTGCCCGCCGACACTTCATAGTAGGTGTGGCTACCAGCACGAGCGGCAAGCAGGAATTGCGTGTCTGCCTCGTCGGACCGGCCGAGTCGCTCTAGAAAGTGTGCATAAGCTGCATGCGCACCACGCCGTCCCTCAGAAATTGACCGCTGGAACTCTTCTTCTGCAGCATCAGCGTCCCCAGACTTGTAGAGCAGCCAGGCTAGGCTCGTCCTAGCATCATGGTGCGGGAGTTGAGTCCCCGCATCAGCTACTTTCCGCAACTCCAGTAAGGCTTCCGCTGGTGCAAGTTCTTCCATATACTCAAGGAGTATCGCCACACACTCGGGATGACCTGTGGCCGCCGAGCTTTTAAACACGTCAAGCGCTTCTGCGGTTCTCTCTTGTTCAACAAGCATCATCCCGAGCAGCTTGCCAGCAAGAGGATTCCCCCGTGCGAGCGACCGGCGAAGAGAGCCCTCTGCATATTTGAAGAACCCTCGCATTTGTGCGGCATCGCCCAGGGCCTCCAAATCCCTCGCCCCATGTACATGGTTGGCGGCTATGTCCCAGAGCGGTTCGGGAATGACGATGGATGCTCTAGCCCTCTCGCCGTGTTGGGTCAAGTAGTCGGCAAGGAGATAGCCGTCGACAGCACCGACGGACCTAGCGACCGGGATGAGCGCCGAAGTGGCACCTTTAAGCGGTGCTACAGCATAGGCGATAGCAGATTCATACCAATCCGCTGGTGCGCGGCCCATCTCTTCCTCGCTCATGTATATCTGTGCGGCAACTCGTAATAGTGAATCCGTGATAGGGCTAGAAACGCCCAATCGTCGAATGTCGACCGCTGCTGTAATCACCGATCTGTTGCGCGGACTTGCGTGTGTCCATCTATCAACCAGGTCCGGTGCCCCTGCAAGGACCTGGGTCACCCCATAATGCTGATCCTGCAGTGCAACTTCGATTCTCTGATCTCTTTGCGCCAACTCCCGCGCTGCCGCCAATTCGGTAGGAGTAAGCTCGTCTTCGACATACATCACCTGCGCCATGCTCAGGAGTTGCCTGGCCCGGTCAGACTTGTCGGCCAGGCTGTCAGTCACCTTAGAGTTGACGATGGACTGGTATCTGTCGGGCCACATCGTGCCTACAACAATGACCGGCTTGTTGAGCGACCACAACGCTAACAGGTCGCCCCTGTCAAGGCTGGACCCGTCGCCGTCGGCCAAGTAGCGCTGCAACTCGTCCAACCAAACAACTGTCGGCCGCTTTAACTTCTGACCAAGCAGCCAGAGAATTTCCTGGGTGTTTGTAGGAAGCAGCACGTCATAACCAGGCAGCGTTGTTCGCACCCCTTCGTATGCCGCTCTTGTCTTGCCTGCGGAAGAACTGCCAAGGAGAAGCAAGAACTTCTTGTCCTCAGAGGCCAACAGTAAGCTCCGCAACTTAACGTCGATTCCCCGAGGTATGTAGGCCGGCATAGTCTCTGATGCCCCTGCATCGATCTCAATCGAGGGGTGAACTCCTGCGAGTTTAGGGTCAAACGACTGCATGCCCAGCAAGGCGGGAGGATGCTCGGCTAGAGCCGATGGCGGCGCGTCCGGTCGGCGGCGCAGCCCAAGGAGCCCGAGGAGACACGCCAGTGGAGTACCAACGAGGGTTGCTATCCAACTGCCTGGCTCAAGCCAGGCCCAGTCCATCTTGATCGCGCGAAGCAGCCAAACCAACCCCGCTGCACAGACGAGCGAAGTTGCCCCGGCGAAGGCCGTCCTCGGCGACAGGCGGTGTCTCATGCAGACAATGGTCGCGCCCGTGGCAAGCCCAGCGGAGGAGGCAAGGTGCCCGGCAAGCCATCCGGGCAGGCAGCCTACCGGCAGAAGGGGACACCCTGCGGGTGCGTAATCGTGTCGCCAGGCGGGCGATGGCTTGCGTAGCAGCAGGTCAAAGCCGTGAGCTGCGTGGTCTTGAGAACCGGTAAGGCAGCGATGTCTTCGTGGGTTCGAATCCCACACCCTCCGGTCCCTGGGCCAGCCGAAATCGCCCTTGGCCAGCACGAACGCTGGCCAGGGGGAGTTGTTTTGGTTAGCGAGTAGGTCTCACTTCGTCTCGGCAGTGACCGCCCCGTCTCACTGGTTGCGGCAAATGAGCGGCAACGGCTCTCGGGGTAGACAGGCACCCGCCGATGGACAGGGAGGCACCGCAGCGCGTGTCCGCGGCAACCGCTCGTCCTCACGAGACGTCGCGTGGTGCCACTTGCTGAGGCAACTCAGCGGCGACCTGCCCAGGGTCCTCGGCGCGGTGCCTCAAGATGGACACGGGCACCAGTCTTCTAGCCCTACTGTAAACTGTAACAAGCATGAGAATCGTGAACAGTGTGCCCATAACCGCGAATCCCCACTCGAAGATCGAGTCGGAATCGGAGGACCCGGTAGGGCCGACTTCTCTGGCGAACTCCTCTTGGCCCTTGCGGGTCGTCAGATCGTACTTCGATGAGTCTACGACCTTCTGGGGAGAGCGGAAGAAGTTGATGATGGGGTCGAGAAAAAATCCGAACGCTGCCATGGGTGGTATAAGTAGGGGCGGAAACAAAGAAGGTCCGCCTTCCCGTCGGGCGATACGCTTCCGAAAAGACTTCGTCTTTGTATGACTTAGCGTCGATTCGGTAAGGTCGCTCGACCCTTTGTTTTTGATCGTGCAGCCACGGATGGTGCCTGTCAGGGTCGGCTTACCGCGCTCATGCACGACTTGGATAACCGCCCCGTCGCCTGCGTCGAGGAAGTCGAAATTGATGTACGCAACGGACTGGTCGTCCGAGCTTCGGATCACAGTAAGGCGATTTTGTTTGCGGCTGTACCAGACGATGCTTACATCAACGACTGTATCGAGGTCTTCGAGCTGAACTCGAAGGGGGTCTTCGGATAGCGTATCTGACCCCTTTATCGTGTCGCCTCTGTGGTTCCAGAAGGCAATGTAGGTGCGGCTCACCTGGCGCAGGGTATGGTTCGCGAACGTGATCGACAATCCTCTGTCGATCAGCTCAGCCTTCGGCTCCACTAGGACGTCGTGGTCTTCCACGTAGCGGATTTCAGGTCTTAGTCTCGTCCTGCGCGCCACCACGAAGGTGATCGGTATAGCAATAAGCGACAAAAAGAAACCGGCAACGCCGAAAAAATCGCTTTCGAACATACCGCGACCTTACGTTAGTGGGTATTGACCGTCGGCATGGTAGCTCATCAGTCCGTGCCATACGTCAGCCGCGTCGGCGAGCCCTCAGCCCGGATTGCATTCTGTGTGCAAACGCGCAAACGCCCCACACTCGGAACATCCGAGCGTGGGGCGGTTGGCGCGGCCCTTGAAGGGAGAGCGATTCGGGGTCCCCCGAGTCGCGCGACGGCTACACGAGGGGCCGACCGGCTACGCGCTCACCATCGTGGTGCAGCCTTTCGATGGGTTACTCAGGTTGGCCCAATGCGTCCTCGATCCGACTACGCGCCGCCTGGTCTTGGCCGTCGATACATGAGGCGTAGACCCTGAGCAGCACATGCACACTGTGGCCGGCCCACTCCGCAACCTGCGTTGCCGGTACGCCTGCGTTCAGCCAGAGCGGCACCCATGTGGCAAGCGGCCCGCCTGCCGCTAATCCGATGCCACCATATCGGGCGAAGCTGTCATTTGCGCTCGTTGGCGAGTAAAGGATAAAGGTTTCATTCTACGCGGAAACCATCCTTTCCGGATTGCCAGAAGCGTCGTCGCGTGGCGAGCCACCCAATGAAACACGCCCAAAGTCTCCTAGACTGCCGGCATGCAGGGACTGGCGGTTGGGATTGGTTCATTTCACTTCGAGTTGCACTCGGCGGAAGCGCCGCCGATCGTACAGGTTTGGCCGGAGAGAGTTCGGCGGGCGCTCGAAGCTATACCAAGTGTGCGTGATGTTGAGATCGAAGTGCCGCGTACCTATGATCCGGCGAGTCCAAAGGATGTCCCCGGCATTCGTTATAGTCCGCATCCCACGTCTGGGCAAATTCGCTTCCGGCTCAACATTCCATCGCGAATTCAAAAAGAGGTATTCCGCCATTGGCGAGGCACTCAGTGGGAAAACTATACCGTGCTAATGTTCTACACCCCTGGGGACCCAGTGGCGTTCGTTTTTGTCGACGATGCTGGAGCTGAAACGAGCGCAGCGTTTGCTGTCGCATTGGTGCGGAACTTTATCGAGCGGGAAATGAAGAGGTTGGGCGAAGCCTCGGAGGGTGTCCATTTCGTCTGCCGAGGCCCTAGCCCGTTCCATGTCGATCTTAGCTTCCAGCCTGAACACGGAACTTGGGATGGAGATAAGGCGTTCGAGCGGGTAGGAATGGTCGTTGAGAAGCGCCAGTCGCCAGGATACCCAGAGATGACCGTGCGTTTTGACGCTACTCGGTTCGGCGGCGCCAACAAGGCTGCCGTTACCTTCGCGTCTCTGACCCTTGAGCAGATTGGGCTCTTCTATCGACTAGTGGCGCAAGGGGGGCGACGCGCGGACCAAGCGAGGGAGGTTCGGCAGCAAGTAGACAGATTGATTTCGGTTCACCAGAGAGCAGGGGTTAAGGCATGGTTTCTTAGAGTCTTTAGGTCAGGGGCTTGGGCACGCGAATTGGGACTTCAGGTGCTCATTCTGACGTACACGTTCTCAGAGGAGCGGCGGGGTGCCAAAGAGGCGGTGGCGCGCCTCTGTGACGACGCCGATCTTCCTGCCTTCCGTTCATGGCTGGAGGAGGAACTTGCCGTTGATCATAACGATGACCTTGAGAACTGCCGCGAAATTGCGGAGATGCTGGAACCGCGCCGACTTAGGGAGACAAACGCAGTGCTGGTGATCTCCGTTGCTATTGTCTCAGCTGTTCTGGGTGCTCTACTCAAGGGGCTGGCAGGCTGACTTCTTGCTACGGAGGGTGCTCGCGTCGCGCCGAACCGGCGTTGCAGCGCTGATTCGTGGCGTAGGCCAGACCTCAGCTTATGGCGCATCCAGACGTCGTGGTGAGTCGCCCGCGAGCGTTCGTACGCTTGTACGATCTAGTGCGTGCTAGAGCAGGTGTCGCGGTGGTGGAACGGCTCGTGGGGGCGGCTGACGCGCCGCGACATTTGGCTATCCCGTGAGGTGCGGTGGCATGTAGTGGCACGGACTGGCGACGCCGAGACAGGCAGGGTGCTGCGGTGGGAGTTCGTGACCGAGGGCGAAGCGCGGGCGATGGTTGAGCGGCTCGTACGTGCGGACGGTGGCCAGTGGCGCGAGCGGGCGGCGAGCGACTCCGAGACGCGCCCACATGACGGGCGGCGGTAAATGGCTGGCAAGGAGCCCCTGCCGTTCCACGTTCAGCCAGCTCACCGGGCGTGCGGTGGTCGGTCTTGAAAACCGGTAAGGCAGCGATGTCTTCGTGGGTTCGAATCCCACACCCTCCGCCCAACAGCTCCGAGGGCCGTCAGGTCGCCGGCAGGTATGTCGCGATCCAGTCCCTGAGTCGTCCCTGCACCCGAGGATGGACCTCGACCATCTCGATCCGCTCGGCGACCACAGCGGGATCGATGAGCCCGGCCCGGATCAGCGCGTCGGCGAAGGCATGGTCTTTCTCCCTACCGGCTACGAGCTTGGACACCACGCAGTCGTGCGGTTCGAGCGTGTAACCGCGCCCTGGTCGGGTGCTCTGAGATTCCACCAGAACCAACCGATCCCGCCATCCATCGGGCAGTGTTGCGGTCGACATGCTCACGCCTTGGGCGTAGTAGCCGTTCATCTCGTGGAACGGCGAGAACTCGCCTATCGCGCCGTCGACCTGGTCAGCCTTGTGGTCGTCCGGGTCATCGAAGAACGCCACGTCGACCTCCATCGAGGCGGTGGCTTCCAGTGGAAGTCTGCTTTCAGGGATCGCGCCCAGCAGGGACTGACTGCCGATGACGAGCACGTCCGGGTCTCCGGCGATCTGGCACGCGGACCGCAGGACATGCTCCAGTTGCTCACGCCTCACGCCACTCGTCTCCAGCCGCTGCGTGTGAAGGACTCAAGCACCTTCTTACGCTGAGGCTGTGACAGGACCCCCGCGAAGGGTGAGTTCTGTCGTAGCTCCACAGCTTCCGGATCTTCCGAGGTCAGCGCCTTGAGGACGTTGCCGATCCCCCCGTTGATCTTGTCTTGCCAGCGTCGCAGCCAGACCTCCGTCATGGTTCCTCGGTGCTGCCGGAGGAGTCGATCGAGATTCTCCCTGGCCTTGCCCAGTACCTCTTCCGGGTCCGTGACCAGATTGCCCGCCACCGCCTGGTGCAGCCACAGCGACTTGAGTTGGTCACGGGTCAGCTCTGGCCTGGGGGTCAGCAGCGCCTTGACGTGGGCCCGCTCTATTCTCCGGTGCCTACCGACCTTCACGAACGGCAGTTCCCCGCGCTCGCACAGGTTGACCACCTGTTGGCGGGACGACCCCAACAGCTTGGCGACCTGACCGGTGGTCAGAAGGTCTCCACTCGTTGTCGCCATGGATCTAGCATGCGCCGTAAACGCTAAAAACACAACTCGCTCTGCATAGTCCCGCTGGTTCGCAGGACGACCGGCTCGTGTTTCGGTTCGGTCGTGGGGTCGGGCGGGGTAAGAAGGGGCGCAGGACAATCGCGCACACCGGAAGGACCCGTCCCGATGACCCTGGAACGACCGATCGCCCCGGACCCGTACGAGCTGCTGCCGACCGTCTCGGCCTTCACCCTGGCCAGCGACGACGTGCGGAACGGCGAGCCGATGGACGAGGCGTACGCCCACACCAGCGCCGGTGGCGACAACGTCTCGCCGGAGCTGCACTGGTCGGACTTCCCGGCGGACACCAAGGGCTTCGTGGTGACCTGCTTCGACCCGGACGCCCCGACCGGTAGCGGCTTCTGGCACTGGGTGCTGGTGAACCTGCCGGTGACCGTGACGCGGCTGCCGCGGGGGGCCTCCGGCGAGGACCTGGCCGGGGCCTTCACGGTTCGCAATGACTACGGCAGCGACGGGTACGGCGGTGCAGCCCCGCCGCCCGGGGACCGCCCGCACCGCTACGTCTTCGCGGTGCACGCCCTGGACGTGGAGCGCCTCGACGTGACCCCCGACGCGACTCCCGCGTACGTCGGCTTCAACCTGGCCTTCCACACCCTGGCCCGGGCGGTCATCCGCCCGACCTACCAGATCAAGGAGTAGCCCCACCGCCTCCGTCGATCATGAGGTTGGCGGGTGGATCCGAGATCAGGTCACCCCGTCAACCTCATGATCGACGAGGTAGGGCCAACCGGTTAGGCGGGGACGCGGGCCACCGCGAAGACGGACTGGCCGAACGGGGGGCGGGCCACCTGTTCCGCCGCCTTCGTGGCGGGCAGCACGAGGGTGTCGTAGACCTTCACCATCGGGCCCTCCTTCGGCATCAGCCGGAAGACCTTGGTCGCCATGAAGTAGCCGATCAGGCCGAGCGCGTTGGCGTAGTGGATCTTCTCCACCGTCAGGCCGGCCTCGGTCATGGCGGCGGCCAGGGTCTTCTTCGTGTAGCGGCGGACGTGCCCGGTGGCGACGTCGGCCGGGCTCATCGCGAACTGGAACGCCGGCACGATGATGATCACCGCACCGCCCGGCCGGACCAGGTCGCGCATGCTGCTCAGCGCGCCCACGTGGTCCTCGATGTGCTCCAGCACGTTGTACGACACGGCCGCGCTGTAGGTGCCGCGCTCCGAGTGCGGCAGCAGCATCTGGCGTACCTCGATCGAGGGCTTCTCGGACAGTCGCTCCTTCAGCGACACCAGCCGGTCCGGGTCCGCCTCCGTGGCGGTGAAGCGCGGCAGATGCTCGGCCCACTCCAGGGCGTAGTCGCCGAGGCCGCTGCCGATCTCGATCGGGTCGTCCCCGAGGTACGGCAGGGCGAGCTCGACGAACCAGCGACGGTGGTTCACCGCGGTAGCGAGGCCCTCCAGGACCTCGGACTGCACGCGCTGATCCCCAGTGATTTCTGCCATGCGTCGATTCCTCACGGTGTGACTCGACCCGCGCCTGGACCGACAGAGTCAACCATCCGCGTGTTACACGGAAAAATCGGGGCACCGTGGGTGGCCGAATTGCGGTCGGGTCTGGGGCACGTGATCGTCGGTCGGCGAACCCGGCACATAGTACTCAGTACCCCGAAACATGTCACGGCGACACCAGAGGCTGACTACTCTACGAACCGTTATGACTACTCCCGAACCGGACCGCCCCGCCGGCTCCCCGGGGGCGGTCGCGGAGAGTGGGCCTGAGCGGGGGAAACGTTCCCGACGGGAGTGGTGGCCGGACGCGCTCGCCGTGCTGAGCTTCGTCCTTCCCGCCTTCTGGATCACCGCGCGCCTGTGGCTGGACCCGGCCCGGGGTGTCCGGGACAACCGCACCGACCAGTCGCAGTTCGAGTGGATGATGGCCCACGGTGCGCGGGTGATGACCGAATTCGTCCACCCGTTCACGTCGGATCGAATGAACGTGCCGGACGGCGTCAATTTGATGGCCAACACGTCCGTATTATCCGTGTCTCTGCCAATGACGCCGGTCACGCTGCTGCTCGGGCCCCGGGCGTCGTTCCTGCTCTTCCTCACTCTCGGAATGATCGCCACGGCCACCGCGTGGTACTTCGTCCTCTCCCGGGTGATCATCGGGAGCCGGGGCCCGGCCTGGCTCGGAGCCGCCTTCTGCGCGTACGCCCCGGCCATGGTCTCGCACGCCAACGCCCATCCGAACATCGTCTCCCAGTACGTGGTGCCCTTGATCATCTGGCGCACCCTGCGGCTGGCCGAGCCCGGACGATGGCTGCGCAACGGTGTGCTGCTCGCGCTGGTGATCGTCTGGCAGGCGTTCCTGAACCTGGAGATCCTGTTCATGACCGCGATCGGCCTCGGCATCGTGATCGGGGTGCTCGCCCTCGGCCGACCGGAGCTGCGCGCCCGGGCCCGGACCTTCCTCGCCGGGCTGGGAGTGGCCGCCGGGGTGGCGCTGGTGCTGCTCGCGTACCCGCTCTACGTCCAGTTCGCCGGCCCCGGCGCGTACCAGGGGCTGTCCCCGCTGATCCGGGGCTACTCGACCGACCTGGCGTCGTTCGTGGCGTACTCCCGGGAGTCGCTCGCCGGCGACGAGCGCAGCGCGAAGGGCCTCGCGAAGAACCCCACCGAGGAGAACGCCTTCTTCGGGTGGCCGCTGGTGGTGCTCGTGGTCGCGCTGGTCTGGTGGTTGCGGCGGGACGTGGTGGTACGCGGCCTGGCCGCCGCCGGGCTGCTGTTCGGGGTGCTCTCGCTCGGCCGCGAGATCCAGGTCAACGGCCGGGGCACCGGCGTCGCCGCACCGTGGGCCCTGCTGGAGAACCTGCCGGTCCTGCACTCCGTGGTGCCGACCCGGTGGGCGCTGGCGATCACCCCCGTCGTCGGCCTGCTCCTCGCGTACGCGGCGGAGCGGGTCCGGCGACTCGCCGTCCGGCACCCGCGCGCCCGCCCGCAGATCCGCTTCGCCACGGTGACCGTGCTGGCCATGGCGCTGGTGCCCCTGCTTCCCACGCCGCTGCCCGCCGTGCGCCTCGACCCCACACCCGCGTTCGTCACCTCGGGCGCCTGGCGCCCCTACGTGGCCGGCGGGCGCAGCATCGTGACCCTCCCCCTGCCGGACACGAACTACGCCGACCCGCTGCGCTGGTCGGCCGAGACCGGGTTGGAGATGCCGATCGCCCGTGGCTACTTCCTCGGCCCGGACACCCGGCCCGGCCGGCACCGGGTCGCGCTCTTCACCGCCCCGCCGCGTCCGACCAGCGACTTCTTCACCGAGATCCGCCGTACGGGCGCGGTGCCGCCGATCACCCCGCAGTCCCGGGTCGACGCGGTCGCCGATCTCCGGTACTGGCGGGCCGGCGCGGTGGTGCTCGGCGTGCACCCGTACGCCGACGCGCTGCGCCGGGGCATGACGGAGCTGACCGGGATCCGCCCCCGGTACACCGGGGGCGTCTGGCTCTGGGACGTCCGCGCGCTCACCGACTGAGGGTGGCTAGCGGACGCAGCAGCCCTGGCAGATCTTGGGGCTGGGGAGGGTGAACGCGAGGCAGCAGGTCCGTCGCTGCACCGTCGGTTCACCGGTCGGGCCCGGCACCAGCTCGACCAGGTCGGCCAGGTCGAGGGCACCGAGCAGCGTGTCGATGGTGTCGACCGAGGAGCCGGGCAGGCCGTCGGCGGCCCGCAGGATGCCGTGCGCGATGCCGGAGGCCACCGAGCCGAGCAGCGTACGCGCGCCGATCCGTACCTCGGCCTGGATCGCGGCGATCATCGGGGCCAGGTGGGCGTCGAGCAGGGAGGCCCGGAGTACGGCCAGCAGCTCAGCCTCGTCGGCGACGACCCGGACCTCGGGCAGGCCGGAGAGCGCGAGCGGGTCGTTCGGCAGCACCGCGACGGTGGTCGAGCGGCGCAGGCCCATGGTGAGCAGCTGACGGTGGTCCTCGAAGTGGACCAGGACGTCGGCCGGGTCGAGCAGCGGCACCCGCCGCGCGGAGGCCCAGCCGAGCACGACCGGCAGTGCCGTCCAGTAGCTGTACGACTTCCAGGCCAGCGCCGCGCAGGCGTGCGGGGTGCCGCGCCAGCGGACGGCGGCCGCGCGGAGGAAGTCGGGCAGTCGGGTGCCGTCGACCAGCGTGGTGGCCGGGGACCAGCCGAACTCGTCGGTCACCACCAGGCCCGGCGCGAGGCCGGGCAGGACGTCGGTGCCGAACATGTGCCGTAGGGCGGCAGTCACGGGAGCCAGCGGTGCGGCGGCGACCTCGCGCCCCGGCATGACCGCTGTCACCTGACTCATCCCCCGTCCGAAGCGCCCGTTACTGAGCTAAGGCTAGCCTAACCACAGCCTCCGCTCCAAGGGAAGCCTCACCTTGGTCGGATCGAGAGGTCCGGGTCACCTGGACCCCGGAAGCGCCATCCGCCCGGTGCGTCGGCGTACTACCCGCGAGGGGGACCCGGAAACGGCGGACGGCCGCGTATGGCCGGTGCAGTATCGATGGATTTCGTTGTCTTGTCAAGATTCGTGTCGACAACGTGCCAGATCCGTACACGAGCGGCGACGGAACGTGAAACTGATACTCCCGGCCACGAGGAAGCCGATGACGACCTCACCGCTCGATCGGGCCGCCGACTCCTTCGCGGCCGAACTCGCCCGTTACCGGACCGGACGAGGACTGTCCAAGAAACAACTGGCCAGCCTGATGGGCTTCGACCCGTCGTACGTCAGCCACGTCGAGGGGCGCCGGCACCGCCCCACCGAGGACTTCGCCCGCCGCGCCGAGGCCGTCCTGGAGGCCAGCGGCGCGATCTGGCAGCGCTTCCGGGAGTACGACGAGCTGCGGCACACCCGGACCGAGAAGGCCCACCGCGACCTGCCCGCCCCCGGACAGTGGATGCCACCGGGCACCGGCCTCATCGTGGAACGGGAACACGCCGACCTCACCCACACCGACGACTCCTACCGCTGCGTGATCCGCCGGGAGCTGTACAACGCCGGCACCGAACCCGTCACCCGCTACCTGGTGCGTGTCGCCGTCGACCGCTACCCCAACGACCCGGGCCGCTCCAACCGGCACCATCGGGAGCACCCGCTCACCTTCGCCGAGCTGCAACTGCAGGCGTACCGCATGGACGGCGACGAGCGGGACCCCATGCACTGGCGGGCCAAGCACGACCGCGACGCGTTCAAGGAGATCTGGCTGCTCTTCGAGAACGCCGACCGCCGCTTCGCGCTCTACCCCGGCGACCGCGCCACCATCGAGTACGCGTACACCGTCGGGCAGGACAAGTGGGGCCCCTGGTTCCAGCGGGCGGTCCGCGTACCGACGCGGCACCTCGCCGTACGCCTGGACCTGCCGGCGTCGCTCGACCCGCAGGTCTGGGGCGCGGAGACCTCGCTCTCGGCGGAGGAGGGCCCCCTGCGGACGCCGGTCGCCCGGCGGACCGAGGGCGACCGGGTGATCTTCGACTGGGCGACCGACGACCCGCCGCTGAACGCGCGGTACCGGATGCAGTGGCGGTTCCGGGGCCGTCCGGAGAGCGAGCCGGAGGAGACCGGCCGGGTCCGGCCCAGCGACCGCATGCGTGGCCTCGGCGTCCTCCAGCGCGGCGACGACCTGCTGCGCCAGCCCTCCCGGCCGTTCGACCTGCCGCAGGAGGAGCAGGTCGCCCGGGACGTCGTGGACCGGCTCACCGCCGCCCTGCTGCGCCTCGACGAGCTGCACCCGTTCAGCAAGGGGGTGGGCATCGCCGCCCCGCAACTCGGCACCGGCAGGACCGCCGCCCTGGTCCGGCCCCCCGACCGGTGCGCCGAGCCGGTCGTCCTGCTCAACCCCCGGATCGTCGACGCCGCCTCCGACGTCGACGAGCAGTACGAGGGCTGCCTCTCGTTCTTCGACCACCGGGGCCTGGTGCCCCGGCCACTGCGCATCGACGTCGAGCACGCCCGGTACGACGGCGGGCGGATCATCACGTCGTTCGAGTACGGCATGGCCCGGCTCGTCGCGCACGAGATCGACCACCTGGAGGGGCGGCTCTACGTCGACCGGATGGCCCCCGGCGTGCCCCTGGTGCCGGTCGAGGAGTACCGCGACACCGGCCACCCCTGGCGCTACTGACGCTCCCGGCTCCGTGCGGGCGGTGCCGGTCCGCCCGTTCGGGGGGACCGGGGTTGCGTGCCCCAGGGGGCAGGGGCACGCAACCCCGGACCGGGGGGAGGAAGGTCTCTACAGTTCGCCGAAGGTGTCGTACCGCGTCCGACCGGGCGGGACGTCGTCCTCGGCGAGCACCCGGAGGGTGGCCCGGACCATCCGGGCCGAGCCGGAGACGTAGCAGTCGTGCGTGGTCCACGGCCCGTACCGCGCCACCACGTCGGAGATGTCGCCCAGCTCGCCGTCGAAGTCCGGGTCGTCGCTGCACGCCGGTGTGACCGACAGCCACGGGTACGCGGCGACCAGCGTCCGAAGCCCGTCCAGGCCGTACAGGTCCGCCTCGGTGCGGGCGCCGTAGAACACGTGCACCCACCGGGTCCGGTTGTAGCCCGCCAACTCCTCGACCATGGCCTTCACCGGTGCCAGCCCCACGCCGCCGGCCACCAGCAGGATGTCCCGCTCGGAGGCGCGGTCGAGGGTCATCGACCCCATCGGCGCCGCCAGCCGCAACAGCTCGCCCGGCCTCACCCGGCGCACCAGCGCACCCGAGACCCACCCCGCGCCGGCCGGCGTACGGATGTGGAACTCCAGCACGTTGTCCTCGTTCGGGGCGTTCGCCACCGAGTAGGTCCGCCACACCCGCGGGTGGTGCCGGGGGACCTCGACGCTGACGTACTGGCCCGCCTTCCACGCCAGCGGATGCTGGAGGGCGCGTACGGTCAGCACCGCCGTGTCCGGGCCGTGCCGCTCGTGGGTCAGCACCTCCGCGTGCCAGAACGGCGGGTTGTCGTCGGCCGCCGCCCCGGCCAGCATCTTCTCCGAGATGGCCGCGTACGCGTCCCGCCACGCCTGGTCGTACTCCAGGTTCCAGCCGTCACCGGCGGTGCTGCGCAGCGCGTCCAGCAGCGCGACGCCCATGGTCGCGTAGTGCGCGGCGTCCACGTGGTACTTGCGGTGGTCCCGGCCGAGCGCGCGGAGGAACTCGTCGAAGCTCTCCGGGTCTTCCACCGTGTGGACGGCGGTGATGATCGCTTCCAGCAGGCGGTCGCCCTGCCCGGTCATCTGCACCGGGAAGAGCTTGCGCAGGTCGGGGTCGAGCAGGAACAGCCGGGCGTAGAAGTGACCGGTCAGCTGTTCCCGGTCCTCCTCGACCAGGGTCCAGCTCTCCTTCAGCAACCGCGCGACGTCGTCCACGGACGCTCCTTCTCCTGAGGGCGGATCGGGCATCCATAGAATGTCCACGGAGCGTGTCGACCGGTCGCACAGAATGTGCGATCGGCTCACGAGGGTCATCGGCGGTGCCGCCGGCCACCCCCGTCGGGCACAGTGGTGCGGTGACCGTTCAGCTGGACCGCCCGGTGGCCCGCCGCACCCTGGGCACCGAGACGCTGCTGGTGCTCGGCCTCTCCCTGGGGCAGTCGGCCGTCTACGCGCTGGTCTCGATCGTCGCCAAGCTCACCGCCGAGGGGCCGCTGTCCGCGCAGACCGCCGCGCTGAACACCTCCCGGTCCGTCCGGCCGTACCTGGATCTCACGTACCAACTGCTCGGCATCGTCTTCGTGCTGCTGCCGGTGCTGCTCGCCGTACACCTGCTGGCGCGGGACCCCGGCGACCCGGCGCGGACCCTCGGCCTGGATGCCCGGCGGCCCGGCCAGGACCTGGCCCGGGGCGCCGGCCTCGCCGCGCTGATCGGCCTGCCCGGCCTCGCGCTGTTCTGGGTGGCCGCCCAGCTCGGGGTCAACGCCAGCCTGGTGCCGGCGGCGCTACCCGACCTGTGGTGGACCGTCCCGGTGCTGATCCTCGCCGCCGTGCAGAACTCGGTGCTGGAGGAGGTGATCGTGGTCGGATACCTGGTCACCCGGCTGCGGCAGCTCCAGTGGCGGCTCGGCGCGATCATCGCCGCGAGCGCGCTGCTGCGCGGGTCCTACCACCTCTACCAGGGCTTCGGCGCCTTCGTCGGCAACGTCGTGATGGGCGTCGTGTTCACCTTCTTCTACCTGCGCACGAAGCGGGTGATGCCCCTGGTCGTCGCGCACACGCTGCTCGACGTCGCGGCCTTCGTCGGGTACGCCCTGCTGCCCCGCGAGTGGTTCGACTGGCTCTGACCGCCGTTCCGGCCGGGGCGGGTCAGCGGGCGCGGGCCGGTCGGTAGGCCGCGACGGCGCGCGCCGCCAGGCGCTCCGCCGCCGCCGCGTCGCCGGTCGCCGCCGCCACCAACGCCGCACCCGGCAGCAGTCGGGACGCCACCCGCAGCGCCAGCCAGCCACCGGCCTGCGCGGCGAGGGGCGTCGCCAGCCGCCAGGCCGCCTCCGCCACCCGGGCCCACGGCTCCGCACCCGGCGCGTCCAGGTCGCGAGCGGCGGCCAGGGCCGCCCGCGCGCTGAGCGCGTCCGGGTGGACCTGGGTCAGCACCAGCAGCTCCACCGCCCGGTCCGGATGACCGGGGTCCCGGCCGTACGCCGCCGCCACGTGCAGCACCAGGTTGGCCTGGGTCCACAGCACCGCCGCCAGTTCGGCCACCGGCGCCAGCAGGCCGGCCACGGCCGCGACCGCGCCGCCCGCCCCGGCCTGCCGGACGAACCGCCGGGTGGCGAGGCGGGCCAGGCCGTCGTCGCCCGCATCCGGGTACGCCGACCGCAGCCGAGCCGCCCACTCCCGCGCCTGCGGCCCGACCGCCTCGACGGCGGCCAGGGCCAGCAGCTCCGGGGCGAACCCCGGGTGGTCGAGCACCTTCCGGCCGACCCGCCCCAGCTCCGACCCGGGCGTTCGCCCCGACGCCGGCTCGACGTCCGGTCCGGGCGTGAGGTCCGGCGCCTCCGTCGCACGGGCGATCCCGGCGGCGGTCCTTTCCGTCGGTGGCTCCGCGGGCGTGGCGGGTCCGCTGGCCGGCGTCGCCTTCCTCGGTGCGGCGGTCTTCGCGCGTGCGGCCGCCTTCCGTGGTCGCGTGCCCCTGCCGGAGGCGGGAGCCGGCCCGGTGGGGCTGGTGTCCTCCCCGGAGGTCGTCCCGTCCTCGGTGGTGTTGGGGGCGGATGCGACCGGGCTCGTCTTCTTCGCCGGGGCCGCCTGCCGCGTGGGCGTCGCCCTTTTCGCGGGCGCCGCCTTCTTCGGGGGTGCCGCCCTCTTCGCTCCCGCCCGCGTGGTCGTCGCAGCCTCGGTGGCCTCCTCCGGTAGCGCCGCCTCGGGCGGTTCGGCGGGGGTCGCGGCTGGGGTGTGCGGCAGATCACCGGCGACATCGGCGGTTCCACGAGCGGCGGCCGGTGCCTCCGGTTCGGCGGCGGGAGCGGGAGACTCCGCGGGGACCGGACGCGCCTTCTGGCGCGGGAGCACCTCGTCCACCTCCGGTGGCTGGAAGAGGACGACCGGTGCGGGCTTCACTCGCCGGGTCGGTCGTGTCCCGGTGTCCGGTTCGCCGGGCGGCTCGGGCGGTGCCGGTGGTGGGGTGAAGGTCGCCTTGGGGGAGCGTCGCCGCCCTCCCGCAGCAGGCTCTCGGCGGGTGGGCTCGCTGGGCGGCTGCTCCTGCATATCGACGGAGCCTAGCGGCGATCACGTTCCAGCACAGCGGTCGCCACGAGGCGCCCGCACTCCGGTCCAGCGGAGGCGGGAAGTCGTTTTGCTCCCGGTGGGTGGGGACCTGTATCCTCGGGCGCGGTGGTCTGCGGGCCACCGAGGAGACTTCGCCTAGTCTGGTCTATGGCGCCGCACTGCTAATGCGGTTGGGGTCTTAAAGCCCCTCCCGGGTTCGAATCCCGGAGTCTCCGCGCGAAAGCCGGGTGTGTAGACTGGCTGAGCACCGAGCGCCCGTAGCTCAATGGATAGAGCATCTGACTACGGATCAGAAGGTTAGGGGTTCGAGTCCCTTCGGGCGCACATAGCAGGGATAAGCCCTCGACCAGCCGAAACGGCGGGGTTGGGGGCTTTTTCGTGTCCGCCAGAATCAGCCTTGAGCGGCGGTGGGAGCCAAGCTGGGAGCCACCGAGTTCCTCACTGCCCGAACAGCGCACGGGACATGGCCGCCGCAGCAGAACGGCGGTCGCCTTCCATCAGGTGCCCGTAGACATCCCCTCGCCGGACACCACAAGGGCTACCGGCCTCCCCGGACGGGGCCAAGGTCGTTCGGCTGGTGAGGCGCTCCACCTTGTCCCCGTCCGGGGAGGCCGGAAGGTCTACGACTGCCCGACGAGGAGATCCGCCTAGCCCGCTTTCGATGCCCACCCGGGAGGGTCACGGCTAGATCCCCGCTGTTGGTGAGGCCGGTGTACGGCCATCAATGCAGGTGGACCGAATAGCGGGTAGCGGTCCGCCGGCCGTCCTGTGACACTGTCCCGGCGACTCGGCTAGATGATCGTCATTCCTAGCCGGTCCCCTCCAACGATCTTCACGGGGAAGGTTCGATGACTACCCACAGCTCCTCCTTCTGCCCTGCCCAGGGCCCTGCCCGCAAGGCCGCGCTGCGCCTGGCCGTGGCCTTCACCGCCGCGCTGCTACCCCTTGCCGCAGCCACCACGGCGGACGCAAAGCCCCGCGCCACCACCCTCGACCGGCCGTCCCCGGCGACGGCGATGTGGGGGTTGGAGGCATATCCGGGGATAACCCAGGCGCAGGGACTCGCCGACGGGCAGCCGGCGCTCGGCGGCGACACCCCGCTGACCGGCTCGGGCATCTCCTGGCAGGACGACGCCCGGTTTGTCGGTGGCCAGACGGTGGCCTTCGACGGCACCTCGTCGTCCCTGTCGGCGTCACCCTCGGCCCTGAACACCGCCGGGACCTTCTCTCTCGCTGCCTGGGTGCGGCTCACCGACACGTCCGTCAGCCGGGTCTTCGCCAGCAAGGCCAGCGCCGGCCAGGCCACCCTCTCGGTCGGCTACGACAAGACCAGCAACCGGTGGCAGGTCCAGATGCCGTCGAAGACCGGCAAGGGCGGCAAGGTGTCCATCGCTCGGTCGACCTCGGCGCCCCAGATCGGGCTCTGGACGCACCTGGCGGTCGTGCACGATGCCACCGCACGGACGCTCACCCTGTGGGTGGACGGAGTGGCGGAGGCGACGGTGGGCAACGTGACCGCAGTCGACGACCCGTCCGGCGAGGTCCGGCTGGGCCGCGGCGACACTACCTGGTGGCATGGCAACCTGGCCAACGTCCGGGCGTACGACCGGGTGCTGGTCGGCAAGGACTTCACCGGCTGGCTCGCCTCCGATCCCGATTCCGGAGGGTTCAACGAGCCGGGTCTGCTGCAGCCATGGCAGGTCGGGGGATGGAACTTCGAGGCGGCGATCCCGTGCTACGAGGAGGACCTCGACCCGACCCTCTGCTCTGCACCTGACTTCACCGCCTTCGGACGCCAGCTCGCCCTCACCCAGGGCGCTTTCATCGCGTCCGACGACCAGGGCAGCAGCGTCCTGGCGCTCGACGGCACCCACTGGATCGACGATCCGTCTGACCCGCACTACGGCGAGGCGACCCGGGAGTACGCCCGCACCCAGGCCAACCTGGGCGAGCCGCAGAACCCGGTGTGGCAGGACGGGCCCGTGCTCCGCACCGATCAGTCGTTCACGGTCTCGACCTGGGTGCGTCTGGACCCGGCTCAGGGGGCGCAGACGGTCCTGTCGCAGGACGATGTGGACCGTAGCGCCTTCCGCGTTGCCTACGAGCCGAACAACGGTGGCCAGTGGGTGTTCGCAGTGGCTGCCGGGGCTGACGACGCCGCCACTACCTACGCGACCGTATCGGCGACTGCCGTCGACCAGTGGCATCACCTCGTGGCGGTGCTCGACGCCACGCACCGGCAGGCGCGGCTCTACGTGGACGGGACGGCGGCTGGGGTGGTCGGACTGAACGCCGCCTGGCAGCCCCGACAGGCGCCGGGTGCCCTCCTGGTCGGCCGGTCGACCACACCCGCAGGACCGGACGGATGGCTGTACGGACAGGTCGATGACCTCGGCGTGTACCAGGGCGTGCTGAGCGAGGCGGACGTGCAGCGCCTCTTCACCGAGCAGGCCCTCTGAACCGACGCCTGACGACCCACGCCGGGCCTGGCGCGGAGCGCTCCCTCTGGGCCGCGTTCCGTGCCAGGCCAGCGGCGACCAGGGTCCTCCAGGGGACAGGTTGGGAGCCAGACGTGGGAGCCACCGGGGCGAACTGAGCCGGACGAGACCGAACCGATCGAGTTGCGGACGTCGCAAGGACCAGGGCGAGTCGAACGTTGCCGAACGGTGGCGGCCTGCTCTTGGGAATCTACGGATCAGAAGGTTAGGGGTTCGAGTCCCTTCGGGCGACAAGACCATAAAAGGCTTGACCCGCGGCAACGCGGGTCAAGCCTTTTATGTTGTCCGGCCGGTGTGGACGGGGGTGTCACGTGGGTGCGATGTGGGTGCCGCCCCGGGTGACGAGTTCTTCTCGCGCTTGGTGGCCTTGACCTGCGCATCGGTGCCCGGTTTCGGGGTACGCGCACCGGATGTTCGGTTGCGCCCCTCGAGCGTTGTACGTGAGCAGCGGCGGCGAGCCCTGGCAGGTCCCGCCGGCGATGGTTCGTCTGCCGCTCGAACGGCTCGACGCGGTGCTGTTTGACCTTGACGTGGTGCTGCGGGACGGGGCTGCGGACGCGGTGGCCTTCCCGGACACGGTCGAGTTGGTCGAGTGCCTTCGTGAGCTCGGGTTGTCCACGGCCTTGGTGGTTCCGCACCGACGCTGCCGGGAGGCACTGAGGGCTGGCGGGCTTGAGGGACTGTTCACCGCTGTCGTCGACGCTGACGACAAGGAACAGACGGGGGCCGCCTGCCCAGAGCCGGCCACACTTCTGCTCGCAGCCGGGACACTGACGGTGCATCCCGCGCGGGCCGCGGTCGTCAACGCCACGACGGCGGGTGTGCTGGCCGCCTGTAAAGCGGGGTTCGGACTTGTCGTCGGCCTCGACCGCGACGGCGGGGTCGCGGCCGAGCTGCGCCGGCACGGCGCGGACTGGGTACTCACGGGCCTGGATGCCGTTGGCGTCGACGAGGACGCGGCGCGGCACCGGTGGTGGCAGACCCGTCAGACGACCGAGGCGAGCGTGGGAAACGCCGGTTGGCTGCTGGACTACGCCGGTGTGGATCCGGACGGCGAGGGGATCCGGGAAACGCTGTCCACGATCGGTAACGGCTACCTGGCCACCCGTGGAGCCGCCCCGGAGACCGATGCCGGGCCGGTCCACTATCCGGGCACCTACGCCGCCGGCGTGTTCAACCGGCTGCGCACCCGCGTCCACGGCCACTTCCACGAGGACGAGAGCCTGGTCAACCTGCCCAACTGGCTGGTGCTGCGATGGGGCGCCGACCAGGACCGGTCGGTGGACCCCGACGGGCCGGGGATCAGCGAGTACCGGCAGACCCTGGACCTTCGCGCCGGCGTTCTCCACCGCCGCTACCGGTACGTCGACGGCGACGGCCGGGCGACGACCGTCGTGTCGACGATCCTGGTGTCGATGGCCGCGCCGCACCTCGCCGCCGTGCACGCGACCTTCGTCCCGGAGAACTGGTCAGGCACGCTGCACGTGTGTTCGGCCATCGACGGACACGTCGCCAACCGTCAGGTCGCCGAGTACGCGCCCCTGGCCGGCCAGCACCTGCACCCCGAGGGGCAGGGACACGACGACCCGGTCGGGCTGTGGTTGCGTGTCCGGACGAACCAGTCCAGGATCGACGTCGCGTTGGCCGTGCGTACCCGGGTGCTGGTGCCCGACGCGCAGGTCGCCGCGCAACGCCAGGTCGACATGACCACCGGGCGACCCGCGGAGACCTACGCGGTTCCCGTCCGAGAGGGCCAGCCGGTGCGGGTGGAAAAGACGGTGGCCTGCTACACCTCACGGGATCGGGCGATAACCGAACCGGCCACGGCCGCCCGGCAGGCGGTGGCAGGGGCGGGCTCGTTCGACTGTCTCCTCACCGCCCATGTGCACGCCTGGCGGCGGCTGTGGGAACGCAGCCACGTCGAACTGCGTACCAACGGTGGCACGCCGGCGTTTGCGCTGAACCTGCACACCTATCACCTGCTCACCGCCACCTCGCCGAACCTGGCCGATCTGGACGCGGGCGTCGGGGCGCGGGGCCTGCACGGGGAGGGCTACCGGGGTCACGTCTTCTGGGACGAGGTGTTCGTGCATCGCGTGCTCGTGCTGCACCTGCCCGAGGTCAGCCGCGCCCTGCTGCTCTACCGGTGGCGACGGCTGGACGCTGCCCGGCTCGCCGCGGCGGCAGTGGGACGCACGGGTGCGATGTTCCCGTGGCAGTCGGGCAGCGACGGCCGGGACGAGACCCCGACGGAGCTGTTCAACACGCGCAACAACCGGTGGATGCCGGACCATTCGGCGCTTCAGCGGCACATCGGCCTGGCGATCGCCTACTCCGTGTGGCAGTACTACCAGGCCACCGGTGATCTGGACTTCCTGCGTTCGTACGGTGCGGAACTGATGGTGGAGATCGCCCGCTTCTTCGCCGACCTGGCCCAGGAGAATCCCGCCACCGGACGGTACGAGATCACCGGGGTGATGGGCCCGGACGAGTTCCACGACGGCTACCCCGACACCGACACGCCGGGGCTCGCCAACAACGCCTACACCAACGTGATGACCGTGTGGCTGCTGCACCGTGTCCTGGAGGTGGTCGACCTGCTCGGCTGTCACGACGGCGGCAATCTGGCCGAGGCGCTCCGCGTCGGGGTGGAGGAACTGGCCCGCTGGCGGGACGTCACCACCCGCATGTACGTGCCGTTCCACGGCCAGCAGATCATCAGCCAGTTCGAGGGGTACGCCGACCTACGCGAGTTCGACCTTCCCGGCTACACCGCCCGTTACGGCAACATCGGTCGCCTCGATCTCATCCTCGCCGTCGAGGGCGACTCACCCAACCGTTACCAGATCGGCAAGCAGGCCGACGTGCTCATGCTGCTCCACCTGCTATCCGCCGAAGAGTTGCGCGAGCTGCTCGCCGGTCTCGGCTACCGGTGGCCGCGGCAGGCACTGCGCCGCACGGTGGAGTACTACGTCGAGCGAATCAGCCACGGATCCACCCTCTGCCGCGTCGTGTACGCCTGGGTGCAGGCGCGCACCGACCGCGCCGCCTCCTGGCGGTTCTTCACCGAGGCGCTGTCCGCCGACATCAGCGACACCCAGGGCGGCACCACGCGCGAGGGCATCCACCTGGGCGCCATGGCCGGCACCCTGGACCTGGCGGAACGCGGCTACCTCGGCCTGGAGACCCGCCAGGACGCCCTGTGGCTCAACCCGCGGCTGCCGCAGGAGATGGTCAGCCTTCACACGCTGCTCACCTACCGCGGCCACCAACTGCATCTCACCGTCACCCAGCACGACCTCACGCTGGCCGCGTCACCCTGCAACGTCCTACCGGTCACCGTACGCGTCGCGGGTCACCCCCTGACGACCGTCAGCAGTGGGCAGACGATCACGGTCCCCTTGAAGCCGGCACCGCACAGCCGAAATCCGCGGTCCTGATGGTGCTCAGCTCATCTCGCTGCACCACCCCGGATGACGGCCAGTCGGCTCTCGTACTCGCTCTTGTCGATCTCACCCCGAGCGAACCGCTCGGCGAGGATCCGCTCCGGGCTCGCGACGCTTCCCTCGGCGCCGCCGTGCCGACCTGAAACGGCGTAGCGGACGAGAAAAACGATGCCGGCGATCAGCAGCCCCCAGAAGAGGAGCATGCCGACAATCATCGTGGCGTATCCCCAGCCGCCCATGTGACCGTCGTTCCAGGGCATGTCGTCCTCGATTTCTCTGCCGACGGTCTGCGCCTACTCCAGCGACTGCCGGCGTTGGCGGTACTCCTCGTCGTTGATGTCGCCGCGCGCGTAGCGTTCATCGAGGATCCGGCGGGCGGAGGCCGGTTCACCGGTGTGTCCTCCCGGCCAGCGCGAGAACGCTCGTACGGCGAGCACGACGAGTGCCACCAGGCCGGCCAGGATCAGGATGGGCCAGATGATCATCCAGCCCGCCATCGTGCCGTCCCACATCATCGGACGCCTCCATGACCTCGCGGCTTGTCCGTCACACTCGCGACGTTACGAGAATTTCGCGCCTGCCGCCCGACCGTCACGAAAAGGCGCGGGGGAGGGGCAGGCGGACTGGGCGAAAGCCGCCCCGGTGGCGTCTTCGGGGAACATCGTCCGATAAGTCAGAACAGCCCGGCCGGAATGTCCCGTTGACCGGGGAGGTTGAAACGGGGACCTGACGGGGCTCCCGTGCTCGCCCCATGGACAGGCGGCCGGCGGAATGCGGGTCCTCCCGACGTCGTTACATCTCCAGTACCTCGGTGAGTGCGACTCCCGCGGTTTTCTGGCAGGGGTTCTCCCCGGTTGAAATCGCATCAGTGGTGCGCCCTCTTGTATGTCGCGTGCCGCTCACCCCCGGATGAGAGGCAAATTCCCATGACTACGTTCACTCGTTGGCTTCCTGAGAATCTGACCACCGGGATTGTTCGCAAGAGTGCTCTCGGTGTCGCCGGTCTGGCGTTCGCCGGTGGTCTCGTCGCCGGCCCGGCCGTCGCGGCCGAAGCGGCGCCGCAGGCGAGCGCGCCGGTGAGCGCTGCGCAGGCCGACAAGGTTAGGGACGGCGCGGACAAGCGCGTGGGCGACTACGCGTTCGAGGCTCAGCCGAACTTCTACTACTGCGGGCCGGCGTCGACGCGGATCGCGCTGAGCGCGCAGGGTGAGGTCCCGAGCCAGGACGAGCTGGCGGAGAAGCTGGGCACCACCGAGGCCGGCACTCCGTCGGCCTTCGACATCACCCGTGTGCTGAACGAGGAACTCGGGGCCGAGGTCTACCAGACCGGTGAACTGCCGACCGAGTCGGTCACGCCGGATCAGGTGGAGCGGATGAAGGCCGACCTGAAGGCCGCCGTCGACGACGAGCGGGTCGCGGTGGTCAACGTCATCGGCGCCGGCACCGACCTCGACGGTGTCGAGCGGTCGTTCCCGGGTCACTACCTGACCGTGGTCGCCTACGAGGGTGCCGGCGAGAAGGTGAAGATCGCCGACCCGTGGCAGCCGGTGGGTGACGGCACCTACTGGATGGACGTCGAGGAGCTGGCGAACTGGGCCGCCTCGCGCGGTTACTCCGCCTGACCCGACCGGGCACCACCGAAGCGGCCCCGGGCGCAGTTCGCCAGGGGCCGCTTCGTCTGGTCATACCTGCGCCTGTCCTGCCGGTGGCAGCACCACCCTGAACATCGCGCCACCGCCCGGGGCGTTCTCCGCCCGTACCCGTCCGCCGTGGGCGCTGACCACGGCTCGCACGATGGCGAGCCCGATCCCGGACCCGCCGTTGTCCCGGTCCCGGGCGGTGTCGACCCGGTAGAAGCGTTCGAAGACGTGCGGCAGGTGCTCCGCCGGGATACCGGGACCGGTGTCGACCACCGCCAGCTCCACGTTTCTGGCACCGCCCGTAACGCGTACCGTGACGGTTCCGCCCTCGGGCGTGTGCCGTAGCGCGTTGTCCAGCAGGTTGCCGAGCACCTGCCCCATCCGCTGCGGGTCGACGTCGACGTGTGACGACGGGCGGACGTCGCTTCGCAGCATCACACCCTTGCCGGCGTAGCGGGGCCGCGCCGCGGCCACGGCATCCCGGACCAGGTCCGCCGGCGGCGTCCGTACCCGGTGCAGGTCGAGCTGATGCATCTGGGCGCGGGAGACCGCGGCGATGTCGTCGGCGAGGCGGTGCAGCCGCGCGGTCTGCGTCCGCAGCACCGACTGGAGGTCCTCGTCATCGACGGCGACGCTGTCCTCAGCGGCCTCCAGGTAGGCCTCGATGGTGGCGAGCGGGGTACGCAGTTCGTGGCCGAGGTCGGCGAGCAGCCGTCGCCGGGTCGCCTCGACGGTCTCCAGGCGTCCGGCCAGGGTGTTGAAGGAGTCGGTGAGGGTCCTGAGCTCGTTCCCGAGGCCGGGGTCGGCCATGCGGACGTCGTAGTGCCCGTCGGCGAGGCTGGCCGACGCGAGCGCGAAGTGAGTGACCGGGCTGGCGATTCGCCGTGTCGCGTACGCGCTGGCCGCCAGCGCCGCGACCAGCGCGGCGAGCAGGCCGACACCGAGCGCGAGCGCGTTCGCCGAGGCGTACGCCTGCTCGACGTGCCAGCGCGCCTCGGCGCTGACCTCCCCGCCGACCCGCCCGAGGTGTTCGTGGAAGATCCGGGGACCCACCGCGACGGCGACCAGCGCCAGGGTCAGCCCGCCCACGGCGAGCACGAGCACCTGCGCGGCGAAGAGCCGCACCGCGAGGTTGACGCGCCGGAGGTTCACGACTGCGGTCCCATCCGGTAGCCGATGCCCCGCACCGTGCGGATGAACCGGGGGCGGGCGGGGTCGTCGTCGAGCTTGCGGCGCAGATGCCCGATGTGCACGTCGACCAGGTGCTCGTCGCCCACCCACCCGTCCCCCCACACCGCGGTGATCAGCTGGGCGCGGCTCAGCGCGACGTTCGGCCGGGCGGAAAGAACCGCCAGTAGATCGAACTCGGTGCGGGTGAGCGGCACGGCCGCCCCGTCCAGGCGAGCCTCCCGGGCGGGTACGTCGACTTCCAGCGGACCGAACCGGCGCGGCAGGGTCTCCGGCCGGGCGCGCCGCTCCCGCGGGCGACGCTGCATCGCTGCGACGCGGGCGACGAGTTCCCGGGGGCTGAACGGCTTCGTGAGGTAGTCGTCCGCCCCGACTCCGAGTCCGGTCAGCTTGTCGACCTCCTCGGTGCGGGCGGTCAACATGATGACGTAGCAGTCGCTGAACGTCCGCAGCCGCCGGCACACCTCCACGCCGTCGAGGCCGGGCAGCATCAGGTCCAGTACGACGACGTCGGGCTCGTCCTCCCGAGCGGCCTCCAGCGCCGCCGGGCCGTCGAAGACGCAGCGCACCTGGTAGCCGTCGCGCTCGAGGTAGCTCGCGACGACCTTGGCGAGGCTCCGTTCGTCGTCGACGACCAGCACCCGTCCACTCATGTCCTGATTCCTACCGGACGCGCTCCTCACTCCGGCGCATACCGGTCGGTCCAGGTGGCACCGCCGTCGGTGCTGGCGACGACCCGGTCACCGGCGAGCGCCGCGAAGAGGGTGCCCTCCTGCACGGCGATGCTGTACGGCTGACCCGGTACCGCCGCGCGCCGCTGCCACTGCTGCCCGCCGTCGGTCGACGACCAGACCGCTCCGTCCCCGGCGACCGCCCACACGCCGGTGCGGTCCCAGGTCAGCAGGCCGACGGCGGGGGCGCCGGGCACCGGCTGCCAGCTGCGGCCGCCGTCGGTGGAGCGCTGCAGGCCGTCGCGTCCGACGGCGAGGATGGTCTCGCCGTCGGTCGGGCTGACCGCGAACCCGCCGATCGCCGTCCGGGAACGTCGCTCCCAGGTCCGCTGGTCGGCGCTGACCATGAACGCGCCGTCGGTCGAGTTGTAGCCGTAGACCGAGCCGTGGGCGACCTGGAGTCCGTGGAAGTCCGCCGCACCGGAGAGCGACTTCTCCCGCCAGGTCGCCCCACCGTCGGTGGACTCGATCAGGCCCACGTTGGCCGGGCCGTGCTCGGAATGGCCGGAGGCCAGGAAATGCCCGGGGCCGACCACGGTAAAGCCCATCAGGTCCAGGTCGTCCTTCGAGACGCGTACGGCGGTGTGCGGGTCGTCGACGCGGAACAGTCCGACGTGCGTGGCGACGTGCAGGGCGCCGCTGTCCGGGTCGACCGCGATCCCGTGGACGTGCCCGAATCCCTCGTGCCCGGCGCCAGCCGTGGTGTGGTCGTCCGGAGATCCCTGACCGCGCAGGGCGAACACCACCACGGCGGCGATGAGGGCCAGCGCGGCCAGGGCCGCGATGACGATCTTCCGCGTCGGTGCGGCCGGCGCACCGCGGCCCTGCGTCTTGCGCCCGGACCCGGACCTGCTGCGCGGTCGCGTCGGCTGCGACGTCCTGCTCATCGGCTACGTCCACTTCCTCGTCGTCGATCGACCTGCCCGGTGGGGAGTCCCCGGTGCGGGTTCAGGGTTGCCTCTCGTCCCTACCAACCATGGCTCGAAGCCGCCGGAACGCCCCCTTCTGGGGCCATGAAGATTCTCTGAAGAAGGGGCCCGGCCCCTACTCGCCGGGCCGGCGGTTGATCACGCTGGAGACGGACACCGAAGGAGTCTCCATGTCACCGCTGCTCACCCGCCGCCACCTGATCGCCGGGATCGCCGGGGCTGCCGGTCTCGCCGGCACCGCCGGGGTCGTCGCCGTCGCCGCCGACCGCAACACCCCGGAACTGGTCGACCCCCACGCCGAGGCCGTCCGCCGCGCCGAACTGGCCCGGCGCCGCCCCGGCGCCGCGACCGTCCGCGCCACCCTCACCCCCCGCCCGGTCACTCTGGATCTCGGTGGTGTGACGGTCGACACCTGGGGGTACGCCGAGGCCGCCCCCGGCCCGCTGATCAGGGCGAAGGCCGGTGACCTGCTCCGCGTCGACGTGGTCAACGACCTGCCTGCGCACACCAGCGTGCACTGGCACGGCATCGCGCTGCGCAACGACATGGACGGCGTTCCCGGGGTCACCCAGGACCCGATCGCCGCGGGCGGGCGTTTCACGTACGAGTTCACCGTGCCCGACCCGGGAACCTACTTCTACCACCCGCACTCCGGGGTACAACTCGACCGGGCGCTCCACGGCGTCCTGATCGTGGACGACCCGAACGACGCGGGCCGCTACGACCAGGAGTGGATCGTCGTCCTGGACGACTGGGTCGACGGCACCGGGCGCACCCCGGACGACGTCCTGGCCTCCCTCGGCGGGGATATGGGCGGCATGCACGGCGGGCACGGCATGCCCGGCATGAACCACGGAAGTGGGATGCCGATGGGCGACGGCGGAATGGAGACCATGATGTCGCCGCTGCTCGGCGGCGCGGGCGACGTCGACTACCCGCACTACCTGATCAACGGTCGGGTGCCGGCCGCCCCCGTCACGCTCACCGCCCGGCCCCGCCAGCGGGTACGCATCCGGCTGGTCAACGCCGCCTCCGACACCGCTTTCCGGGTGGCGTTGGGCGGGCACCGGCTCACCGTGACCCACACCGACGGGTTCCCGGTCGTCCCGGACGTCACCGACGCACTGGTCGTCGGCATGGGGGAGCGGGTCGACGTCGAGGTCGTCGTCGCCGACGGGGTGTTCCCTCTGGTCGCGGTCGCCGAGGGCAAGACGGGGCAGGCGCTCGCGGTGGTCCGGACCGGAGGCGGCGGGCCACCGTCATCCCAGGTACGCCCGGCCGAACTCGACCGCCGCGTCATCCTCACCAACCAGCTGCGGGCCGCCAGCAGCGTACGGCTGCCGCAGCGCGCACCGGACCGGACCCACGAGCTGGTCCTCGGCGGCGGCATGATGCCCTACCGCTGGACCATCAACGGCAAGACCTTCATCGACGCCGAGCCGCTCCTGGTGCGGGAGGGCGAGCGGGTACGGCTGCGGATGGTCAACAAGACGATGATGTTCCACCCCATGCACGTGCACGGGCACACCTTCGCCCTCCGCGACGGCGGCCCCCGTAAGGACACCGTCATCGTCACCCCGCACCAGAGCGTCACCGTCGAGCTCGACGCCGACAACCCCGGACAGTGGATGACCCACTGCCACAACATCTACCACGCCGAGACCGGCATGATGATCAACCTCGCGTACCAGTCGTGAGCTTCCCGGACACGTGACCGGCTGGCCACCGTCGTCGGCCCGTCTACCGTTCTTGCGCTGTGGCGTCCGGGAGGTCCGTCCGCCGGGCGTCGGTGAGGTGGCGTGAGCCGGCGGGGATAGCACCGAGATCCGAACGACACGTGACGGCACGTCCGCTTCCTCATCGTCAGCGGCGGGGTTCGCAGGCATACGAGGTCAACCAGCCAGCCCGCGAGTAGCCACGACCGGTCTAGGATCGTTGATCCAGAGTCAACGAACGGGACGGGTCATGCTGGAGCGGTACGAGATCGAGACCTTCCTGACCCTCGCCGATGAGCTGCACTTCGGCCGCACCGCGGAGAAGCTCGGCGTCACCACCGGCCGGATAAGTCACGTGATCAAGAAGCTGGAACGCCGCATCGGCGCTGCCCTGTTCGAGCGCACCAGCCGCGTCGTGCGCCTCACCCCGATCGGCCGCCGGCTCGCCGACGATCTCGCACCCGTCGTGGCCGGCATGGCCGAGGCCGTACGCCGGGCCGTCGACGCCGGCCGCGGCGTCACCGGGCACCTGCGGGTTGCGTTCCTCGGTGAGTGGACCGCGCCCACGCTGCTCAAAGCCGTCAGCCTGTTCTCCCGCCGGCACCCCGACTGCGAGGTCAGCGTGCACGAGGTGCAGCTGTACAACTCGCGGTCCAGCCTGGCCGACGGCTCGGTCGACATCCTGCTCGCCTCGTACCCGTTCGACGGGATGGCCAACGGCCCGGCACTGCTCTGGGAAAGCCGGGTGCTGGCCGTCTCGACCGCGCATCCGCTGGCCGACGCCGTCTCGGTCTCCCTGGAGGCGCTCGGCGACCATCCCGTCGTCCAGTACCCGGCGGTGACCTCGGCGGCGTTCAAACGCGACCGCACCCCGGAGCGGACACCGTCCGGTCGGCCGGTGCCCAAGGGCCCGACCGGCAACACGTTCTCCGAGATGCTCACCCTCGTCGCCATGAACAAGGGTGTGCTCCCCGTGGGCGAGCACAGCCGCCGCTACTACCCGCGGCCCGACCTCAGCTACGTCCCCATCCACGACGCGCCACCGATCGAACGGGGGTTGGTCTGGCTGCAGACCAACACCACCAACCGAGTACGCGAGTTCGTCCGCGCCGCCACCGAGGCGAACGCGGACCACGGCCCGTCGATCAAGGCCGCCGCGGGCTGAGTCACCCGGACCGCTTCAGGAGCATGACTGATTCATGGCGGACGCGCTTCCGTACAGGACGTCGTCGGCGCCGGTGATGTGCAGGACCCGCGCGGTCACCCCGTGGGCGCCGCAGACGTGGAGGTGGTGTCCGGCGCGGGCCGCCGCGTGAGCCGCCTGAAGCAGGACGCTCACCCCGGCAGCACAGCAGAAGGTGACGCCGCTCAGGTCGCAGCAGACCTCATGATGACGCTGGACGGCGGCGGTAAGTGACGCCCTCAACACGGGAGCCGTCTCGAGGTCGATCTCACCGGTGGGGCGGAGGACATGGACGTCATCGCCAGGTGGCCGGCGGTTGTCCGTCGCTGATGGGTGGTGCATCACGTGCCAGCCTCTCGTTCCGGAGGTGAGGGCACGTGGCTTGACCCACGTACGAGCGTAGACCCCGATCAGTGGAACAACCAACCGTTGTCGCGACGGTCATGCCATCTGCGTCGGTCTCCGCCCTGCCTGCCACGGGTAACCGTCAGCCGTCGGCACGCGTGGGCGCGGCGAGAGACGGCCGAGCGGGTCCACCCCGTGATGACCCAGGGCCGAGGCGGCGGTGCTGCCGTCCCAGCTCATCGTCGTGCCGGTTGCCGTCAGCAGGTGGGTGACGCAGGGAGCGGGATCGTGCAGGGTCAGCGGGACTCTGGCGCGGGTGGCGGCGTCGTGGGTTCGGAGCAGGGCACTGACGCCGTGGGCGCTGAAGAAGGTCACCCGGGACAGGTCCAGGACGAGGTGTGCGGGACGTCGGGCGATCGCGTGTTCGGCGAGCTCGTTGACGAGATGGGCGTTGCTCATGTCGACCTCGCCACGCACGGTGATCAGGGTCGCCGGTCCTTCGCTGTCCAGGGCCAGTGTCATGATCGGCTTGGCGGATCGCGCGGGGTGCGGGGTGGCCTGGTTGACGGTGGACATGCGCGCCTCCCGATGGTGGATCGGTCGATCGGGGTCCGGCCGGGGCAGCGAGGTGCGGCCGGCGGATCTGGGCGCGTGTCTTGACCCACCGACCACCGTACCCACGAGGCGGTTCCTGACACGCCGAGCGACTCCCTCGCCCGGCCCTGAGACGGCGAGACTCGACTGATCACGGTCAGCCGAGGAACCCGAACCGGTTCTGTCCGTCCGGTTCGGCGTGCCGGCTCCGGGTACCGCCCCATCCTGGGAGGGGCGAGCCACCGAGGGCTTCGACGACCCGCTGTGACGGTTCACAGGTGTGACGGTCGGGATCCGGGAGAACTACCACTGAGCGACCCGATGGGGGTGGAGAGCGAGGCAAGGGGGCGGGCATGGGGCAGGTTCGGCAGTCGGCGCACGCCTTCGCCGGCAGCGCGCTGGCGGTGGTGGTCGCCGGGGTGGTCGCGCTCGTCACGCACCAGCCGTGGCTGTTTCCCAGCCTGGGGCCCGCGGTGATGCTGCACGTGGAGAAGCCCCACTCGCCGGAGTCGTCGCCCCGGAACACGCTCATCGGGCACGGCGTGGCCCTGCTGGCCGGCTACGGGTTCCTGGTGGCCTGCGGGCTGGCCGACGACCCCTCGGTGTTGCAGGAGGGGGTGGACGTGCCGCGGATCGTCGTGGCGGCCGGGTCACTGGCGGTGACCGCGCTGGTGCTGGCGCTGCTGCGGGCGTCGCATCCGCCGGCGGGCGCGACCACGCTGATCGTGAGCCTGGGCCTGCTGACCACACCGACCCAGTTGCTCGTCGCGGCCGGGGCGGTCGTGCTGGTCACGGTCGTCGACTGGCTGTACGGGCGGGTGTCGGGCCGGCCGATGCCGTTGTGGGCGGCACCTGAGCAGTCGTCGGAGGGAGCGCGTCGTGGTTGACCGGATCGCCGACCCGTGGGGTGAGCGGACCCCGTACGGGCCGGGGCAGCCGTGGCCGGTGCGGGTGGACCGTTACCTGGGCGACGGACGTACCGATGCCGACGTGGACCGGTGGGTGCAGTCGGCGTCGGTGCTGCACTCCAACGGCGACGCGCTGGACATCGCGGTCGCCGACGGGCGGATCGTCGGGGTACGCGGCCGGGCGGTGGACCGGATCAACCGCGGTCGTGTCGACCCGAAGGATCTGTACGGCTGGCAGGCCAACCACAGCCGGGACCGGCTGACCCGACCGCTGGTCCGGGACGGTGACCGCCTGGTCGAGACGGACTGGGACACCGCGATGGGCCGTGTCGTGGCCCGGTCGAAGGAACTCCTCGACGGGCCGGGCGGGTGGGGGCACTTCGGCTTCTACACCTCCGGCCAGCTGTTCCTGGAGGATTACTACACGCTCGGCGTGATCGGCAAGGCCGGGTTGGGCACACCGCACATGGACGGCAACACCCGCCTCTGCACCGCCACCGCGGCGGCGGCGATGAAGGCGAGCTTCGGCACCGACGGCCAGCCCGGCTCGTACACCGACGTGGACCACTGCGACGCGATCGCGCTGTGGGGCCACAACGTCGCGGAGACGCAGACGGTGCTGTGGATGCGGATGCTGGACCGGCGGCGCGGCCCGAACCCACCGGCCATGCTCGCCGTGGACCCGCGGGCCACCCCGGTCGCCCGGGAGGCCGACCTGCACCTCGCCGTCCGCAACGGCACCAACATGGCCCTGATGAACGGCCTGCTCCGCGAGATCATCCGGCGCGGCTGGTACGACCGCGACTACGTCGACGCGCACACCCTGGGCTTCGAGGAGCTGTGCCGGATCGTCGACGGCTACCCGCCGCGCCGGGTCGCCGACATCTGTGACGTGCCGGCGGCTGACGTGGAGCGCGCCGCCGAACTGCTCGGCACCTCGCAGCGGCTGCTGTCGACCGTGCTGCAGGGCTTCTACCAGTCCAACCAGGCCACCGCCGCCGCCTGCGGCGTCAACAACCTGCACCTGGTCCGGGGCATGATCGGCCGCCCCGGTGCCGGGATCTACCAGATGAACGGCCAGCCCACCGCGCAGAACACCCGGGAGACCGGCGCCGACGGCGACCTGCCCGGCCTGCGCAACTGGGAGAACACCGCCCACATCGAAGACCTGGCCCGGCTGTGGAACGTCGACGTGGACACCATCCCGCACTGGGCGCCGCCGACGCACGCCATGCAGATCTTCCGGTACGCCGAGCAGGGCTCGATCAAGCTGCTCTGGATCACCGCCACCAACCCGGCGGTGTCCCTGCCGGAGCTGTCCCGGATCCGGCGGATCCTGGCGAAGCCGGAGCTGTTCGTGGTGGTGCAGGACCTGTTCCTGACCGAGACCGCCGAGTTGGCCGACGTGGTGCTGCCCGCCGCGACCTGGGGGGAGAAGACGGGCACGTTCACCAGCGTCGACCGTACGGTGCACATCTCCGACAAGGCCGTCGACCCACCCGGCGAGGCGAAGCCCGACCTCGACATCTTCCTCGACTACGCCCGCCGGATGGACTTCCGTGACCGGGACGGCGACCCGCTGATCCCGTGGACCGGGCCGGAGGAGGTGTTCGAGGACTGGAAGGAGTGCTCGCGGGGCAGGCCGTGCGACTACACCGGCATCACGTACGACAGGCTGCGCGGCGGCTCCGGCATCCAGTGGCCCTGCACCGACGAGCACCCCGACGGCACCGAGCGCCTCTACACCGACGGGCACTTCAACACCGACCCGGACTACTGCGAGACGTACGGCCACGACCTGGCCACCGGGGCGGAGTTCACCGAGCCGGAGTACCGCGCCAAGGAGCCGCGCGGGCGGGCGTTCCTGCACACCGTCGACTACCAGCCCTCACCCGAGGTACCCGACGACGACCACCCGATGCTGCTCACCACCGGCCGTACCGTCTACCAGTTCCACACCCGCACCAAGACCGGCCGCGCGCCCCAGCTGAACCGGGCGGCGCCGGACGTGTGGGTGGAACTCAACGCGGACGACGCGGCCCGGCTCGGCATCGCCGAGGGCGACCTGGTCGGCGTCTCGTCCCCGCGCGGCGGAATCCAGGCCCGCGCGCGGATCAGCGGCATCCGTCCGGGCGTCGTCTTCGTGCCGTTCCACTACGGCTACTTCGACCAGGATCCGGCCGACCGCACTCCCCGGGCGGCGAACGAGTTGACCATCACCGCGTGGGACCCGGTCTCCAAGCAGCCCCTCTTCAAGGTCGCCGCCGTCGCGGTGGCGAAACTCGCCGACAGCGGCGGCGTACCCGCTCCGGCGCCGACGGTCGGCGGCAGTGCGCCGCCCCCGGACGCCGGCGTGCCGCCCACCGTCGGCGGACCGGCCGCCCGGGCCACCAGCGAAAAGGAGTGAGCCGTGCACCTCGCCCACTACCTCGGTCTCCTCCACCGCGCGCAGGTCAACCTCGCTGACGCGTTCCGGCAGGTCGCCGACGCCCACGCGGAGGAACCCGACATCCATCACCTCTGCCAGCAGCAGGCGCGGCGCTGCGACGCGCACGCCGAACAGCTGCACCCGTTCGCCGCCCGCTACTCCGAGGACGCCCCCGTCGAACCCGACCGGCTGCACTCGCAACTGTTCACCGGCACCCGCACCGGCGGCATCGGCCTCCTGCGTGACCTGCAGGACCTGTACCTGATGGCCGCCGAGTGCGACATCGCCTGGACCGTCGTCGGCCAGGCCGCCTACGGCGCCCGCGACGAGGACCTGCTCGCGGTCGTGCGGCGCTGCGAGGGGGAGACGGCGATCCAGCTCAAGTGGCTGCGTACGCGGATGAAGGCCGCCGCACCCCAGGCGCTCGTCGTCGCCGAGTGAGGGGAAGAAACACCGCCCAGCGCAGCAGCACCGGGCCCGCGTCGATCCGGTGACGTGGAGGCGCCCGTCGGCGGGAGGGTATCGTGGCGTGCCTGTAGCCCACATCCGCCGTATCGGGTGTGGCGAATCGGCGTCGGGCAGCGGCGTTGGTCCCGGCTCCGCCACGGTGGGTCCGTGCAGCGGCCCGCGACGCGCGGGCTGCCATCCGCACGCTCACCCCTTTCCGGTTCTGCGGGCGTGCCGGTCATGAGGACCTGGTGCCATGACCCGACCGCCCACGGACCCCGCTGACGCGTTCGCCGAACTCGGCCGCATCAAGCTCGGTGAGGCCGACCTCGACGATGTCCTGCAGCGCGTCGCCGAACTGACCAGACGCGTCCTGCCCGTACCGGTGGAGGTGTCGGTCACGCTGGTCCGCGACGGCATCGGACACACCGCGGCGTTCACCGACGACGTGGCCCGCGACATGGACGAGCGGCAGTACGCGCAGGGACGCGGACCTTGCCTGGACGCCGCCGCCAGCGGCGACGTCATGTCCGTGCCCGATCTCACCGCCGAGGACCGGTGGCCGGACTGGGCCGAACGCGGGGCGAAGGTGGGGGTGGCCAGCTCGGTCTCGATCGGTCTGCCCATCCAGGAGGCGGTGGTCGGAGCGCTCAACGTCTACGCCCGCACCCCGCACGCCTTCGACGAGGACACGGTCGCGGTCCTGCAGACCTTCGCCGCGTACGCCGCCGTGGCCCTGGCCAACGCGCATCTCTACGACAGCACCGCCGCCCTGGCCCGGCAGATGCAGGAGGCGATGGCCAGCCGGGCGGTGATCGAGCAGGCCAAGGGCATCATCATGGCCCAGCGCCGCTGCACCCCCGCCGAGGCGTTCGCGGTCCTGGCCAAGGTGTCGCAGGACTCCAACCGCAAGGTCCGCGACGTGGCCCAGGCCCTGGTCGACCGGGCAGCCAGGACAACCAGGCACTGACCGCGGCCGGTGGGCTGGAGGCAGGCTTCTTCCGGTGTCACCCGGTGTGTGTTGGGACTCTTCGGGTAGGGCAGAGGGAACACGGAGAGGAAGGACTTCCTGATGCCGAGCACCACGATGCCGATGCTGGAGACGTACCCGAAGTCGATCAACCTGGACCGCGCGAAGCTCGCGGCGGCGATCGACGCCCTCAACGACTGCGCCCAGGCCTGCACCGCGTGTGCGGACGCCTGCCTGAGCGAGGACATGGTCGCCGAGCTGACCAAGTGCGTCCGGACGAACCTGGACTGCGCCGACATCTGCGCGACCACGGCCCGGGTGCTGTCCCGCCACACCGGCTACGACGCGAACATCAGCCGTACCCTGCTGGAGGCGTGCGCCACGGCCTGCAAGTCGTGCGGGGACGAGTGTGCCGGGCACGCCGACAAGCACGAGCACTGCCGGATCTGCGCCGACGCCTGCCGCGCCTGCGAGCGGGCCTGCCGGGACCTGCTGGCGACGATCAGCTGAACCGGGAGCGGGGGGGGGGGGGGGGCCCCCCCCGGGGGGGGGGCCCCCCCCCCCCCCCCCGCCCGCGGGGGGGGGGGGGGGGGGGGGGGGGGCGCGCCCCCCA